>NZ_LZEU01000001.1:4618402-4949305 GCF_014490745.1 Pseudomonas alcaligenes | reverse complement strand
GTTGGATTTGAGCTTTTCCAGCAGCTCGTTGTTCGGCGCCACGGTGACCACCGGCATGTCGCTGTCGACCAGGGCCAGCGGGCCGTGCTTGAGCTCTCCGGCCGGGTAGGCTTCGGCGTGGATGTAGGATATTTCCTTGAGCTTGAGCGCACCTTCCATGGCCACCGGGTATTGCGCGCCACGACCGAGGAACAGGGTGTGGTGCTTCTCGGCGAACAGTTCGGCGATCTTCTCCACGGTCTTGTCCATGGCCAGGGCTTCGCCCAGGCGGGTCGGCAGGCGGCGCAGTTCTTCCACCAGTTCGGCGGCCACGCCGGCTTCGAGGGTGCCGCGCACCTGGCCGAGGGACAGGGTCAGCAGCATCAGGCCAACCAGCTGGGTGGTGAAGGCCTTGGTTGAGGCCACGCCGATTTCCGGGCCGGCCTGGGTCAGCAGGGTCAGGTCGGATTCGCGTACCAGGGAGCTGATGCCGACGTTGCAGATGGCCAGGCTGGCCAGATAGCCGCCGTTGCCCGGCGCGCGCTCCTTGGCGTTGCGCAGGGCGGCCAGGGTGTCGGCGGTTTCGCCGGACTGGGAGATGCTGACGAACAGGGTGTCCGGCTGTACCGCCACCTTGCGGTAGCGGAACTCGCTGGCCACTTCGACCTGGCAGGGGATACCGGCCAGGCCTTCGAGCCAGTAACGGGCAACCATGCCGGCGTGGTAGCTGGTACCGCAGGCGACGATCTGCACGTTGCGTACCTTGGCGAACAGTTCTTCGGCCTGCGGGCCGAACGCCTGCACCAGGACGTGATCAGTGCCCAGGCGGCCTTCCAGGGTACGTTGCACGACCTTGGGCTGCTCGTGGATTTCCTTGAGCATGAAGTGGCGGTATTCGCCCTTGTCGGCGGCCTCGGCGCCTTCGTGGTATTGCACCTGCTCGCGCTGCACCGACTGGCCGTTGGCGTCCCAGATCTGCACGCTGTCGCGACGGATTTCGGCGATGTCGCCTTCTTCCAGGTACATGAAGCGGTCGGTGACCTGGCGCAGGGCGAGCTGGTCGGAGGCGAGGAAGTTCTCGCCCAGGCCGAGGCCGATCACCAGCGGGCTGCCACTGCGGGCGGCGAGGATGCGATCGGGCTGCTTGGCGCTGATCACGGCCAGGCCGTAGGCGCCATGCAGTTCGGGAATGGTGGCCTTGAGCGCGGCGGCCAGGTCGTCGAGCTGCTGCAGCTTGTGCTGCAGCAGGTGGACGATGGTTTCGGTGTCGGTATCCGAGCTGAACACGTAGCCGAGGCCCTTGAGGCGCTCACGCAGCTCCTCGTGGTTCTCGATGATGCCGTTGTGCACCACGGCCAGCTCTTCACCAGAGAAGTGCGGGTGGGCGTTACGCTCGCTGGGCGCGCCATGGGTAGCCCAGCGGGTGTGGGCGATGCCCAGGTGGCCGTTGAGCGGCGTGCCGGCCAGGGCCTGGCCCAGTTCGGCGACCTTGCCGACGCGGCGGCAGCGCTGCAGTTCACCGCTCTGGGTGAAGACGGCCACGCCGGCGCTGTCGTAGCCGCGGTATTCCAGGCGCTTGAGGCCTTCGACCAGGATCGGGGTGATGCTGCGTTCGGCGACGGCGCCAACAATGCCACACATGGCTGTTCTCCTTAGGAATGCACAGCGGCGAGGATCAGATTGACCCCGCGCGCTTCGATCTGTTCAGCCGCCCGGGCATCCAGGCGGTCATCGGTAATCAGGGTGTGGACGCTGCCCCAGGGCAGTTCCAGGTTGGGAATCTTGCGGCCGACCTTGTCGCTCTCGACCATGACTATGACTTCGCGCGCCACCTCGGCCATGACCCGCGACAGGCCCAGCAACTCGTTGAAGGTGGTGGTGCCACGCTGCAGGTCGATGCCATCGGCACCGATGAACAGCTGGTCGAAATCGTAGGAGCGCAGCACCTGCTCGGCCACCTGGCCCTGGAAGGATTCCGAGTGCGGATCCCAGGTGCCGCCGGTCATCAGCAGCATCGGCTCGTGCTCGATGTCGCGCAGGGCATTGGCCACGCTCAGCGAGTTGGTCATCACCACCAGGCCGGGCTTGTGGCCAAGCTGCGGGATCATCGCTGCCGTGGTGGTGCCGCTGTCGATGATGATCCGCGCGTGCTCGCGAATGCGTTCAACCCCGGCGCGGGCAATGGCCTGCTTGTATGGGGAAACCGGCTGCGCCGGCTCGCCGATCAACTCCTGCGGCATGGGCACGGCGCCGCCGTAGCGACGCAGCAGCAGGCCGTTCTTCTCCAGTTCGGCGAGATCCTTGCGGATGGTCACCTCGGAAGTGGCGAAGGCGCTGGCCAGCTGATCGACACTGACCTCGCCCTGCTCGGCGAGCAAGGCGAGGATGGTGTGACGACGCTGCGGTGTGTTGCGCTTGGAGATCATTAAGTTTCGATTCGAAAGATAAGTGTGCGAATCAAAACCTAACGAAAGCTGATGGTCAAGCCTCGAGCAGACAAAAGGCGGCCTGGGCCGCCTTTTTGTGGAGCGCGCCGTCGTTACTTCTTGCTCGGACGCTTCCAGCCTTCGATGTTGCGCTGCTTGGCGCGGCCCACGGCCAGGGTCTTGGCCGGCACGTCCTGGGTCACGGTGGAGCCGGCGCCGGTGGTGGCGCCATCGCCCAGGGTCAGCGGGGCGACCAGGGAGCTGTTGGAGCCGATGAACACGTCCTCGCCCATCACGGTGCGGAACTTGTTGGCGCCATCGTAGTTGCAGGTGATGGTGCCGGCGCCGATATTGCTGCGGGCACCGATCTCGGCGTCGCCCAGGTAGCTCAGGTGGCCAGCCTTGGCGCCTTCACCGAGTACCGCGTTCTTCAGCTCGACGAAGTTGCCGACGTGGGCCTTGGCGCCCAGCTTGGCGCCCGGGCGCAGACGGGCGAACGGGCCGCAGTCGGCGCCCTCGCCCAGCTCGGCACCATCCAGGTGGCAGTTGGCTTTGACGATGGCGCCGCGGCGCAGGGTGCTGTTCTTGATCACGCAGTTGGGGCCGATCTGTACGCCGTCCTCGATGACCACCTGGCCTTCGAGGATCACGTTGACGTCGATCAGCACGTCGCGGCCGACGCTCACCTCGCCACGCAGGTCGAAGCGCGCCGGGTCGAGCAGGGTCACGCCCTGGGCCATCAGGCTGCGTGCCGCGCGCTGCTGGTAGTGGCGTTCGAGCTGGGCCAGCTGGATGCGGTCGTTGGCGCCGAGCACGTCCATCTCGTCCTGGGCGGTTTCGGTGGCCACCAGCAGGCCGTCGGCCACGGCCATGGCGATCACGTCGGTGAGGTAGTACTCGCCCTGGGCATTGCTGTTGGACAGCCGCCCCAGCCAGTCGCCCAGGCGCTTGCCCGGTACCGCGAGGATGCCGGTGTTACCTTCCTTGATGGTGCGCTGCGCGGCGCTGGCATCCTTCTGCTCGACGATCGCCTGCACCACGCCGGCTTCGTTGCGAATGATGCGGCCATAGCCGGTGGGGTCGGCCAGGTTGACGGTGAGCAGGCCCAGATGGCTGTCGCTGGCCTGTTCCAGCAGGCGGGCCAGGGTTTCCACCCGGGTCAGCGGTACATCGCCATAGAGGATCAGCACCTTGTCCGCGGAAAGCTGAGGCAGTGCCTGGGCCACGGCATGGCCGGTACCCAGCTGCTCGGCCTGCAGCACGAAGTGGATATCGTCCGCCGCCAGGTGCTCGCGAACCAGCTCGGCACCATGGCCGATAACCACGTGGATCTTGCGCGGGGCGAGCTGGCGGGCGGTGTCGATGACATGAGCCAGCATGGGTTTGCCAGCTACCGGATGCAGCACCTTGGGCAGGGCAGAACGCATGCGGGTGCCCTGGCCGGCGGCGAGGATGACGATATCGAGGGACATGGCAGGATCCTGAGCGGACACAGACGCAATAGCGCCTGTGGATAAAAACGGCAGACAAGAAAAAGGGTAGCCAAGGCTACCCTTTTACTTGCGTGCGCTAAAGCCGGAGTACGGGACTCAGTACTTCTTGCGCATCTGCTGGACGGTGCGCAGCTGGGCTGCAACTTCGGCCAGGTGAGCGGCGGCGGAACCGTAATCGAATTCCGAGCCTTTCTCGTTGAGTGCTTTCTCGGCGGCCTTGAGGGCCTCCTGAGCAGCTGCTTCATCGATGTCGCCGGCGCGAGTCACGGTGTCGGCCAGGACCTTCACCATGTTCGGCTGCACTTCGAGGAAACCGCCGGAGATGTAGTACACCTCATGCTCGCCGCCCTGCTTGACCAGGCGAATCGGGCCCGGTTTCAGGTCGGTGATCAGCGGGGCGTGGCCCGGAGCGATACCGAGATCGCCCAGGTTGCCGTGCGCGATCACCATCTCGACCAGACCGGAGAAGATCTCCGCTTCGGCGCTGACGATGTCGCAATGGACAGTAATGGCCATACGCTTGCCTCACGAGCGCCCGTTGCCGGGCGCACAGGGGATTACAGTTTCTTGGCTTTCTCGATGGCTTCGTCGATGCTGCCAACCATGTAGAACGCCTGCTCCGGCAGGTGATCGTAGTCACCTTTCAGGATGCCGCTGAAACCAGCGATGGTGTCCTTCAGGGAAACGTACTTGCCTGGCGAACCGGTGAAGACTTCGGCCACGAAGAACGGCTGGGACAGGAAGCGCTGGATCTTACGAGCACGGGATACCAGCTGCTTGTCAGCTTCCGACAGTTCGTCCATACCGAGGATCGCGATGATGTCCTTCAGTTCCTTGTAGCGCTGCAGAACGTACTGCACGCCACGCGCGGTCTCGTAGTGGTCAACACCAACAACCAGCGGATCGAGCTGGCGGGAGGTGGAGTCCAGCGGATCCACGGCCGGGTAGATACCCAGGGAGGCGATGTCACGCGACAGTACGACGGTGGCGTCCAAGTGGGCGAAGGTGGTCGCCGGGCTCGGGTCGGTCAGGTCGTCCGCAGGTACGTATACGGCCTGTACCGAGGTGATCGAGCCGTTCTTGGTGGAGGTAATACGCTCCTGCAGAACGCCCATCTCTTCGGCCAGAGTCGGCTGGTAACCTACTGCGGAAGGCATACGGCCCAGCAGTGCGGATACTTCGGTACCGGCGAGGGTGTAACGATAGATGTTGTCGACGAACAGCAGAACGTCACGACCTTCGTCACGGAACTTCTCGGCCATGGTCAGGCCGGTCAGTGCCACGCGCAGACGGTTGCCTGGCGGCTCGTTCATCTGGCCGTAGACCAGGGCTACCTTGTCGAGAACGTTGGAGTCCTTCATCTCGTGGTAGAAGTCGTTACCCTCACGAGTACGCTCACCCACACCAGCGAACACGGAATAACCGCTGTGTTCCATGGCGATGTTACGGATCAGTTCCATCATGTTTACGGTCTTGCCGACACCGGCACCACCGAACAGACCGACTTTACCGCCCTTGGCGAACGGGCAGACCAGGTCGATTACCTTGATGCCAGTTTCCAGCAGCTCGTTGCCGCCAGCTTGCTCGGCATAGGACGGCGCAGCGCGGTGGATTTCCCACTGCTCTTCTTCGCCGATCGGGCCAGCTTCGTCGATCGGGTTGCCCAGCACGTCCATGATCCGGCCCAGGGTCGCTTTACCGACCGGTACGGAGATGGCCTTGTTGGTACGGGTGACGTCCAGGCCGCGTTTCAGGCCTTCGGTCGAACCCATGGCGATGGAACGAACCACGCCGTCGCCCAGCTGCTGCTGAACTTCCAGGGTGGTTTCGGCGCCGACTACTTTCAGCGCTTCATAAACACTCGGCACCTGATCACGCGGGAATTCCACGTCGATAACGGCGCCGATGATTTGAACGATACGTCCGCTACTCATCTTTGGTTCCTCTGAATATTTGAACCGTTCTTAAACCGCGGCAGCGCCGCCGACGATTTCCGAAATTTCCTGGGTGATCGCTGCCTGACGCGCCTTGTTGTAAATCAGCTGCAGGTCTTTGATCAGATCGCCAGCGTTGTCGGTGGCGTTCTTCATCGCGATCATCCGCGCCGCTTGTTCAGCAGCGTTGTTCTCTACTACCGACTGGTACACCTGCGACTCCACGTAACGCACCATCAGACCGTCGAGGATCTGCTTGGCGTCGGGTTCGTACAGGTAGTCCCAGTGGTGCTTGAGACCTTCATCCGGAGTCGCCACCAGGGGAACGAGCTGCTCCACTGTCGGCTTTTGCGTCATGGTATTGACGAACTTGTTCGAGACCACGGACAGACGATCGATGCGACCTTCGAGGTAAGCATCGAGCATGACCTTGACGGAACCGATCAGATCGTTGATCGACGGTTCTTCGCCCAGGTGGCTGATCGCAGCAACGACATTGCCACCAAAGTTGCGGAAGAACGCCGCACCCTTGCTGCCAATCACGCAGAGATCAACCTCTACGCCTTGCTCGCGATTGCTCGCCATGTCCTTGACCAGAGCCTTGAACAGGTTGGTATTCAGACCACCGCACAGACCACGGTCCGAACTCACCACCACGTAACCGACGCGCTTGACTTCACGCTCGATCATGAACGGGTGACGATATTCCGGGTTGGCGTTGGCCAGATGACCAATCACCTGGCGGATACGCTCCGCGTAGGGACGACTAGCAGCCATGCGCTGTTGAGCTCTGCGCATTTTGCTGGTCGCCACCTTTTCCATGGCGCTGGTGATCTTCTGCGTGCTTTTGATGCTCGCAATCTTGCTGCGAATCTCTTTTGCGCCTGCCATGTAACACCTATCAGGTTAGCAAGCGGGGGCCCGCAGGCCCCCACTGCGGCTTACCAGGTTTGGGTGGCCTTGAACTTCTCGATACCGGCTTTCAGCTGGCCATCGATGTCGTCATTGAAGTCGCCCTTCTCGTTGATCTTCGCCATCAGAGCGGCGTTCTCACGGTTGAAGAAGGCGATCAGGGCCTGCTCGAAGCTGATGATCTTGGCGACTTCGATGTCGGCCAGGAAACCACGCTCGGCGGCATACAGGCTCACCGACATGTCGGCGATCGACATCGGCGCGTACTGCTTCTGCTTCATCAGCTCGGTAACGCGCTGACCATGATCCAGCTGCTTGCGGGTAGCTTCGTCCAGGTCAGAAGCGAACTGGGCGAAAGCCGCCAGTTCACGGTACTGAGCCAGAGCGGTACGGATACCACCGGACAGCTTCTTGATGATCTTGGTCTGAGCGGCACCACCCACGCGGGAAACCGAGATACCGGCGTTGACGGCCGGACGGATACCCGAGTTGAACATGGCCGATTCAAGGAAGATCTGACCGTCGGTGATCGAGATCACGTTGGTCGGAACGAACGCGGAAACGTCGCCAGCCTGGGTTTCGATGATCGGCAGAGCGGTCAGGGAACCGGTCTTGCCAGTCACGGCGCCATTGGTGAACTTCTCGACGTACTCTTCGGAAACGCGGGAAGCGCGCTCCAGCAGACGGCTGTGGAGATAGAACACGTCACCCGGGTAGGCTTCGCGGCCCGGCGGACGGCGCAGCAGCAGGGAGATCTGGCGGTAGGCAACAGCCTGCTTGGACAGGTCGTCGTACACGATCAGAGCGTCTTCACCGCGGTCGCGGAAGTATTCGCCCATGGTGCAACCGGCGTACGGAGCCAGGAACTGCAGAGCAGCCGATTCCGAAGCCGAGGCGGCAACCACGATGGTGTTGGCCAGAGCGCCAGCTTCTTCCAGCTTGCGCACCACGTTGGCGATGGTCGATTGCTTCTGACCGATGGCTACGTAGACGCAGCGGATGCCGCTGTTCTTCTGGTTGATGATGGCGTCGACGGCCAGAGCGGTCTTACCGATCTGACGGTCACCGATGATCAGCTCGCGCTGGCCACGGCCTACCGGGATCATGGCATCGACCGACTTGTAACCGGTTTGTACCGGCTGGTCGACCGACTTACGCCAGATCACGCCCGGAGCGACTTTCTCGACGGCGTCGGTGGCTTGAGCATTGATCGGGCCTTTGCCATCGATCGGGTTGCCCAGTGCGTCGACTACGCGGCCCAGCAGTTCCGGACCAACCGGTACTTCCAGGATGCGGCCGGTGCACTTGGCGCTCATGCCTTCGGCGAGGCTGGTGTATGCACCCAGCACTACGGCGCCGACGGAGTCTTGCTCCAGGTTCAGCGCCATACCGTAGACGCCGCCCGGGAACTCGATCATTTCGCCGTACATGACGTCGGCCAGACCGTAGATACGCACGATACCGTCGGAAACGGATACCACGGTACCTTCGTTGCGGGCTTGGGAAGAGACGTCGAGTTTCTCGATACGTCCCTTGATGATTTCACTAATTTCGGAAGGATTGAGTTGCTGCATTGCTCTGCTGCCCCTTCAAACTCAAGATTTCAACGCTTCGGCCAGCTTCGCGATTTTGCCGCGAACCGAGCCATCGATAACCAGGTCGCCCGCGCGGATCACGACACCACCGATGAGGGAGGAGTCTTCCGTCGCGTGCAGACGCACTTCTCGGCTGAGCCGTGCGCTGAGAACCTTGGCGAGTTTGTCTTGCTGTTCGGTGCTCAATGCGAAGGCACTGGTCACTTCCACGTCTACCGACTTCTCCTGCTCGGCCTTGTACAGCTCGAACTGGGCGGCGATTTCCGGCAACAGGCCGAGACGGCCGTTTTCGGAAACGATGGAAATGAAGTTACGTGCCTGGGCGTCGAACTTGTCACCACACACTTCGTTAAAAGCGGTGGCCTTTTCTGTACTCGTCAGACGCGGAGCCTTGAGCACGCGCTGCAGGGTGTCGTCTTGCGACACCGCTGCAGCCAGGCCAAGCATGGCTGACCAGGAGGCCAGTTGCTGGTGGGCCTGAGCGTGCTCGAAAGCAGCCTTGGCGTAAGGTCGGGCCAGCGTGGTCAGTTCTGCCATGATCGCCCTCGCTTAAATTTCGGCTGCCAGTTTGTTAACCAGCTCCGCATGCGCGTTTTGATCGATGGTGGCACCCAGGATCTTCTCAGCACCGCCGACGGCCAGGGCACCCACTTGGGCACGCAGGGCATCTTTAACGCTGTTCAGTTCCTGTTCGATCTCGGCCTGAGCCTGAGCCTTCACGCGGTCAGCTTCGACACGAGCCTGATCACGGGCTTCGTCGACGATCTGAGTACCGCGTTTCTTGGCTTGCTCGATGATTTCAGCAGCCTGGGTTTTGGCTTCGCGCAGTTGCTGGGCCACTTTCTCGTGGGCCAGTTCCAGATCGCGAGCCGCACGGTTGGCGGCGTCCAGACCTTCAGCGATCTTCTTCTGGCGTTCGCGCAGAGCCGTGATGACCGGAGGCCATACGAACTTCATGCAGAACAGCACGAAAATGAAGAACGCAACGGCCTGGCCAATCAGGGTTGCATTAATGTTCACGCCAATACCTCGCTCTCGTTGTCAGTCCAAATTCCCGAAACCGGGAATTACTGGGCTACTTGAGCAATGAACGGGTTAGCGAAGGTGAAGAACAGAGCGATACCAACACCGATCATGGTCACGGCGTCCAGCAGACCGGCGACGATGAACATTTTCACCTGCAGCATCGGAACCATTTCCGGCTGACGAGCAGCGCCTTCCAGGAATTTGCCGCCCAGCAGACCGAAGCCAATGGCAGTACCCAGAGCGCCCAGACCGATCAGCAGGGCAACAGCAATCGCGGTGAGACCAACTACAGTTTCCATTTTTCCTCCCGACTTTTACGTCGTATTTGTTTAAAGGGTTAAGTGAAGCGGTAAAGCGGTTTTCGTTACCTAAAGAGGCCGAAGCCTCTTAGTGGTTGTCTTCGTGCGCCATCGACAGATAGACGATGGTCAACATCATGAAGATGAACGCCTGCAGGGTGATGATCAGGATGTGGAACACCGCCCACGCCCAGTTCAGCGCAACACCCAGGGTGCTGAGCAGGAACATGCCACTGCCGAACATCACGGCAATCAGGATGAAGATCAGTTCGCCGGCATACATGTTGCCGAACAGACGCAGAGCCAGGGAAATCGGCTTGGCGACCAGGGTGACGAACTCGAGCAGGAAGTTCACCGGGATCAGCACGATCTGCATGACGATGTTCTTGCTGCTGAACGGATGCAGGGTCAGTTCGCCGAGGAAACCGCCGATGCCCTTGACCTTGATGCTGTAGAAGATGATCAGGGCGAACACCGACAGGGCCATGCCCAGGGTGGCGTTCGGGTCGGTGGTGGCTACCACGCGGAACGGCAGGTGATGGTCACCGGTAATGGTCGCTGCCAGCAGCGGCAGGAAGTCGACCGGCATCAGGTCCATCAGGTTCATCAGGAAGATCCAGACGAAGATGGTCAGAGCCAGCGGTGCGATCAGGTTGTTGCGACCGTGGAAGGTGTCTTTGACGCTGCCGTCAACGAACTCGACCAGGACTTCGACAAAGTTCTGCAGGGCACCCGGCTGACCGCTGGTGGCGCGCTTGGCGGCCGCACGGAACAGCAGGATAAACACCAGGCCGAGGAACACCGACCAGCCCAGGGTGTCTACGTGGAAGGCCCAGAAGCCCATTTCTTTTGCTTCTTGCGCAGTGTGGGCAAAGCCCCAGTCACCGGTCGGCAGTTTCCCGAAAGTCAGGTTCTGCAGGTGGTGCTGGATATAGCCCGAAGCGGTTTGTTCTGCCATGTTTGCCTCAAACGCTCTAAGGTCTCGAAAGTCTTGTTCTCATCAGCAGCGGGGCGAACCAGTTGACCACCTGGGTCAGCAGGAACACGCCGAACAGTGCCAGCGGCTCCAGCGGTTTCACCCCCGCAAACGCCAGCGTGAACAACGCTGCCGTCAGAATCAGTTTGCCCGCCTCGCCGGCATAAAAAGACCGGACGATGCTCTGGGCAGCCCGCGCACCGCTGAAGCGGAACGCCTTGTGGGCGAAATACAGGTTGGGCAGCCAGGCAATCAGCCCCCCACAGAGTCCCGAGTAACCGCTTACCGGGCCGCGCCAGCCATACAAGGCAGCGGCAGCCAGCAGTAACACGGCCAGTTGGGCCAGCAGCACCGGAAACACCGGCAAACGATGGAAGGGCAGGCGGTTTGGCGTGCGGGCATCCATCACTACTGTTCCTCTGGCGTCGGCCGCCTTTAAATCAACGACTTGGCATAGTTTGTGCCGACAAAATGCGCGCAGAGTATAGGGGGGGTTCCCCCCCTGTTCAACTGGCCGGTAGTGAATTCCGACCGCCCGCTACACGTCCAATTGTGTCCGGATTTCAGCGAATGTGGGCCAGCACACCCTGCAGCTCGTCCAGCGAGTTGTAACGGATGACCAGCTGGCCCTTGCCCTTCTGGCTGTGCTTGATCTGCACCGGAGCCCCTAGCTTCTCGGCCAGGCGCTGTTCCAGACGATTGATGTCGGGGTCGGCCTTGGGCTTGTCGGCGGGTTTGTCCTTGCTGTTCAGCCACTGGCGAACCAGTGCCTCGGTTTGGCGCACGGTGAGGCCGCGTGCGACAACATGTCGCGCACCTTCGACCTGACTTTCCAGGGGCAGACCGAGCAGGGCGCGGGCATGGCCCATTTCCAGATCGCCATGGGACAGCAGAGTCTTGATCTCCTCGGGAAGGGCGATCAGGCGCAGCAGGTTGGTGATGGTCGCACGCGACTTGCCCACCGCGTCGGCGACCTGTTGCTGGGTCAGCTCGAACTCCTGCTGCAGGCGCTGCAGGGCCACGGCTTCCTCGATCGGGTTGAGGTCTTCGCGCTGGATGTTCTCGATCAGCGCCATGGCGATGGCTGCCTCGTCCGGCACCTCGCGCACCATGGCCGGGATCTTGTCCAGGCCGGCCTGCTGGCTGGCGCGCCAGCGCCGCTCGCCGGCAATAATCTCGAAGCGACCGCCGCCGATGGGGCGCACCACGATCGGCTGCATCACGCCCTGGGCCTTGATCGAGTTGGCCAGCTCCTCGAGCGCGGCCGGATCCATGTCGCGGCGCGGCTGATACTTGCCGCGTTGCACCAGATCCAGCGGCAGGTGCTGCAGCTCGCGGCTATCGACCTGCACCGCCTCGTTTTCCAGGGTGGCAGCGGTGGTACCGCCGAGCAGGGCGTCGAGTCCGCGGCCGAGCCCGCGCTTCTTGATGGCCATGGGATTCCTTATGCAGTAGCGGTTTTGGCGGTGCTGCGCTGACGGCGCACCAGTTCGCCAGCCAGCGCCAGGTAGGCGATGGCGCCACGGGATTGCTTGTCGTAGACCAGCGCCGGCATGCCAAAGCTGGGCGCCTCGGCGAGACGCACGTTGCGCGGGATGACCACGTCGTAGAGCTTGTCGCCGAAGTGTGCCTTGAGCTGTTCGGTGACGTCGTTGGTCAGGCTGATGCGCGGGTCGTACATGGTGCGCAGCAGGCCTTCGATCTTCAGGCTCGGGTTGAGCAGCTGGGCGATGCGCTGAATGCTGTTCATCAGGTCGCTCAGGCCCTCCAGTGCGTAGTACTCGCACTGCATGGGGATGATCACGCCATCGGCGGCGACCAGCGCGTTGACCGTGAGCATGGACAGCGCAGGCGGGCAGTCGATGAGGATGTAGTCGTAGTTCTCGCGGATCGGCGCCAGGGCGTAGCGCAGGCGGCTCTCCTTCATCTTCATTTCCAGCAGGGCAACTTCCGCGGCGGTAAGGTCGCGGTTGGCCGGCAGCAGCTGGTAGCCGCCATGCTCGGAGAACTGCATGGCCTCGCCGACCGTGCTCTCGCCGATCAGCACATCGTAGATCGAGTGCTCCAGCGCCTGCTTATCCACACCGCTACCCATGGTGGCGTTGCCCTGTGGATCAAGGTCGATCAACAGCACACGGCGCTTGGTCGCGACCAGCGAGGCAGCCAGGTTGATGCAGGTGGTGGTCTTACCCACGCCGCCTTTCTGGTTGGCGATTGCGAATACCTTGGCCATCTTGTGCTTCCCCCTAGACCGAGCGTCGCAGTATCAACAGATGGCGCTGGCCTTGGCAACCGGGAACCTTGAGCACGTGCGTGCTTTGCAGGCGAAAGTCCGCCGGCAGCGCCTGCAGCTCGTCGTCCGGGTGCACGCCCTTCATCGCCAGCCACTCGGTATGGCCGTCGCCGAGGTGGCGAGTCCAGTCGGAGAAGTCCTGCAGCGAACTGAACGCGCGCGAGCAGATACCGGCGAACGGCACCTCGGGACGGAATTCCTCGACCCGGCTGTGGATAACTTCCAGGTTGGCCAGTTTCAACTCCAGCTTCACCTGGGTGAGGAAGCGGGTCTTCTTGCCATTGGAGTCGAGCAGGGTGAACTGCCGCCCGGGAAACAGGATGGCCAGGGGAATACCCGGCATGCCGCCGCCGCTGCCGACGTCGAGCCAACTGGCACCGCGCTCGGCGACGAAGGGCTCCACCGACAGGCTGTCGAGCAGGTGGCGCGAGACCATCTCGTCCGGATTGCGCACGGCGGTCAGGTTGTAGGCCTTGTTCCACTTGATCAGCAGCGCCAGGTAGGCCAGCAGCTGTTCCTGCTGCTGGGCGGTCAGGGCGACGCCAAGCGTCTGCGCGCCTTGCGCGAGTTCATCGGCATGGCGTTGGGTGACGGCGGACATCAGGCGCTCTGCTCCAGCTGACGGCCAGCGCCGCGTTTCTTCAAATGGATCAGCAACAGGGAAATCGCCGCCGGGGTCACGCCCGGGATACGCGAGGCCTGGCCGAGGGTTTCCGGACGGGTCTTGCCGAGCTTGCCCTGGATCTCCTTGGACAGCCCGGAGATGGCGGCGTAGTCGATGTCGGCCGGCAGCTTGGTGTCTTCGCTGGCGCGCAGGCGCTCGATCTCTTCCTGCTGACGCTCGATGTAACCGGCGTACTTGGTCTTGATCTCGATCTGCTCGGCGACCTGCGGGTCGCTGGCACCAGTGCCGGTCACTTCGATCAGGCTGGCGTAGTCGATCTCCGGGCGGCTGAGCAGGTTGAGCAGGTTGTACTCGTGGGCCAGCGGCGTACCGAAGCGCTCGACAATCGCATCCCCCTGTGGCGTGCCCGGGCGCACCCAGGTGCTCTTCAGGCGCTGTTCTTCCTGGACGATACCTTCGCGCTTGGCTTCGAAGGCGGCCCAGCGGGCGTCGTCGATCAGGCCCAGCTCGCGGCCCTTCTCGGTCAGGCGCAGGTCGGCATTGTCCTCGCGCAGGATCAGCCGGTATTCGGCGCGCGAAGTGAACATGCGGTACGGCTCCTGGGTACCCAGGGTGATCAGGTCGTCGACCAGCACGCCGATATAGGCCTCGTCGCGGCGCGGACACCAGCTTTCCTTGCCCTGCGCGCGCAGCGCGGCGTTGGCCCCGGCCAGCAGGCCCTGAGCACCGGCTTCTTCATAGCCGGTGGTGCCGTTGATCTGGCCGGCAAAGAACAGGCCGCCGATGACCTTGGTCTCCAGGCTGTACTTGAGGTCACGCGGGTCGAAGTAGTCGTACTCGATGGCGTAGCCGGGGCGCACGATATGGGCGTTTTCCATGCCGCGGATGGAACGCACGATCTCCAGCTGCACATCGAACGGCAGCGAGGTGGAGATACCGTTGGGGTACAGCTCATGAGTCGTGAGCCCCTCGGGCTCGATGAACACCTGGTGGCTGTCCTTGTCGGCGAAGCGATGGATCTTGTCCTCGATCGACGGGCAGTAACGCGGGCCGATGCCCTCGATCACGCCGGAATACATCGGCGAGCGATCCAGGTTGCTGGCGATGATCTCGTGGGTGCGCGCGTTTGTATGGGTCATCCAGCAGCTGATCTGGCGCGGGTGCATGGCCTGATTGCCGAGGAAGGACATCACCGGGGTCGGCGTGTCGCCGGGCTGCTCGGTCATCACCGAGAAGTCCACGGAACGGCCGTCAATACGCGGCGGGGTACCGGTCTTCAGCCGGCCGACGCGCAGCGGCAGCTCGCGCAGACGTTTGGCCAGGGCGATCGAGGGCGGATCGCCGGCACGACCGCCGGAATAGTTCTGCAGGCCGATGTGGATAAGTCCGCCGAGGAAGGTACCGGTGGTCAGCACCACGCTGTCAGCCATGAAGCGCAGGCCCATCTGGGTGACCACGCCCTTGACCTGATCCTGCTCGACGATCAGGTCGTCGGCCGCCTGCTGGAATATCCACAGGTTGGGCTGGTTCTCCAGGATCTCGCGGATGGCTGCCTTGTACAGCACACGGTCAGCCTGGGCGCGGGTGGCGCGTACGGCCGGGCCCTTGCGGCTGTTGAGCACGCGGAACTGGATGCCGCCTTTGTCGGTGGCCAGCGCCATGGCACCGCCGAGGGCATCGATCTCCTTGACCAGATGGCTCTTGCCGATACCGCCGATGGCCGGGTTGCAGCTCATCTGGCCGAGGGTTTCCACGTTGTGGGTCAGCAGCAGGGTCTTCACGCCCATGCGTGCGGCTGCCAGCGCAGCTTCGGTACCGGCATGACCGCCGCCGATCACGATCACGTCAAAACGGGAAGGGAAATCCACCACGCACCTCGTGCCTGTAGAAAAGGGAAAAATAGGAAGGGGCGCAAGTATAGGGACTTAGCCTGAGTGAATGAAGCCTTCTGCACAAAAAATAGCCAGTCGGTCGGCTTTCAGGCTTATAGAGAATAAAAAGAATGAATTTATATAAAGCCTTATTTTTATTCTTATGTATGGTGCAGCAGCTTTCTGTGGATAGATTGCTACAGGCCTTGCCATTCAAGGCCTACAGCGAATGATAACCCTGTGCCATTCCTGGCACTTTCCACTGGGCAAGCTGCCCACCCCCTGTGGATGAATTGGGTTGTTATGCACAGATGGTTTTGTCATCAGCTTTCTGACCGGCTTATCGACCGAGCTCAGGCCTGGTTTTCCACAGGGCTCAGGCCGGGGATTTCAGGCGTTGGATAACTTCCGGTGGCCGGGCTATTTGCCGATGCAGAAGCTGGAGAAGATGCGCCCGAGCAGGTCGTCGGAGCTGAATGCGCCGGTGATTTCGCCCAGGGCCTGCTGGGCCTGGCGCAGATCCTCGGCCAGCAGTTCGCCGGCACCGGCCAGGGTCAGCTGGGCACGGCCGTGCTCGAGGTGGCTGGACGCCAGGCGCAGGGCTTCCAGGTGGCGGCGGCGGGCGCTGAAGCTGTTCTCGGCGGTCTGTTGATAACCCATGCAGGCCTTGAGGTGCTCGCGCAGCAGATCCAGCCCGGCTGTGGACTTGGCCGACAGGCTGAGGGTGACGTGGCCATCCGCACAGGTGGTCAGTTCCACCGTTTCCGCCGACAGGTCGGCCTTGTTGCGGATCAGGGTGACCCGCGCCGGATCGGGTTTCTGGTCGAGGAACTCGGGCCACAGGGCAAAGGGATCGGCGGCTTCCGGGGCTGTGGAGTCGACCACCAGCAGCACCCGGTCGGCCTCGCCGATGGCCTTGAGTGCGCGCTCCACGCCGATGCGTTCGACATGATCCTCGGTGTCGCGCAGGCCGGCGGTATCCACCACGTGCAGCGGCATGCCGTCGATGTGGATATGTTCGCGCAGCACGTCGCGGGTGGTACCGGCGATCTCGGTGACGATGGCCGCCTCGCGCCCGGCCAGGGCGTTGAGCAGGCTGGACTTGCCGGCGTTGGGCCGACCGGCAATGACCACGGTCATGCCGTCGCGCAGCAGGGCACCCTGGCCGGCTTCACGCAGCACTGTGGATAAGTTGTCGCGCACACCATCGAGCAGGCCGAGCACATGGCCGTCGGCGAGGAAATCGATCTCTTCCTCGGGGAAGTCGATGGCGGCTTCCACGTAGATGCGTAGCTCGATCAGCTTCTCGGTCAGCTCATGCACGCGCCGTGAGAACTCGCCCTGCAGCGAGCGCAGGGCATTGCGCGCGGCCTGGGCCGAGCTGGCTTCGATCAGGTCGGCGATGGCTTCGGCCTGGGCCAGGTCGAGTTTGTCATTGAGGAAGGCGCGTTCGCTGAACTCTCCCGGGCGGGCCTGGCGCGCGCCAAGCTGCAGGCAGCGTTGCAGGAGCATGTCGAGCACCACCGGGCCGCCGTGGCCCTGCAGCTCCAGCACGTCTTCACCAGTGAAGGAGTGCGGGCCGGGGAAGAACAGCAGCAGGCCCTGGTCGATCACTTCGCCGTCATCGTCGTGCCAGGGGCCGTAATGGGCATGGCGTGGTTTCGGTTCCAGACCGGCCAGGGTGATGGCAATGGCGCGTGCTCGGGGGCCGGAGACGCGCACGATGCCGACACCCCCACGGCCCTGGGCGGTGGCGACGGCGGCGATGGTTTCGCGAGCGTTGGACATGATCAGCTTCTCGACTGTGGATATCTTGCGGATAGCAAAACGCCCCACGAGGGGGCGTCTTGTGCAGCTTAGCGGGTTCAGGCTTTCGCCGTGGCCGCCTCGATCTGGCGGGTAATGTACCACTGCTGGGCGATCGACAGGCAGTTGTTGACCACCCAGTACAGCACCAGGCCAGCCGGGAACCAGAGGAAGAAGAAGGTGAAGATGATCGGCATCAGCTTCATCACCTTGGCCTGCATGGGATCCGGTGGTGTCGGGTTGAGGCGCTGCTGGATGAACATGGTGGCGCCCATGATGATCGGCAGGAGGAAGAACGGATCCTTGATCGACAGGTCGGTGATCCACAGCAGCCACGGAGCCTGGCGCATTTCCACGCTTTCCAGGAGTACCCAGTAGAGGGAGAGGAAGACCGGCATCTGCACCAGGATCGGCAGGCAGCCGCCGAGCGGATTGATCTTCTCCTTCTTGTACAGCTCCATCATCGCCTGGGACATCTTCTGGCGATCATCGCCATGCTGTTCCTTCAGCGCCTGCAGCTTCGGCGACACCGCGCGCATGCGCGCCATCGAACGGTAGCTGGCGGCGGACAGCGGGAAGAAGGCCAGTTTGATGACGATGGTCAGGGCGATGATCGACCAGCCCCAGTTGCCCAGCAGGCTGTGGATATGTTCCAGCAACCAGAAGATCGGCTGGGCGATGAACCACAGAATGCCGTAGTCGACGGTCAGCTCCAGACCCGGGGACAGCTCGCCGAGGTATTTCTGGATCTTCGGGCCGGCATACAGGATGGCGCTGGTTTCGCCCTTGGCGCCGGCGGCCACGTTGAGCGCCGGGCCGGTGAAACCGACGATGTAGTTGCCCTGGGCATCCTTGCGGGTCTGCACCAGGTTGCTGTCGGTCTTGCTGGGAATCCAGGCAGTGACGAAGTAGTGCTGCAGCCAGGCGACCCAGCCGCCCTGTACGGTTTCCTTCAGTTGCTGCTTGTCGATGTCCTTCATCGACACCTTGGTGTACGACTTCTCCGGAGTCCAGATCGCTGCACCCAGGTAGGTGGCGGTGCCGGTCGCGGTGGTCGACGATGGATCGCCGCTGTTGTCGCGCTTGAGCTGGGCGTACAGGCTGCCGCTCCAGTTCTGTGCACTCTGGTTGTCGATCAGGTAGCGCACTTCGACCTGGTAGGAAGACGGATCGACGCAACCTGGCTTCTTCAGGGCCTGCTGCTTGGCCGTGCACTGGGCATTGAGGCCGCGCTTGAAGGTGAAGCGCTTGGTGTAGTTGATGCCGGCTTCGCTGAAGCTGAGATCGACGACCAGTTGATCCTGGCCGTCGGCCAGGCGGTATTCACGCTGCGCGCTGCTGTACAGCGGACGGCCACTGGTGCGGGCATCCGGGCCGTTGCTGCCGGTCAGGCCGCTCTGTGCCAGGTAGGTGCGCTCGCTGCCGTTGTCGAACAGCTGGAACGGCACATCGGGGCGATCCTGGCGGCGCGGGTAGGCGGTCAGGTTCAGCTGCACGATATCGCCGCCGCGCGGGTCGATGGCCAGGTCGAGCACGTCGGTCTTGACCCGGATCAGCTCGGCGCTGACCGGCGCGGCGCTGGGCTGCAGGCTGCTGCTGTCGACGCCGCTCGGCACATCGCTATGGGCGGCATCAGCGCTGTTGCTGTCCGGCAGGGTGGTCTGTTGGCCACCAATGGTTGCGGTCTGGGCCGGTAGCGCGGCCTGGCCGTAATCCTTGTTCCACTGCAGCACCATCATGTAGGCGACGACGGCCAGGGCGACGAGCAGGATCGAGCGTTTGATATCCATGGATTACTCGGTCATCGAAGGGGAGGAAGAGGGGGGAACCGGGTCGTAACCACCGGGATTCCAGGGATGGCAGCGGCTCAGGCGGCGAATGCCGAGCCAACCACCCCGCAGGAGGCCATGGGTTTCAATGGCTTCCTGGGTGTAGCAGGAACAACTGGGATAGAAGCGACAGTGACTGGCCATCAAAGGGCTGATGGCGTAGCGGTAGAACTGGATCGGAAGGATCGCCAGTTTACGCATGGGGACTATCGCTCACCCCTGAGTCGGTTTTCGGTTCAGGGGCTGCGCGCTGGCGGGCCAGGCGTTTCCACAATTTGCCGAACTGCTCGTGCAGTTCCGGGTTGTGCAAATCGCCCAAACCCTTGCGGGCCACCACGACAATATCCAGACCGGCCAGCAACTCCTGATTGAGCCGGAAGGAATCCCGGATCAGGCGTTTCAGGCGGTTACGCTCGACGGAAAGCTTGACGCTTTTCTTGCCGATCACCAGCCCCAGGCGGGGATGGTCGAGACCGTTGCTACGAGCGAGAAGGAGTACGTTCTTGCCGGGGGCTTTGCCGCTGGGTGAGTCGAAAACCGCTTTGAAGTGCCGGGGAGTCAGCAGGCGCTTTTCCCGACCGAAGTCTCGACTCACCACCCGTTCCGGTTTATCAGACGGTCAGACGCTTGCGGCCCTTGGCGCGACGACGCGACAGGACGGCACGGCCGTTCTTGGTGGCCATGCGGGCGCGGAAACCGTGGGTACGAGCGCGCTTGATAGTGCTGGGTTGGAAAGTGCGTTTCATGGTGCGTTACCTGGTGGGTCCACTACGGGCCGGAATGGCCCCCGTTTAAAGAGACCGGCGATTCTAGTGAAAGCCGAGGCTCAGGTCAATTTCCAACCAGGCTTCCCAAGAGAAAGATAGATAAAAGGAAAGGAATTCTTGAAAGACTAGAAGTGTTTATAGCTTTTAGTGGGCGTGGGTTCTGTGGGTAAGTCGCTGCAGGCCAGGCCTGGTCTGTCTTTCAGCGCTCGGGAAAGCTGTCGGTAAGCCGTGCTGCAGCTGTGCGCTGGCTGGTGGCGGGCTGTGCATGAAAGGCGTTTTTGCCCACAGGGCGGTTTGCTCCGCGCTTTTCCCCAGGCTTTTCCAAAGGCTTCAGGTTACCTTTATCCACAGCTTTGTCGGCGTCATGCGTGAACCTTGGAAACACTAATAAATCCTTGATTTTGTTCGGATGAGAACGGTAAATCATGTGGATAACTCAGCCTGGGCAGGGCTACAATGCAGGCTGTTTTTTGCCTCGCCAACCGTAGCGACCTAGGGGATGTCAGTGTCCGTTGAACTTTGGCAGCAGTGTGTTGAGCTGCTACGCGACGAGTTGCCCGCACAGCAATTCAATACCTGGATCCGCCCTCTGCAGGTGGAAGCCGAAGGTGATGAGCTGCGGGTCTATGCCCCCAACCGCTTCGTGCTCGACTGGGTCAATGAAAAATACATGGTGCGCCTGCTGGAGTTGCTGGCCGAGCGTGCCAACGGCCTGGCTCCTGGCCTGTCCCTGCTGATCGGCAGCAAGCGCAGCGCCGCTCCACGTGTCGCGGCCCCGGCACCGACTATTAATAGTGGCGCTGCCGAAGTCCCTCGCGCTGTCGCTCCCGCCGTAGCAGAGCAGCCCAGCAGCGATCCGCTGAGCAGTCCGCCGGTGCCCGCCCCTCGCCCGACCGAGCGCTCGGTTCAGGTCGAGGGTGCGCTGAAGCACACCAGTTACCTGAATCGCACCTTTACCTTCGAGAACTTCGTCGAGGGCAAGTCCAACCAGATGGCCCGCGCCGCGGCCTGGCAGGTGGCGGATAACCTCAAGCACGGCTACAACCCGCTGTTCCTGTATGGCGGTGTCGGCCTGGGCAAGACCCACCTGATGCATGCGGTGGGCAACCACCTGTTGAAGAAGAATCCGAATGCCAAGGTGGTCTACCTGCATTCCGAGCGCTTCGTCGCTGACATGGTCAAGGCGCTGCAGCTCAATGCGATCAACGAGTTCAAGCGTTTCTACCGTTCGGTGGACGCTTTGCTGATCGACGATATCCAGTTCTTCGCCAAGAAGGAGCGCTCCCAGGAGGAGTTCTTCCACACCTTCAACGCCCTGCTCGAGGGCGGCCAGCAGGTGATTCTCACCAGCGATCGTTACCCGAAGGAAATCGAAGGCCTGGAAGAGCGTCTGAAGTCGCGCTTCGGCTGGGGGCTGACGGTGGCGGTCGAGCCGCCGGAGCTGGAAACCCGGGTGGCCATCCTGATGAAGAAGGCCGAGCAGACCAAGGTCGATCTGCCGCACGACGCCGCCTTCTTTATCGCCCAGCGCATTCGTTCCAACGTGCGCGAGCTGGAAGGTGCACTCAAGCGGGTAATCGCCCACTCGCACTTCACCAACCAGCCGATCACCATCGAGCTGATCCGCGAGTCGCTGAAAGACCTGCTGGCCCTGCAAGACAAGCTGGTCAGTGTGGACAATATCCAGCGCACGGTGGCCGAGTACTACAAGATCAAGATTGCCGACCTGCTCTCCAAGCGTCGCTCGCGCTCCATCGCGCGCCCGCGCCAGGTGGCCATGGCCTTGTCGAAAGAATTGACCAACCACAGCCTGCCGGAAATCGGCGATGCTTTTGGCGGAAGAGACCACACCACAGTTCTGCACGCCTGTCGTAAGATTGCCGAACTGCGGGAATCCGACGCGGATATCCGCGAGGACTACAAGAACCTGCTGCGCACCCTGACTACCTGACACGCAGCCTCATTAGGCAAGGGACTAGACCATGCATTTCACCATTCAACGCGAAGCCTTGTTGAAACCCCTGCAACTGGTCGCCGGCGTCGTCGAACGCCGTCAGACCTTGCCGGTATTGTCGAACGTACTGCTGGTGGTCGAAGGCCAGCAGCTGTCGTTGACCGGTACCGACCTGGAGGTCGAACTGGTTGGGCGCGTGGCCCTGGAAGACAGTGCCGAGCCGGGCGAAATCACCGTGCCGGCACGCAAGCTGATGGACATCTGCAAGAGTCTGCCCAGTGATGCGCTGATCGATATCCGCGTCGACGAGCAGAAGCTGCTGGTCAAGGCTGGTCGCAGCCGTTTCACCCTGTCGACTCTGCCGGCCAACGATTTCCCCACCGTCGAGGAAGGCCCGGGGTCGCTGACCTTCTCGCTGATCCAGAGCAAGCTGCGCCGCCTGATCGAGCGTACCAGCTTCGCCATGGCCCAGCAGGATGTGCGCTACTACCTCAACGGCATGCTGATCGAAGTGCAGACCGGCGTGCTGCGCGCCGTTGCCACCGACGGTCACCGCCTGGCCATGTGCGCCATGGATGCCGCCATCGAGAACACCGAGAAGCACCAGGTCATCGTGCCGCGCAAAGGTATCCTCGAGCTGGCCCGTCTGCTCACCGAGCAGGACGGCGAAGTGGCCATCGTCCTCGGTCAGCACCATATTCGCGCCACCACTGGCGAGTTCACCTTCACCTCCAAGCTGGTGGACGGCAAGTTCCCGGATTACGAGCGCGTGCTGCCGCGTGGTGGCGACAAGCTGGTCATCGGCGATCGCCAGGCCCTGCGTGAAGCCTTCAGTCGCACCTCCATCCTGTCCAACGAAAAGTACCGCGGCATCCGTCTGCAGTTGGCCAGCGGCCTGCTGAAGATCCAGGCGAACAACCCGGAGCAGGAAGAAGCGGAAGAAGAAGTGGCGGTCGACTACAACGGCGGCTCGCTGGAGATCGGTTTCAACGTCAGCTACCTGCTCGACGTGCTGGGCGTGATGACCACCGAACAGGTGCGCCTGATCCTGTCCGACGCCAACAGCAGCGCCTTGGTGCAGGAAGCCGGCAATGACGATTCTTCCTATGTCGTTATGCCGATGCGCCTGTAACCCCTGAATGTCCCTTTCGCGTGTCACCGTCACCGCGGTGCGTAATCTGCACCCGGTGACGCTCTCCCCCTCCCCTCGCATCAATATCCTTCACGGCGCCAACGGCAGCGGCAAGACCAGCCTGCTGGAAGCCATTCACCTGCTTGGCCTGGCCCGCTCCTTTCGCAGCAACAAACTGCTGCCGATGATTCAGTACGAGCAACCGGCCTGTACGGTATTCGGCCAGGTGCAGCATGCCGACGAACGCTCCAGCAACCTGGGGATTTCTCGCGATCGTCAGGGCGAGCTGCATATTCGTATTGACGGACAGAGTGCGCGCAGTACGGCGCAGCTGGCCGAAGTGCTGCCGCTGCAGGTGATCAATCCGGACAGTTTCCGCCTGCTCGAGGGGGCGCCGAAGATTCGCCGGCAGTTCCTCGACTGGGGAGTGTTCCACGTGGAACAACGTTTCCTGCCGGCCTGGCAGCGCCTGCAGAAGGCCCTGCGGCAGCGGAACTCGTGGCTGCGGCATGGTACACTGGACGGCGCTTTGCAGGCCGCCTGGGATCGCGAATTGTGCCTGGCCAGCGAAGAGCTGGACGAGTATCGCCGGGCCTATATCCAGGCGCTGAAGCCGGTTTTCGAGCGAATTCTTGCCGAGCTGGTGGAGCTGGAAGGCCTGACTCTGAGCTACTACCGCGGCTGGGACAAGGACAAGCCGCTGAACGATGTGCTGGCAGCTACTCTGCTCCGCGATCAGCAGCTTGGGCATACCCAGGCTGGACCGCAACGCGCAGACCTGCGTCTGCGCCTGGGGGCGCACAATGCCGCGGAGATTCTCTCCCGCGGCCAGCAAAAACTGGTGGTTTGTGCCCTGCGTATTGCCCAGGGCCATCTGCTGAACCAGGCCAAACATGGCCAATGCATCTACCTGGTGGACGATCTGCCGTCAGAGCTGGATGAGCAACATCGACGGGCCTTGTGCCGACTGCTGGACGATTTGCAGTGTCAGGTGTTCATCACCTGTGTCGATCACGAATTAATGAAGGATGGCTGGCGCACGGACACGCCGGTCGCCATGTTCCACGTGGAACATGGACGAATCACACCATCGGGAGTGAAGGCATGAGCGACGAGAACAACACGTACGACTCCTCCAGCATCAAGGTGCTGAAAGGTCTGGATGCCGTACGCAAGCGCCCGGGCATGTACATCGGCGACACCGATGACGGCACCGGTCTGCACCACATGGTGTTCGAGGTGGTGGACAACTCCATCGACGAAGCGCTGGCCGGCCACTGCTCCGAGATCAGCATCACCATCCATACCGATGAGTCCATCAGCGTCCGCGACAACGGCCGTGGCATTCCGGTGGACATCCACAAGGAAGAAGGCGTCTCGGCAGCCGAGGTCATCATGACCGTGCTGCACGCCGGCGGTAAGTTCGACGACAACAGCTACAAGGTCTCCGGCGGCCTGCACGGCGTGGGTGTTTCGGTGGTCAACGCCCTCTCCAAGGAGCTGGTGCTGACTATTCGCCGCAGCGGCAAGATCTGGGAACAGACCTACGTCCACGGTGTACCGCAGGCGCCGCTGGCGCCGGTCGGCGACAGCGAAGGCACCGGCACGCAGATTCACTTCAAGCCGTCCGAAGACACTTTCAAGAACATCCATTTCAGCTGGGACATCCTGGCCAAGCGCCTGCGCGAGCTGTCCTTCCTCAACTCCGGGGTCGGCATCGTTCTCAAGGACGAGCGTAGCGGCAAAGAAGAGCTGTTCAAATACGAGGGCGGCTTGCGCGCTTTCGTGGAGTACCTGAACACCAACAAGACGGTGGTCAACCAGGTATTCCACTTCAACATGCAGCGCGAGGAAGATGGTGTAGGCGTCGAGATCGCCCTGCAGTGGAACGATAGCTTCAACGAAAATATTCTCTGCTTCACCAACAACATTCCGCAGCGTGACGGCGGCACCCACCTGGCCGGCTTCCGCTCTGCCCTCACCCGTCACCTGAACAACTACATCGAAACCGAAGGCCTGGCGAAGAAGTTCAAGATCGCCACCACTGGTGACGACGCCCGCGAAGGCCTGACCGCGATCATCTCGGTCAAGGTGCCGGATCCGAAGTTCAGCTCGCAGACCAAGGACAAGCTGGTCTCCTCCGAGGTGAAGACCGCGGTCGAGCAGGAAATGGGCAAGCACTTCGGCGATTTCCTGCTGGAGAACCCCAACGAGGCCAAGGCCGTGGTCGGCAAGATGATCGACGCCGCCCGCGCCCGCGAAGCTGCGCGCAAGGCGCGCGAGATGACCCGCCGCAAAGGCGCGCTGGATATCGCCGGGCTGCCCGGCAAGCTGGCCGACTGCCAGGAGAAAGACCCGGCGCTGTCCGAACTCTACATCGTGGAAGGTGACTCCGCGGGCGGCTCTGCCAAACAGGGCCGCAACCGCAAGACCCAGGCGATCCTGCCGCTCAAGGGCAAGATCCTCAACGTCGAGAAGGCGCGCTTCGACAAGATGCTCTCCTCCCAGGAGGTCGGTACGCTGATCACCGCCCTCGGCTGTGGCATCGGCCGCGAGGAGTACAACATCGACAAGTTGCGCTACCACAACATCATCATCATGACCGATGCCGACGTTGACGGTTCGCACATCCGCACCCTGTTGCTGACCTTCTTCTTCCGTCAGCTGCCGGAGCTGGTCGAGCGTGGCTACATCTATATCGCCCAGCCGCCGCTGTACAAGGTCAAGAAGGGCAAGCAGGAGCAGTACATCAAGGACGACGAGGCCATGGAAGAGTACATGACCCAGTCGGCCCTCGACGAAGCCAGCCTGCACGTCAACGAGAACGCCCCGGGCCTGTCCGGCGCTGCGCTGGAGAAGCTGGTCAACGACTACCGTGCGGTGATGAAGACCCTCGGCCGCCTGTCCCGCGTCTACCCGCAGGACATCACCGAGCATCTGGTCTACCTGCCGCGGGTTTCCGTCGAGCAGCTGGCCGACCAGACCGCCATGCAGGGCTGGCTGGAAGGCTTCCAGGCGCGCCTGAAGGGTGCCGAGAAGTCCGGCCAGACCTACACCGCCAGTCTGCGTGAAGACCGCGAGCGCCACCTGTGGCTGCCGGAAGTGGAAGTAGTGGCCCACGGCCTGTCCAACTACATCACCTTCAACCGCGACTTTTTCGCCAGCAACGACTACAAATCGGTAACCAGCCTGGGCCTGCAGCTCAACAGCCTGCTGGAGGACGGTGCCTATGTGCAGCGTGGCGAGCGCAAGAAGACGGTAACCAGCTTCAAGGAAGCCCTCACCTGGCTGATGACCGAAAGCACCAAGCGTCACAGCATCCAGCGCTATAAGGGGCTGGGTGAGATGAACCCGGAGCAGCTGTGGGAAACCACCATGGATCCGACCGTGCGCCGCATGCTCAAGGTGACCATCGAGGATGCCATTGCCGCCGACCAGATCTTCAACACCCTGATGGGCGATGCCGTGGAGCCGCGCCGCGACTTCATCGAAAGCAACGCCCTGGCGGTGTCGAACCTGGACTTCTGATCCGCTTTTAGCAAAAACAAAACCCCGGCCTTGGTCGGGGTTTTGTTTTATCGGCCCCCCGATGAATAGCCAAAGGCTTACACGGCGAAGCGCAATGGGAGTCTGTTGCTACCCTGGGCTAGTGGCTAATCTACACATCCATCGGGAACAGGAAGTCCCGAGTCAAGGAAGACAGACCGCGCCCAGGATGGCAGACGACAGGATGTCGGAAGGTCATAAAGAACCCGCCTCGGCGGGTTTTTTGTTGCCTGCCGTTCCATGGCGGCAACTCTTCGGGTCGTCGCCGGAGGCAATGTCAAAAATGCCTCCCGGCCATTTTTTGCGGCGGCAGAACAGTGGGCCGTCAGGCCCACCAGTAGCGTACGAAGTGGAAGAAGATCGGTGCGGCGAAGCACACCGAGTCCATGCGGTCGAGCATACCGCCGTGGCCTTCGATCATGTGGCCCCAGTCCTTCACTCCGCGGTCGCGCTTGATCGCCGACATCACCAGGCCACCGGCAAAGCCCAGCAGGTTGACGGTCAGCGCCATCAGCGCGGCCTGCCAGAAGTTGAACGGGGTGATCCAGCACAGCAGCGCACCGACCAGAGTCGCCAGTGCCACACCACCGACGAAGCCTTCCACCGTCTTCGAGGGCGACAGCTTGGGGGCGATCTTGTGCTTGCCGGCCAGCTTGCCGCAGACGTACTGCAGCACGTCCGAGAGCTGCACGACGATGATCAGCCAGGCGATCAGCAGCAGGTTGCGCCCCTCATAGCCTGGAATCTCCAGGGTCAGCAGCGCCGGCACCATGGACACGCAGTACACCGCGATCATCAGGCCCCACTGCACCTTGGCCGCCCGCTCCAGGTAGCGGGTAGTATCGCCGCCGAGCGAGGCGAGAATCGGCAGCAGAAGGAACAAATAGACCGGGATGAAGATGCTGAACAGGCCATACCAGCCGATGGCGATCAGCAGGTACTGCATCGGCAGGGCGAAGTAGAAGGCGGCTACCAGCGCCGGATAGTCGCTGCGCCGGGTCGGGGTCAGGGTCATGAACTCGCGCAGGGCGTAGAAGGACACGCCGTAGAACAGCAGCACCACGCCGTTCTTGCCGAACATAAAGGCGATGCCGATCACCAGCACCATCACCCACCAGGCATCGATGCGGGCATTGAGGTTGTCGATCACCGAGTTGGGCGTATCGCCAGCGCGGCGCTTGAGTACGCGACCGATCAGGCTGGCCAGCAGCAGAATGGCGCCGATACCGGCGAACAGCAGCAGGGTATTGCGATCCATCTCAGACTTCCTCCGGGGCCAGGGCCAGCAGGGCGTTGCGTGCGCGCTCGAGGAACGCGGCTTTGCCTTCCCCCTCGACGGGTTCCAGGGCGGCGCCGAAACTCAGGGTGCACAGCAGCGGCAGGGGCAGCGCCCTGCCCTTGGGCATTACGCGGTTGAGGTTGGCGATCCACACCGGGATCAGCTCGGCCTGTGGATGAGCCTGGGCCAGGTGGTAGAGACCGCTCTTGAACGGCAGCAGCGGGTCGTCGCCGAGGTTGCGCGTGCCTTCGGGGAAGATGATCAGCGAGTCGCCCTGCCCCAGCGCGTCGAGCATCGGCTGCAGCGGGTTGTGCTCCGGATTGCTGCGGTCACGGTCGACCAGCACGCCGTTGAACACATCGTTGATCAGGAAGCTGCGCAGGCCGCCCTTCTGCCAGTAGTCGGCGCCAGCCACCGGACGGGTGCTGCGGCGCAGTTCGGCCGGCAGCGAGGCCCACAACAGGACGAAGTCGCCGTGGCTGCTGTGGTTGGCGTAATACAGCCGTTGCACCGGCTGCGCTGTGCTGCCCAGCCAGAGCGCGCGGGCTCCGGTAAGCAGACGCGCCGCCGAGGTAATGGCGAAAGCGGTCAATGAAGCGAGCATGGACAACTCCTTATCCAGCGAAGGAAAACCACGGCACGACCAGGATCATGATCAGTGCCAGTAACAGTTGCGCGGCCAGCCACAGGCCCTGCATGCGCAGCAGGCGGCGGGCGCCGCGAATGCGTGCCTCCCATGGACGGGCAGTCTGGTTGGCGGGCTGCAGGCGCAGCTCGACCAGGGCGCTATCGAGTTCGGCTATACGTGCCTCGCGCTGTAGCGGATCAGCTGCCAGGACGGCGAACAACTCGGCGTCCAGGGCCGAGCGGATCGCCCAGTACTTCTGCGCCAGGCCGAACAGAATCAGCAGCACGCAGGGCCCGGCCATCAGAAAGTTGCCACGCCCGATCAGCATGGGCAGCAAGCCCCCAGCCAGACCCAGCAGGGTCAGCCCGGTGGACAGCTGGTCGAGCTGGCGACCGCGGCGCAGCAGGCCGGCGATCAGCAGCAGGGACATCTCAGAGGCCATGGGCCACCTCATGGACTGGGGTTGGCTGTTCCGGCAGCTGTCGCAGCAATGCCAGGGCCTGTTGGTGCGCCTCGCCGAGGACGATTTGCGGGCGTGCCTGGCGAGTCCGCTGCAATGCCTGGTCGACATCCTGGCAATCGCCGTACTGCAGCAGCCAGGCGGCGACGGCGCAGGCGCTGCGCGAGTAGCCAAGCGCGCAGCAGACCAGCAGCGGGCCGTGCTGACGCAGTTGCTCGATGGCTTCGGCAGCCTGGTGTAAGTCGGCCGTGCTGGGAGTGGTCAGATCCAGTACCGGTACGTTGCGATAGGCTTGGCCCCGACGGCGCAGCGGCAGCTCGGCACACAGATCGAGCACTGCGGCGAAGGGCTGCATTTCGGTTCTGCTCGGCAGACGCCCGAGCCAGATCCCGGGGCTGACCTGAGCGGGCTGCGGATGCCGGCGCGTCCACAGCCGCGAGTTGAGCCAGGCGCCAGCCAGATAAGGCGCAAACAGCCAACAGGCTGCTGCGCTCAGGGAACCATCGGCCTGCTTCTGGAAACCGCCGGCACCGAGCAGCGCGTAATTCAGGGCGACCAGCAGCAGGGATGCGCACGGCCACAGCAGCCACAGCCAGACACCACCGAGATTGACCGCCAGCGCCGCACAGATGGCACTACCCAGCCCATAGCGCAGGGCTAGGCGCCAACGTTTGCCATCCCGGGCGAGGTGCAGCTGCTGCAGCGGACTGCGTCCCTCGACGGGCCACAGCCATACGCATAGCCAGCCGGCCAGCGCTCCAGTGGGCACATCGATGAAGTGATGCTGCCAGGTAGTCAGCACCGACAGACCGATCAGCGCCATCCAGCCGTGCAGCAGGCCGCGCAACAGCAGGCCATGGGTGTGCCGGGCGAACATCGTCCAGATCACCACCAGCAGGGCGATATGCAGCGAAGGCGCCTGGTTGAACGGTTTGTCGAAGCCCATCAGCACGTCGAACATCCAGCCGAACAAGCCGCTCAGCTCCGGGCGCTCGAAGGTGAAGCGCAGCGGCCAGAGCAGAAAGCAGGCCACACACAGGATCTGCACGCTGAGCAGGCGCAGGGCATGCCGATCCATTTCCCGGCGGCTGGCCGGGAGGAGGAAGGACAGGCCGTAGAGCAGGTCGATCGACCAGTAGGGCAGGATCGTCCAGGGCCACAGCGGTGTGTGGCTTTCCCAGGCAAATACCAGGCTGCCGACATCGTTGCGCTGGCCGCTCAGCCAGTTGGCGAAGCTGTAGCTGGTGAAAAACAGCGGGGCCAGCAGCAACAGCCAGAGTACCCCGCGCTTCCATAGCCCGGTTTCGCGCGTATGGTCGCTGTCCATCAGGACACCCGCTGGGCCAGGGCTACGCTGAAGATGCCCCATTCATCGACGCGCTGGGCCAGCTTGCGGAAGCCGGCAGCGGCTACCAGCTGATCCATTTCCGCCTGGCTGCGGCGGCGCATGACCCAGGGCTGGCCTTCGCGATGGCTGGTCAGGGCGCGGGCGATCAGTTCCAGCTGCGGGTGCCAGGGTTGGCCGGTGTAGATCAGGTAGCCGCCCTCCTCGACCGCTGCGGCCAGGCCGGCCAGCGAATCACCGACCATCTGGTTGCTGCCGAACAGCTCGTACAGGCCGGAAACCACCGCCAGGCTCGGCCTGGGCTCGAGCGCGGCGAGGTCAGCCTTGTCGAAGGCATCGCCTTTGACGAAGCGGGCGATGTCGCCCAGGCCTTTCTGCGCGATCAGCGCGCTGCCGTCGCGCACGTTGATCTCGCTGTAGTCACGCAGCAGGATCGAGTCTGGCTTGTGCTCCAGCCCTTCGAGGGATTCGAGAATGTAGCGGCCATGGCCGGCGGCGATATCGACGATACGTACACCCCGGCCTGCCTCGCGCAGCTTGGCCATGGCCAGGCGCAGCAGCTCCTCGGCGTGCAGCTTGCGTTGGCGGATACCGCGCCAGCCGATGGAGTTGAGGTAGTTCTGGTCGATCAGCCGGCCCAACGCGGATTTGCCGGAAGGCTGGTTGCGATAGACGTAGTCGAGGGTGCTGCCGGAGTCGAAGCCGGTCTCGAAGCCCAGCTTCACACCGTCGGACAGCCCGCTGCCGAGCTTGAGGCCGGCGCGGGTGGCGCGCCAGTACAGGTCGCCCAGGGAGTTATGCGGCAGTGGCGCGGCCAGGCTCTCGGCTTCGGCGCAGCTCCAGCCGCAGCGGTCGGCGTCCAGCAGCGCGGGACGCGTGGCCGGCTGGGCGAAGCTCTCCAGGATAAAGCGCCGGGCGCGGCTCAGGGCATGGGCGCGATCACGCTCGCCGAGGGTGTCGTGGAAGAAGCCGGGGAGGATGTGCTTTTCCTTGCGCAGGCTGCCCAGGCGCTCGAAGAACTGCTCCTGCGGCTGGCGATGGACGACGAAGTCGGCACCGGAGATCAGCAGCTGGGTCGGAATCTGGATTGCCTGGGCATCGGCCACCACGCGGTCAGCGGCGTCATAGAGACCCAGCAGCATATTCACCGAGATCGGCCGGGTGATCAGCGGGTCGTTCTCGAACGAGGCGATGCGCTCGGGGTCGTGGCTGAGGAAGCGCGCCTTCACATAGCTGTTGACGAAGAAGTTGCCGCGCCAGGCGCGCAGCAGCTTGAGGCCGGGGCGGGCGAAGGGGACGTAGAGTTTGACCTTGAACGCCGGCGAGGCGAGCACCAGGCAGCGGATCTGCGGGGCGTAGTCGTGGGCCCAGGTCGACACCACCACGGCGCCGACGCTCTGGGCCAGCACGGCCATATCCGTCTGTTCGATACCGTATGTTGCGCTGATATGCTCGATAAAGGTCTGCACGTCGCGCACGCTGGTGGCGAAGCTCGGGCTGTCGCCGCGGGCGCCGGGCGACAGGCCATGGCCGCGGGCATCCCAGGCGAAGAAGTCGTAGTCGGGCAGATCCAGCTCGCCCGGCAGGTGGGCCATGCGCCCGCCGTGCTCGTGGCCGCGGTGGAACAGCACTACCGCCTGGCGCGGGCCGTTTGCCGGCGCGCTGGCCGGCCAGTGGCGATAGAGCAGCTCGACACCATCGTGGGTGGTGAAGATGTGGTTCTGGACTTCGCGCATCGAAACATCCTTATTCCGATTGAGAGGTTCGCGCTACCTCGGCCAGGCCTTGGCGCACGCGATTGGCCAGAGTCGCCAGCAGCAACAGCAGAATCACTGCCAGCAGCCCGTTTATCCAAGACGACGGCAACAGGCCGCACGCCACACCGGCACCCAGAGCACCGAAGCAGAAGGCGCGGTCGCTCTTGCCCATGGGCCCGTCGTAGCGCCGTGTGGCGCCGATCATCGGGCCGAGCACGCCGGCGTATTCGCTGATCACTGCCAGCAGCACTACCAGCACCACCAGCAGCGGGGAAACCCCGGGCAGCAGGGCGAACGGCAGGTACAGGGCGCTGTCGGCGATCACGTCGCACAGTTCGTTGAGGTAGGCGCCGAGCTTGGACTGCTGGCCGAATTCGCGGGCGAGCATGCCGTCCACGGCATTCAGTGCCATGCGCAGCAGCATCCACAGCGGCAGCAGGGCGAACAGCCAGACATGGCTGCTGCCCAGGGCCAGCAGCCCGCCGAGCAGCACGGAGACCAGGCCGGCGGCGAGGGTCACCTGGTTGGCGGTGACGCCGCGAGCATGCAGGCGGGTGACGCCCGGACGCAGCAGATTCTGGAAGCGTGGCTTGAGCTGGTAGATGGACGGCATGGAGCGAAATTCCCTTTCACACAAGACGAGTCGGTCTAGCTTAACCGCTTTAGCGCAGGGGCGTTCCGGCAAGACTGTGCGGCATTGCCGAATTCGCCCTGCCGGCTTCGCGGAAAAAACTTATGCCCCGTCCGTGGGACATTGGAGGTTTTGATAAAAACCAATTAAATCAGCTTTTTGGCTTGCGTAATGGCACTGCGCCGGTATTTCGCGCACAGCTTATCCACAGGCGCTCTCAGGCCGGGCTGGAGATGTCCTGGCTGCTCACCTGTACGGCAGCGCCGCTGATCTGCTGCTGGGTCTGGCAGACCCAGGCAAACGCGCGCTCGTTGAGTTCGGCGATGGCTCGCGGGCCGCTGCCCTCGGCATGCATCAGTGGGCCGATCACCACCTGGATGGTGCCGGGGAATTTTGCCCAGCCCTGCTTCGGCCAGAACTCGCCGGCGTTGTGGGCGATCGGCAGCACCGGCAGGCCGGCATTCACCGCCAGGGCGGCGCCGCCGCGGGAGAACTTGCCGATCTGCCCCGGTGGAATACGCGTGCCTTCCGGGAAGATCAGTACCCAGGCGCCCTGCTTGATGCGCTCGTCGCCCTGCTTGGCCAACTGCTTGAGCGCTGCCTTGGGATTGCTGCGGTCGATGGCGATGGGCTTGAGCATGGCCATTGCCCAGCCGAAGAACGGCACGTACAGCAGCTCGCGCTTGACCACCTGCGACAGCGGCTCGAAGAAGGCGGAAAGGAAGAAGGTTTCCCAGGTGCTCTGGTGCTTGGCCAGGATCACGCAGGGTTGCTGCGGGATGTTCTCCAGGCCGTGCACCTCATAGCGGATGCCCACTACCACCTTGGCCAGCCAGGTGGCGCAGCGGCACCAGGTCTGGATGACGAAACGGTAGCGGGCGCGAAACGGCAGCAGCGGTGCGACGAACACGCAGAGGATGCACCAGAAGAAGGAGCTGGATGACAGCAGCAGGTAGAAGAAGAAGGTTCTGATGGCCTGCACTGTCGTCATGGGGGCTCGCGTTCTCTAGAGAAGAAGCTGATCGGCAACCGCCGCCAGATCATCGAATATCAGGGTTCCCGCTGGCAATGGCTTGGCCAGGGTACGTTCGCCCTTGCCGGTTTTTACCAGTACGGGCTGGCAATGGACGGCCAGCGCCGCGTCGAGGTCACCCTGACTGTCACCGACGAACCATACGCCTGCCAGTTCCGTGCCGTAGTGCGCGGCGATCTGCTCGAGCATGCCCGGCTTGGGCTTGCGGCAGGTGCAGCCATCATCCGGGCCGTGCGGGCAATGCACGATCAGGCCGACTTCACCGCCCTGCTCGGCCACCAGCTGGCGCAGGCGGTTGTGCATCGCCTCCAGGGTGGCGGCGTCGTAGTAGCCGCGCGCCAGGCCCGACTGGTTGGTGGCCACGGCCACGATCCAGCCGGCCTTGCTCAGGCGGGCGATGGCGTCGATCGAGCCGGGGATCGGGATCCACTCGGCGAGCGACTTGATGTAGGCGTCGGAGTCTTCGTTGATGACACCGTCGCGGTCGAGAATCAGCAGCTTCATGCAGTTACCCGGGCAACCGGGCGGCATTGCGCCGCCCGGTGTAGCCGTCAGCCCAGCAGGGAGATATCGGCGACGCCGAGGAACAGGCCGCGCAGCTGGTTGAGCAGCGCATAGCGGTTGGCGCGTACGGCGGCGTCATCGGCATTGACCATGACCGCGTCGAAGTACGCATCCACCGGCTCGCGCAGGCTGGCCAGCTGGGCCAGGGCTTCGCGATAGCAGCGCGCGGCAGCCATCGGCGCCACGCTCTGCGCCGCGCTGGCCACGGCCTGGGCCAGGGCCTGTTCGGCACCGGCTTCCAGCAGGGCGCTGTTCAGCGTGGCCGGCAGCTCGCCTTCGGCCTTGGCCAGGATGTTCGACACGCGCTTGTTGGCGGCGGCCAGGGCAGCGGCCTGCGGCAGCTGACGGAAGGCCTGCACGGCCTGCACGCGCTGGTCGAAGTCCAGCGGCGCAGCGGGCTTGAGGGCACGCACGGCCTGGTACACGGCAACGTCCACGCCTTCGTCCTCGTAGCGCGCACGCAGGCGGTCGAAGATGAAGTCCAGCACCTGCGGGGCCAGGCCGTCGGCCTTGACCTTGTCGCCATACAGGCCGATGGCGAAGCCGACGGTCTCGACCAGGTCGAGATCCAGCTGCTTCTCGATCAGGATGCGCAGCACGCCGAGGGCGGCACGGCGCAGGGCGTAGGGATCCTTGGAGCCGGTCGGCAGCATGCCGATGCCGAAGATGCCGACCAGGGTGTCGAGCTTGTCGGCCACCGCCACGGCGGCACCGGTCAGGGTGCTCGGCAGCTCGGCGCCGGCGCCGCGCGGCATGTACTGCTCGTTCAGCGCCAGGGCCACGTCTTCCGGCTCGCCGTCGTGCTTGGCGTAGTAGTAGCCGGCGATGCCCTGCATTTCCGGGAACTCGCCGACCATCTCGCTGGCCAGGTCGCACTTGCTCAGGATACCGGCGCGGGCAGCGCGGGCGGCGTCGCCGCCGATGCGCTCGGCGATGAAGCCGGCCAGTTTGGAGACGCGCTCGGCCTTGTCATAGACGGTACCGAGCTGGGCCTGGAACACCACGTTCTGCAGGCGGGCGTTGAAGCTTTCCAGCTTCTGCTTCTTGTCCTGCTTGAAGAAGAACTCGGCGTCGGTGAGGCGCGGGCGCACCACCTTCTCGTTGCCGGAAACGATCTGCGCCGGGTCTTTCGACTCGATGTTGGCCACGGTGATGAAGCGCGGCAGCAGCTTGCCGTTGGCGTCCAGCAGGCAGAAGTACTTCTGGTTGTCCTGCATGGTGGTGATCAGGGCTTCCTGCGGCACTTCAAGGAAGCGCTCCTCGAACGAGCAGACCAGCGGTACCGGCCATTCGACCAGGGCGGTCACTTCGTCGAGCAGGGCCGGCGGCACGATGGCCGTGCCGTTCTCGGCGCGGGCCAGCTCGGCGATGCGCTGGGCGATCTGTTCGCGACGCTTGGCGAAGTCGGCGATCACGAAGGCGCCGCGCAGGTCGTGGGAGTAGCTGGCCGGGCTCTCGATCGCCACGTCGAAGTTGGCGTGGAAGCGGTGGCCGCGGGACATGCGCCCGGCCTTCTGGGCGAGGATCTCGCAGTCGATCACGTGCTGGCCGAAGAGCATCACCAGCCACTGGCTCGGGCGGACGAACTCGGTCTTGCCGGCGCCCCAGCGCATGCGCTTGGGAATCGGCAGGTCGTTCAGCGAGGCTTCGACTATGCCTGGCAGCAGGCTGACGGCCGGCTGGCCGGCGATGCTCTGGCTGAACTTCAGCTTGGGCCCGCTCTGGTCGATCTGGCTCAGTTCGACGCCGCATTTCTTGGCGAAGCCGAGGGCGGCCTGGGTCGGGTTGCCGTCCTTGTCGAAGGCCGCCTGCACGGGCGGGCCGTCGAGGTTGACGGTGCGATCCGGCTGCTGGCTGGCGAGGGCTTCGACCAGTACGGCGAGACGGCGCGGGGCGGCGTAGTAGCGCGCCTTGGTGTAGCTCAGGCCGGCGACCTTGAGGCCTTTCTCGACGCCGGCGAGGAAGGCTTCGCCGAGGCTGTTGAGGGCTTTCGGTGGCAGCTCTTCGGTGCCCAGTTCAACCAGGAAATCATGAGCACTCATTCTGCTGCCTCCAGCTTGGCCAGTACTTCGTCACGCAGTTCGGGGCTGGCCATGGGGAAGCCGAGCTTGGCACGCGCCTGCAGGTAGCTCTGTGCCACGGCGCGGGCCAGGGTGCGCACGCGCAGGATGTACTGCTGGCGCGCGGTCACCGAGATGGCGCGGCGGGCGTCCAGCAGGTTGAAGGTGTGCGAGGCCTTGAGCACCATCTCGTAGGTCGGCAGCGGCAGCTGCAGCTCGATCAGGCGGTTGGCTTCGGCTTCATAGAAGTCGAACAGTTCGAACAGCTTGTCGACATTGGCGTGTTCGAAGTTGTAGGTGGACTGCTCCACCTCGTTCTGGTGGAACACGTCGCCGTAGGTGACCTTGCCGAAGGGGCCGTCGGTCCAGACCAGGTCGTACACCGAGTCGACACCCTGGATGTACATGGCCAGGCGCTCGAGACCGTAGGTGATCTCGCCGGTGACCGGGTAGCACTCGATACCACCAACCTGCTGGAAGTAGGTGAACTGGGTGACTTCCATGCCGTTCAGCCAGATTTCCCAGCCCAGGCCCCAGGCGCCGAGGGTCGGCGATTCCCAGTTGTCTTCGACGAAACGGATGTCGTGCACCAGCGGGTCGATGCCGATGGCCTTCAGCGAGCCCAGGTACAGTTCCTGGAAGTTGCTCGGGTTGGGTTTGAGCACCACCTGGAACTGGTAGTAGTGCTGCAGGCGGTTGGGGTTCTCGCCGTAGCGGCCGTCGGCGGGACGGCGGGACGGTTGCACGTAGGCAGCGTTCCAGGTCTCCGGGCCTACGGCGCGCAGGAAGGTGGCGGTGTGGAAGGTGCCGGCCCCCACTTCCATGTCGTAGGGCTGCAGGATCACACAACCCTGCTCGGCCCAGTAACTCTGCAGGGCAAGGATCAGACCTTGGAAGGTGCTCACGTCGGGCGTAGTCTGGCTCACGAATTTCACCGGTATCGAGGCGTTTGCGTAAAGCCGCGCAGTATACCCGATCAGGCCCGCGCTGGATGTGGCAGCAGGCGTACCCCGTCAGCCCGGTGCGCACGGACGCGGCGTACCCTGTAGCATTACTGCCCCTTGCCAGTACCGGCAGCGCTTAGAACCTGTTTACGATCCCCTGTCCGTCGGCCATACCACGTCAAAAACAGGCTCGGAATGCTCATTTACAGCTCGTAAACTCCGCTTCCTCGCCGTTTTGACCAGCCGGAGGCTGTTACTGGCGTAGCGCCTTGTCTGGCTCTAGTCCAGAAGATCGTAAACAGGTTCTTAATTCAGGCCTTTTCCATGTCAGTCGAACCCTTGCCCAACGCCGCCGCTACCGCCCGTGACGAGTTTCTTACCCTGCTGGAAACCAGCGTGGTGCAGAACACCCTGGTCAAGCTGCTGCTGAGCAAGTACCAGGGCGAGGAAGCCGAGCTGCAGCGCCTGACCATTCGCCCGGTAACGGTCAAGGGCCAGGCCTGCCTGTCGTTCGTTTCCACCTACAAGACCCGCGACCTGACCAAGAACCTGCCCGTGGTCGAAGCCCTGGCGCATATCGCCAGCCTGCTGCCTGCAGCCTTCAAGAACGCCCACCTGCTGTCGCTGACCGAGGATGTGCAGCTGAGCTTCGGCAAGAAGGACAAGGCCCGTCTGTTCGTCGGCAAGGCGGTCGAGCGCGAGGCGCCGGCCGCTGGCCATGACCGGGAGAAGAAGCGCTTTCTCGAACTGAGCCGGCCCTTTCTCACCGATCTGGGAGTGACCACCGCCAAGCACGAGCTGGTGCCGGCGATGGCGCGCAAGTGGAAGCAGATCAACAAGTTCATCGAGGTGTTTTCCCACGCCCTGAGCCATTCGCCGCTGCAGCAGCGCGATCCGCAGCTGCCGATCCATGCGGTCGACTTCGGTTCGGGCAAGGGCTACCTGACCTTCGCCATGCACGACTACCTGCGCAACAGCCTGGGCCTGCAGGGCCAGGTCACCGGCGTGGAGTTGCGCGAAGACATGGTGCGCCTGGGCAACACCGCCGCTGCCCGCCTGGAGCAGCCGGGCCTGCGCTTCGAGCACGGCGATGTGCGCACCTACACCCCGGCCGCCATCGACGTGATGATCGCCCTGCACGCCTGCGACGTGGCCACCGACTACGCCCTGCACCTGGGCATTCGCAGCGGCGCGGCGATCATCATGTGCTCGCCCTGCTGCCACAAGCAGATCCGCCCGCAGATGCAGATGCCGAGCCTGCTCAAGCCCATGCTGCAGTACGGCGTGCACCTCGGCCAGGAAGCCGAGATGGTCACCGACAGCCTGCGCGCCCTGCTGCTGGAAGCCTGCGGTTATGAGACCAAGGTGTTCGAGTTCGTCTCCCTGGAGCACACCAACAAGAACAAGATGATTCTTGCGGTGAAGCGCCCCGAACCGGTGGAACCGGGCGCGCTGCTGGAGAAGATCCAGGGCATCAAGCAATTCTACGGCATCCAGGAACATTGCCTGGAAACCCTGCTGCAGGCCGACGGGCGCTTTTAACGGTCGCCGTTGCGCTACAGTGCGCCACGACTATGTCTGGATATGAACGCCATGCCGCGCTGCTTCTGGTGTAACGACGATCCGCTGTATATCCGCTACCACGACGAAGAGTGGGGCGTGCCCTCGCGTGATGCCCGGCATCTGTTCGAGATGCTGCTGCTGGAAGGCGCCCAGGCCGGGCTGTCGTGGATCACCGTGCTGAAGAAGCGCGAGCGCTACCGCGAAGTGCTGTTCGGTTTCGACCCCGCGCGCCTGGCGCTGATGAGCGACGCGGAGATCGAGGAGCGCATGCAGGATCCCGGCATCATCCGCAACCGCCTCAAGCTCAAGGCGGCGCGGCAGAACGCCCAGGCCTGGCTCAAGCTGGAAGACCCGGTGACGCTGCTGTGGTCGTTCGTCGGCGGCGCACCGAAGATCAATCACTTCAGCGGTCGTGGTGACGTGCCGGCGGTGACGCCCGAGGCCGAGGCGATGAGCAAGGCGCTGAAGAAGCGCGGCTTCACCTTCGTTGGCCCGACCATCTGCTACGCCTACATGCAGGCCACCGGCATGGTCATGGATCACACCCGCGACTGCGAGCGTTATGCCGCGCTGAGCTAGGCGGCCTGCACCCGCGGGTCACAGTCGCTACAATGCCCACCTTTTTCGTGTTCCGGAGTCCCCTGTGGAGAAGTTCAAAGGCGCCCTGGTTGTCGGTTTCCTGCGACTGTTCGCCCTGCTGCCCTGGCGCGCCGCGCAGGCGGTCGGCGGGCTGATCGGCTGGCTGCTGTGGAAGCTGCCGAACCGCTCGCGCGAGGTGGTACGGATCAACCTGGAAAAGTGCTTCCCGCAGCTATCGGCGGACGAGCGTGAGCGTCTGGTCGGGCAAAGCCTGCGCGACATCGGCCGCACCCTGACCGAGAGCGCCTGTGCCTGGATCTGGCCGGCGCAGAAGTCGCTGCAGCTGATTCGCCAGGTGGAAGGCGGCGAGGTGCTGCAGGCGGCCCTGGCCAGCGGCAAGGGCGTGGTGCTGCTGAGCAGCCACCTGGGCAACTGGGAACTGCTGCTGCAGTACGTCAGCTCGATCTGCCAGCCGATCATTCTCTACCGTCCGCAGAAGCTGCAGGCGGTGGACGAGCTGCTGGTCAGGCAGCGCACCCAGCTGGGCAACCACCTGGCCGCTTCGACCAAGGAAGGCATCCTCAGCCTGATCAAGACCGTGCGCAAAGGCGGAGTCGCCGGGATCGCCGCCGACCCCGAGCCGAGCCTGTCCAGCGGGGTGTTCGTGCCCTTCTTCGGCGTGCCGACCCTGACCAGCAAGTTCGTGCCCTCGCTGGTGCACGGGCGCAAGGCCGAGGCGGTGTTCATGCATGCTCTGCGCCTGGACGACGGCAGCGGCTACCGGGTGGTGATCGAGGCGGCGCCGGAGGCGATCTACGGCGAGGACGTCGAGGCGGCGGTGGCGGCGCTGAACGCGGGCATTGAGAAGCAGGTGCGCCAGGCGCCGAGCCAGTACATGTGGAGCATGAAACGCTTCAAGAAGCGCCCGGCCGGCGAGAAGAAGTGGTATTGATGCGCAAGGCATTAGCCAGTACCGTCTGAAGCATTTCCAGCCCATAACAACAGGACAGGCATGGACAACAAGCGCGATCACAAGCGTACCCCGCTCAAGGTACAGCTACGCATCGACCACCCGCTGCACGGGCAGATGCTGGTGACTACCCGCGATATCTCCGAGAGCGGTGTGTTCGTGGTGATCGACGATGCCCAGCGCCTGCTGCAGATCGGCGAGGTGGTCAGCGGCCAGGTGCAGGGCCTGCCGATCCCGGCGCCGGTGGTGCAGATGCAGGTGGTGCGCTTCGAGCCCAGTGGCGTGGCGCTGATCTTCCAGCGCGAAGACTGAGAGCCTGATTCCTTAGTGGCAGGCCGCCTGAGGCGCTAGACGCCCTCTCCCGCCGCCTTCTCCAGGCGCCGCAGAAACACCGTCATTTCCTTTTCCGTCTGCTTGTCGCCACGCTTGCGCGCCACCTCCAGGCCGTTGTGCCAGGCCTGGCGCGCTTCTTCCTGCATGCCCTGGCGCTGGCAGGCCTGGCCCAGCAGCTTCCATGCCGCCGAGTAGTTGGGGTCGAAGCGCAGGCAGTGCTGCAGGTGCTCGGCCGCCTGCTCGGCCTGGCCGGCGTCGAGGTAGGCCTTGCCCAGGCCGAAGCGCAGCAGGGCGTTGTCCACCCCGCGGGCCAGCAGCTTTTCCAGGGAATCCGGAGTGGTCATGCAGCGGGTCTCAGAAGAAGGTCAAACCAACCTGGAACAGCCGTTCTACATCGCGAATGTACTTCTTGTCGACCAGGAACAGGATCACGTGGTCGCCGGACTCGATCAGGGTGTCGTCGTGGGCGATCAGCACTTCCTCGTCGCGAATGATCGCGCCGATGGTGGTGCCCGGTGGCAGGGCGATCTCCTCGATCATGCGGCCGACCACCTTGCTCGACTTGGCGTCGCCGTGGGCGATGGCCTCGATGGCTTCCGCCGCACCGCGGCGCAGCGAGTGCACGCTCTCGATATCGCCGCGGCGCACGTGGGTCAGCAGGGTGCCGATGGTGGCCAACTGCGGGCTGATGGCGATGTCGATGTCGCCGCCCTGCACCAGGTCGACATAGGCCGGGTTGTTGATGATGGTCATCACCTTGCGCGCGCCGAGGCGCTTGGCCAGCAGCGAGGACATGATGTTGGCCTCGTCGTCGTTGGTCAGGGCGAGGAAGATGTCGGCCTCGTTGATGTTCTCTTCCACCAGCAGGTCGCGGTCGGAGGCACTGCCCTGCAGCACGATGGTGCTCTCCAGGTTCTCCGACAGGTAGCGGCAGCGCGCCGGGTTCATCTCGATGATCTTTACCTGGTAGCGGCTCTCGATGGCCTCGGCCAGGCGCTCGCCGATATGCCCGCCGCCGGCGATGACGATGCGCTTGTAGTTGTCTTCCAGGCGGCGCAGCTCGCTCATCACCGCGCGGATGTGAGCCTTGGCGGCAATGAAGAACACTTCGTCGTCGGCTTCGATCACCGTGTCGCCCTGCGGCATGATCGGTCGGTTGCGCCGGAAGATGGCCGCCACCCGGGTGTCGACGTTGGGCATGTGCTCGCGCAGCTGGCGGATCTGCTGGCCGATCAGCGGGCCGCCGTAGTAGGCCTTGACCGCCACCAGCTGGGCCTTGCCCTCGGCGAAGTCGATCACCTGCAGAGCGCCGGGGTATTCGATCAGGCGCTTGATGTAGTTGGTCACCACCTGCTCGGGGCTGATCAGCACGTCGACCGGAATGGCCTCGTTGTCGAACAGCGCTTCGCGGGTCAGGTAGGCCGACTCGCGTACCCGGGCGATCTTGGTCGGGGTATGGAACAGGGTGTAGGCCACCTGGCAGGCGACCATGTTGATCTCGTCGCTGTTGGTCACCGCCACCAGCATGTCGGCGTCGTCGGCGCCGGCCTGGCGCAGCACGGTGGGGAAGGAGCCGCGGCCGACCACGGTGCGGATGTCCAGGCGGTCGCCGAGGTCGCGCAGGCGCTCGCTGTCGGTATCGACCACGGTGATGTCGTTGGCTTCGCCGGCCAGGTGCTCGGCCAGGGTGCCGCCGACTTGCCCGGCACCGAGGATGATGATCTTCACTGATCGCTCCGTTAGCCGCGGGTGGAGGCGGCGATTTTTATCAGCTTGGCATAGTAGAAGCCGTCGTGGCCGTCGATCTGCGGCAGCAACTGGCGGCCATGGGCCTGCTTGAGGCCGAAGGCGCCGGCGATATCCAGCTCGCGGGCGCCCGGGGTGCGGGCGAGGAAGGCGGCGATGTTGTCGCTGTTCTCCTCGGGCATCACCGAGCAGGTGGCGTAGAGCAGGATGCCGCCGACCTCCAGGGTCGGCCACAGGGCGTCGAGCAGCTCGGCCTGCAGCTGAGCCAGGGCCGGGATGTCCTCGGCCTGGCGGGTCAGCTTGATGTCCGGGTGGCGCCTGATCACCCCGGTGGCCGAGCAGGGCGCATCGAGCAGGATGCGCTGGAACGGCTTGCCGTCCCACCAACTGGCGGTGTCGCGGCCGTCGGCGGCGATCAGGGTGGCGTCGAGCTGCAGCCGTTCGAGGTTCTCGCGTACTCGCGCCAGGCGCGCCGGCTCGAGGTCGATGGCGACCACCTCGGCGAGGCCGGGTTCGGCTTCGAGCAGGTGGCAGGTCTTGCCGCCGGGAGCGGCGCAGGCATCCAGCACGCGCTGGCCGGGAGCCAGCTGGAGCAGGTCGGCGGCCAGCTGGGCGGCTTCGTCCTGCACGCTGAGGCGACCGTCCATGAAGCCCGGCAGGGTCTTCACATCGCAGGGCTGCAGCAGGCGCACGCCATCGCGGCTGAAGGTGCAGGGCACGGCTTCGATGCCGGCAGCCTGCAGTTCGGCCAGGTAGGCGGCGCGGTTGCCATGGCGGCGGTTGACCCGCAGCAGCAGCGGCGGATGGGCGTTGTTGGCGGCGCAGATGGCCTGCCAGTGCTCCGGCCAGCGCGCCTTGAGAGCCTTCTGCAGCCAGCGCGGATGGGCGGTGTGCAGCACCGGGTCGCGCTCCAGCTCGGCGAACAGCGCCTCGTGATCGCGCTGGGCATTGCGCAGCACGGCGTTGAGCAGACCCTTGAGCGAGGACTTCTTCAGCTTGTCGACACAGGCCACCGTTTCACCGATGGCGGCATGGGCCGGGATGCGGGTGTACAGCAGCTGGTACAGGCCGACCAGCAACAGCGCCTCGACATCGCGGTCGGCGGCCTTGAACGGCTTCTGCAACAGCTTGTCGGCGAGCAGTGCCAGGCGTGGCTGCCAGCGCGCGGTGCCAAAGGCGAGATCCTGGGCCAGGCCGCGATCGCGCGGCTCGACCTTGTCCAGCAGCGGCGGCAAGCTGCTGCCCAGCGAGGCCTTGCCGTTGAGTACGGCCGCCAGGGCGCGGGCGGCGGCCAGGCGTGGATTCATTGACCGAGTACCAGGCCGACGGCGAATTGCTCGCGGCGGCTGTTGTACAGGTCGCTGAAGGCCAGCGGCTTGCCACCGGGCAACTGCAGGCGGGTCAGGCGCAGGGCGCCGTCGCCGCAGGCGACGGTCAGGCCATTCTTGTCGGCGGCCAGTACGCTGCCAGGTACGCCTTTACCCTCGCCCAACTGGGCGGCCAGTACCTTGAGCGGCTCGCCATTCAGCGTGCTGTGGCAGATCGGCCAGGGGTTGAAGGCGCGGATCAGGCGCTCCAGCTCCACGGCCGGGCGGCTCCAGTCGAGGCGCGCCTCGTCCTTGTTCAGCTTGTGCGCATAGGTGGCCAGGCTGTCGTCCTGCACTTCGCCATGCAGCTCGCCGGCCGCCAGCTTGCCCACGGCCTCGACCACTGCTGCCGAGCCGAGCTGGGCCAGGCGGTCGTGCAGGCTGCCGCCGGTGTCTTCGGCGGTGATGGTGGTGCTGACCTTGAGCAGCATCGGGCCGGTATCCAGGCCGGCTTCCATCTGCATCACGGTGACGCCGCTCGTGGCGTCGCCAGCCTGCACGGCGCGCTGGATCGGCGCCGCGCCGCGCCAGCGTGGCAGCAGCGAAGCGTGGCTGTTGATGCAGCCCAGGCGCGGGGTGTCCAGCACCACCTGGGGCAGGATCAGGCCGTAGGCCACCACCACCATCAGGTCGGCATCCAGGGTCTTGAGCTCGGCCTGGGCCGCCGGGTCGCGCAGGGTCTGCGGCTGGTACACGGCGATGCCGTGCTGCAGCGCCAGTTGTTTGACCGGGCTGGGCATAAGCTTCTGCCCGCGCCCGGCTGGGCGATCCGGCTGGGTGTAGACGGCGACTATCTCGCGGCCTGCATCGAGCAGGGCCTGCAGGTGCTGGGCAGCGAATTCCGGGGTGCCGGCGAAGATGATGCGCATGAAGGGCTCGCTAAAGAAAAAGGCTTGCCGGGGCAAGCCTTTGGGAGTCGGGGATCACGCCTGCTGGCGGTGCTGTTTTTCCAGCTTCTTCTTGATCCGGTCGCGCTTGAGGCTGGACAGGTAGTCGACGAACAGCTTGCCGTTGAGATGGTCGCACTCGTGCTGGATGCACACGGCCAGCAGGCCTTCGGCGATCAGCTCGTAGGGCTTGCCGTCACGGCCCTGGGCCTTGATCTTGACCTTCTGCGGGCGGTCGACGTTCTCGTAGAAGCCGGGCACCGACAGGCAGCCTTCCTGGTACTGATCCATCTCTTCGGTGAGCGATTCGAACTCGGGGTTGATGAACACCCGCGGCTCGGATTTGTCCTCGGACAGATCCATCACCACCACGCGCTTGTGCACGTTGACCTGGGTCGCGGCCAGGCCGATGCCGGGCGCGGCGTACATGGTCTCGAACATGTCGTCGATCAGCGTGTTCAGCGCCGTGTCGAATACGGTTACCGGCTTGGCGATGGTGCGCAGGCGCGGGTCGGGAAATTCGAGGATGTTGAGAATCGCCATAGATGTTTGTGATGCACTTGTGGAATAAAGTCAAAAACCGCTGCTAAGATGATGAACAGCTTTGAAAAACGGCTTTGAAGCCACGTATTCTGCGGCTTACAGGCGCCAGCCACATAATAAAGGGATTCACCGCATGAGGAAATCACTACTCGCCCTGCTACTTCTCGCCGTTGGCGGTCTGGCCCAGGCAGAAGTGCAGCTCAAGGAAGGTCATCCGGACCGCTACACCGTGGTCAAGGGTGACACGCTCTGGGACATTTCCGGCAAATTCCTCAGCCAACCGTGGAAGTGGCCCGAACTGTGGCACGCCAACCCGCAGATCGAGAATCCGCACCTGATCTATCCGGGCGATACCCTGAGCCTGGTCTACGTTGACGGCCAGCCGCGCCTGGTGCTCAACCGCGGCGAGTCGCGCGGCACCATCAAGCTGTCGCCCCAGGTACGTACCACACCGATGGCTCAGGCCATTCCGGCCATCCCGCTGGAGGCGATCAACAGCTTCCTGCTGAGCAACCGCATCGTCGATTCGGCCGAAGATTTCAACGGCAAGCCCTACGTGGTAGCCGGGCAGCAGGAAAGTGTGATCAGCGGTGCCGGTGACCGGGTCTATGCCCGCGGTGCTTTCGACCAGACACAACCGGCCTATGGCATCTTCCGTCAGGGCAAGACCTACACCGACCCGGAAACCCAGGAGTTCCTCGGCATCAATGCCGACGATATCGGCAGCGGCGAGCTGGTGGCCGAAGAGGGCGACATTGGTACCCTGACCCTGACCCGTTCGACCCAGGAAGTTCGCCCGGGTGACCGCCTGTTCCCCACCGAGGAGCGTGCGGTTACTTCGACCTTCATGCCCAGCGAGCCGCCGACCGATGTCAATGGTCTGATCCTCGATGTACCGCGCGGTGTGGCCAAGATCGGCCAGTACGATGTGGTGACCATCAACAAGGGCAAGATCGACGGTCTGAGCGAAGGCAACGTGCTGGCGGTGTACAAGACCGGCGAGACCGTGCGTGACCGGGTTACCGACGAGTCGGTGAAGATCCCCGACGAGCGCTCCGGCCTGCTGATGGTGTTCCGCACCTACGAGAAGCTCAGCTACGGCCTGGTGCTCTACGCCACCCGCGACCTGGCGGTGATGGACAAGGTGAAGAACCCGTAATACCCAGAACCCCCGCGAAAGCGGGGGTTTTGCTTTCTGCGGCCCGCACCGGGCGCGCTTGATCAAGGATGATCAGATGAGTGCCATATCCCCCGCCGAACTGGAGGCGCGCCTGCGCCTGCATGGCCTGCCCGAACTCGGGCCACGGCGGTTCCGCCGCCTGCTCGAGGCTTTCCAATCCGCCTCCGCTGCCCTCAGTGCTCCGGCTGCCGCCTGGCGCAGCCTCGGCCTGCCGGCCATCTGTGCCGAGGCGCGGCGCAGTGCGGCGACTCGCCAGCAGGCCGCCGAGGCGCTGGCCTGGCTGGAGTCGCCGAACCAGCAACTGCTGATGTGGGACGATGCCCGCTATCCGGCCTTGCTCGCCGAGCTGAGCGATGCCCCGCCGCTGCTGTTCGTTGCCGGCGAGCCGGGGCTGCTGGAACGCCCGCAGCTGGCCATGGTCGGCAGCCGGCGCGCCTCGCGTCCGGGGCTGAATACCGCCCGGGCCTTTGCTCGCAGCCTGGCCGGTGGCGGTTTCGCGATCACCAGCGGGCTGGCCCTGGGTATCGATGGTGCGGCGCACCAGGGCGCGCTGGATGCTGGAGGTGCCACGCTGGCAGTGCTGGGTACCGGTCTGCAGTGCATCTACCCGCAGCGCCATGCCGGCCTGGCCGAGCGGATAGTGGCCGAAGGCGGCGCGCTGGTCTCCGAGCTGCCGCTGGCCAGTCCGCCTCAGGCCGGCAACTTTCCGCGGCGTAACCGCATCATCAGCGGCCTGGCGCTCGGTGTGCTGGTGGTCGAGGCCAGCCCGTCCAGCGGCTCGCTGATCACCGCGCGGCTGGCTGCCGAGCAGGGGCGCGAGGTGTACGCCATTCCCGGTTCGATTCACCACCCCGGCGCGCGAGGCTGTCATCAACTGATCCGCGAGGGCGCGACCCTGGTGGAGAGTGTCGAGGATATTCTCCAGGCCCTGCGCGGCTGGCAGAGCCTGGCGCCGGCAGCGCCTGCCGTGGCGGTTCGCGATCACCCCTTGCTGCGCCAGCTGCGCGCCGCACCGCTGAGCAGCGAGGAGCTGGCGCGGGCCTGCGACCTGGCCCTGGGCGAGACCCTGGCGCAGCTCACCGAGCTGGAACTGGACGGCCTGGTGGTGTGCGAGGTCGGTCGCTGGGTACCCCGCAGCGCCTGAGGCCGCTAAACTCGCCGCCATTCAAGCCGGTTCGGGGGTAGGCATGCAAAGCAGTTGGCAGGTACAGCGGGTGGCACGGGTGGTGCGTCAGGGCGGCGTCATCGCTTATCCCACCGAGGCCGTCTGGGGGGTGGGTTGCGATCCGTGGAGCGAAGCGGCCGTTGAGCGCCTGCTGGCGCTCAAGGATCGGCCGATGCACAAGGGCCTGATCCTGGTGGCGGACAGCATCCGCCAGTTCGACTTCCTTCTCGACGATCTGCCCGAGCGCTGGATCGACCGTTTGGCCAGCACCTGGCCGGGGCCGAACACCTGGCTGGTGCCGCACCAGGATCGCCTGCCCGAATGGATCACCGGCCGCCATGACACGGTAGCCCTGCGCGTCAGCGACCATCCGCTGGTGCGCGAGCTGTGCGCCCAGGTCGGCCCGCTGGTGTCCACCTCGGCCAACCCGGCCGGGCGCCCGTCTGCGCGTTCGCGCCTGCGTGTCGAGCAGTATTTCCATGGCCAGCTCGATGCGGTGCTCGGCGGCGCCCTGGGCGGGCGGCGCAACCCCAGCCTGATCCGCGACCTGCGCACGGGCGATGTGATCCGCCCGTCCTGATTCTGTTGGCGGAGCGAGCTCCTGCCGGTCAGGGCAGCAGAATGGTCGAGCCGGTGGTCTGCCGGCTGCTCAGCGCCTCCTGCGCCTTGGCCGCATCGGCCAGGGCATAGCGCTGGCCGATCTCCACCTGGAGCGCACCGCTGGCGAGCAGGGCGAACAGCTCGTCGGCCATGGCCTGCAGGTGCTCGGCATTGCTGGCGTAGTTGCCCAGGGTCGGCCGGGTCACGTAGAGCGAGCCCTTCTGCGCCAGCACGCCGAGGTTGACCCCGGTCACCGCGCCGGAAGCGTTGCCGAAGCTGACCAGCAGGCCGCGCGGCGCCAGGCAGTCCAGCGAGCGCTCCCAGGTGTCCTTGCCCACCGAGTCGTAGACCACCGGGCACTTGGCTCCGCCGGTCAGCTCCAGCACTCGCTGCACCACGTCCTCGCGGCTGTAGTCGATGGTCGCCCAGGCGCCGTTGGCCTTGGCCAGGGCGGCTTTTTCCGGCGACGACACAGTGCCGATCAGCTTGACGCCCAGCGCCCGCGCCCACTGACAAGCGATCAGCCCGACACCGCCGGCCGCTGCGTGCCAGAGGATGGTCTGCCCGGCTTCGGCCCGGTAGGTCTGGCGCAGCAGGTACTGCACGGTCAGGCCCTTGAGCATCAGCGCGGCGGCCTGCTCGAAGCTGACCGCATCCGGCAGCCTGACCAGATGCTGGGCCGGCAGCACGTGCAGCTCGGCGTAGGCACCCAGCGGCCCGGTGCCGTAGGCCACGCGGTCGCCGACCTGCAGATGGGTCACTGCGCTGCCCACCGCCTCCACCTCGCCGGCGCCCTCGCAGCCCAGCCCGGACGGCAGGCTCGGCGGCTGGTACAGACCGCTGCGGTAGTAGGTGTCGATGAAGTTCAGGCCGATGGCGCGGTTGCGCACCCGCACCTCCAGCGGCCCCGGCGCGGCCGGCTGGCTGTCGATGAGCTCGAGTACGTCGGTGCCGCCGTGGCGGGAAAACTGGATACGCTTGGCCATCTCGGGACTCCTCTGCAAAAGAGCTCCATCCAAGCGCCGACCCTGACCCCCGTCAAGCCCGGCGGGGGCGACGATGGTATGCTTGCGCCCTCTTTTCCCCGCCCGGATCAATGCCGTGAGTGACCGTACCCTGGCCGTGAAGGCCTATCTGCTCGACCTGCAGGATCGCATCTGCGCCGCCCTGGCCGCCGAAGATGGCGGTGCCTTCTTCGAAGACAGCTGGGAGCGCCCGGCGGGTGGTGGTGGCCGTACCCGGGTGATCGAGAACGGCGCGCTGATCGAGAAGGGCGGGGTCAATTTCTCCCACGTGTTCGGCGACAGCCTGCCGCCATCGGCTAGCGCCCACCGTCCGGAACTGGCCGGGCGCGGCTTCGAGGCCATGGGCGTGTCGCTGGTGATCCATCCGGAGAACCCGCACATCCCCACCTCCCACGCCAACGTGCGCTTCTTCAGCGCCGAGAAGGCCGGCGAGGAGCCGGTCTGGTGGTTCGGTGGCGGCTTCGACCTGACTCCCTACTACGCCCATGAGGAAGACTGCGTGCACTGGCACCAGGTCGCCTTCGATGCCTGCGCACCCTTCGGCGCCGAGGTCTACCCGAAGTTCAAGGCGTGGTGTGACCGCTACTTCCACCTCAAGCACCGCGGCGAGCCGCGCGGCATCGGCGGGCTGTTCTTCGACGACCTCAACCAGTGGGACTTCGACACCAGCTTCGCCTTCCTGCGGGCTATCGGCGATGCCTATCTCCAGGCCTACCTGCCGATCATCCAGCGTCGTCGCAACACCCCGTTCACCGAGCAGCAGCGCGAGTTCCAGGCCTTCCGCCGCGGCCGCTACGTCGAGTTCAACCTGGTGTTCGACCGTGGCACCCTGTTCGGCCTGCAGTCCGGCGGGCGCACCGAGTCGATCCTCATGTCGCTGCCGCCGCAGGTGCGCTGGGGCTATGACTGGAAGCCCGAGCCGGGCAGCGCCGAAGCGCGCCTGACCGAGTACTTCCTGCAGGATCGCGACTGGTTGGCCCAGAACTGATCGCCGTGTAGGGCGGGTGGAACCCGCGAAGCGAGCATGCGGGTTTCACCCGCTCTACTTTCGAGATAAGGATTCCCCCATGGATCGCTACGGCGTATTCGGCAACCCCATCGGTCATAGCAAGTCGCCACTGATCCACGGCATGTTCGCCGCGCAGACCGGCCAGCAGCTGTCCTACGAGGCCCTGCTGGCGCCGCTGGATGACTTCAGCGGGTTTGCCCGCAGCTTCTTCGCCGAGGGCCGCGGCGGCAACGTCACCGTGCCGTTCAAGGAGCAGGCCTATCAGCTGGCCGACGAATTGACCGAGCGCGCCCGCCGCGCCGGCGCGGTGAACACCCTGAAGAAACTGGAGGACGGCCGCCTGCTCGGCGACAACACCGACGGCGCCGGCCTGGTGCGCGATCTCACGGTGAATGCCGGGCTCGACCTGAGCGGCAAGCGCATCCTCCTGCTCGGCGCCGGCGGCGCCGTGCGCGGTGTGCTGGCGCCGATCCTGGCGCACAACCCGCAGGCCCTGGTGATCGCCAACCGCACGGTGGAGAAGGCCGAGCAGCTGGCCCGCGAGTTCGCCGACCTCGGCCCGCTGGCCGCGGCCGGCTTCGACTGGCTCAGCGAACCGGTCGACCTGATCATCAATGGCACCTCGGCCTCGCTGGCCGGCGAGCTGCCGCCGCTCGAGCCGAGCCTGATCCAGCCCGGCCACACGGTGTGCTACGACATGATGTATGGCAAGCAGCAGACCGCCTTCAACCGCTGGGCTGCCGAACATGGCGCGGCACGCTGCATCGATGGCCTGGGCATGCTGGTGGAGCAGGCCGCCGAGGCCTTTTTCCTCTGGCGCGGGGTGCGTCCGCAGAGCGCGCCGGTACTGGCCGAGCTGCGTCACCAGCTGGTCTGACCCGGCATGCCCTACCTGCTGGTCGTCACCGGGCTGTGGGCCTTCTCCTTCAGCCTGATCGGCGAATACCTGGCCGGGCGGGTCGATAGCGACTTCGCCGTGCTGGTGCGGGTGTTGATCGCCGCCCTGGTGTTCCTCCCCTTCACCCGCTGGCGTGGCCTGCCGCACCGCTTGCTGGTCGGCTTCTGGCTGGCCGGGGCGCTGCAGTTCGGCATCACCTATCTGTGTCTGTACCGCAGCTTCCAGGTGCTGACGGTGGCTGAGGTGTTGCTGTTCACCGTGCTCACGCCGATCTACGTGACCCTGCTCGACGATGCCCTGGCGCGGCGCTTCAACCCCTGGGCGCTGGTGGCCGCGCTGGTGGCGGTAGGTGGCGGGGTGATCATTCGCTTCGACCGCCTGGAAGGTGACTACCTGCTCGGCTTCGTCCTGCTGCAGGTGGCCAACGCCAGCTTCGCCGCCGGCCAGGTGCTGTGTCGTCGCCTGCTCCTGCACTACCGGCCGGCGCAGCCGCTGCAGCGCTTCTTCGGCCACTTTTTCCTCGGCGCCCTGCTGCTGGCGCTGCCCTCCTTCCTGCTGTTCGGCAACCCGGACAAGCTGCCGCAGAGCGCCGTGCAGTGGGGCGTGCTGGCCTGGATGGGCCTGTTCGCCACGGCCCTGGGCATGTTCTGGTGGGTCAAGGGCAGCACCCGGGTGGAGGCCGGCACCCTGGCGATCATCAACGAGCTGCATGTGCCGGCCGGGCTGCTGGTCAACCTGCTGATCTGGAATCGCGACGCCGACCTGCCGCGCCTGGCGGCCGGCGGCGCGCTGATCCTGTTCTCGCTGTGGCTCGGCCGCCTGGGGCGGCGCCCGGGTCGGGCGCTGCCCGCGGCCTAGTTCAGCACGCCCTGGAGGATGGTGTAGACGATGCAGCTGGTGACAGCGATCAGCACCATATCGCTGCCGACCCGTCGTCATTCATAGTCCGGGTAGTGCGGCAGGCCGTGCAGGGCGCGAGTGTCCAGGCGTTTGCCGTAGCCGTGGGGCAGTGGCTGGCCCGGATTGCTGCGCCCGGCCTGCTGCTGACCCTGCGGGTATTGGCGGTCGTCCTCCGGTGCGGCATTGACCTGCACCAGGCTGCTGCTGATCAACAGGCCGATGCTGAGGGCGGCGACCCAGGGGTTGATGGCTTGCATGGAGTGTTCCTCGAATGGCGCAGGATGGCTGCAGGAAAAGTGGCGTTACTGCTTAGTCCTGTTTGCCACGCGAGCATTCCTGGGTAAGCCGATCTTTACCCTCACCTTTACCCAGTCGATACATTGGCCCGGCCCCGTCCGACCGAGGTGGCTGCCGGCTGCCGCCGGGTTCCGTATACTGCATGGGCCGGCAAGGATCGCTCTGGCCCATTTCCACCTGCCCAGCGGATAGTCCTTGTGAAAATGTTTCGTTCCCTCGCCAGCCTGCTGCTGGCCTGCGCGGCTCTGGCCGCCACCCCTGCCCTGCACGCCGCCGGCAAGACCCAGGAGCTGGCCTCCGGCAGCGCCCTGCTGGTCGACCTCAATACCAACCAGGTGCTGTACGCCAGCAACCCCGACCTGCAGGTGCCGATTGCCTCGGTAACCAAGCTGATGACCGCCATGGTCACCCTCGACGCCAAGCTGCCGCTGGACGAGCAGCTGCCGGTGGTGATCAAGGATGTGCACGAGATGCGCGGGGTCTATTCGCGTGTGCGCCTGGGCAGCGTGCTGAGCCGCCGCGACATGCTGCAGCTGGCACTGATGTCCTCGGAGAACCGCGCCGCCGCCAGCCTGGCCCACCACTACCCGGGCGGCGTGCCGGCCTTCGTCGCGGCGATGAACGCCAAGGCCCGCGCCCTGGGCATGAGCCACACCCGCTATGTCGAGCCGACCGGCCTGTCGGAGCACAACGTCTCCACCGCCAGCGACCTGGTCAAGCTGCTCAAGGCCACCACCCAGTACCCGCTGATGGGCCAGTTCAGCACCACCCGCGAGCGTACCCAGGCGTTCCACAAACCCAACTACACCCTGGGTTTTCGCAACACCAACCACCTGGTGTACAAGGCCGACTGGAGCATTCAGCTGACCAAGACCGGCTTCACCGACGAAGCCGGCCACTGCCTGGTGATGCGCACCACCATGGGCGGCAAGCCGGTGGCTTTCGTGGTGCTGGATGCCTTCGGCAAGTACACCCACATGGCCGACGCCAGCCGCCTGAAGAAATGGGTCGAGACCGGCCGCGTGCAGCCAGTGGCCCCGGCCGCCCTGGCCTACAAGAAGCAGCGCCAGCAGGCGCGCGCGCGAACCATGCAGGCCTCGCAGTAAGCGTTTGGCAGCAAACAAAAAGCCCGGCGATTGCCGGGCTTTTTGTTTTCGGGGTGGGTTCTACAGGAACCAGCGATACTCCCGCGCGCTGACCTCGTTCATGAAGTCCAGATGGTCGTGGCGCTTGTTCTCGCAGTAGACGAAGACGAACTCGCTGCCGAGCTTGTCTTTCACCACCTCGTGGGACTCCATGGCTGCCACCGCGGTGAGCATGTCCTTGGGGAAGCCGATGCCACTGGAGCGGTCTTGGTTGAGCGAGGGGATCGGTTCGCGCGCTGCGTCCAGGCCGTATTCCATGCCGCTGAGGATGGCCGCCAGCACCAGGTAGGGGTTGGCGTCGGCGCCGGCCAGGCGGTGTTCGATGCGCAGGTTCTTGCCATCCGATTCGGGGATGCGGATGCATGCGTCGCGATCCTCGAAGCCCCAGCTGGCCTTGCTCGCCGAGTTGACCATGGCGCCGTAGCGGCGGAAGGCGTTGTGGTTGGCGGCGAAGATCGGCATGCAGTGCGGCAGCAGCTCCAGGCAGCCGGCCACGGCGTGGCGCAGCGGGCGCTGGGCGTCGCTGTCGAGCAGGTTGTTGCCGCCACGGTCGTACAGGCTGACATGCACGTGCATGCCGCTGCCCGGCGCCTGCAGGTAGGGCTTGCTCATGAAGCTGGCGCGGTAGCCGTGCTGCATGGCCACGCCGCGGGTGCTGCGGGTGAACAGCGCGGCCCAGTCGGCGGCCTGCAGGCCGTCCTCGCAGTGGGCGAAGTTGATCTCGAACTGGCCGGGGCCCAGTTCGGCGGTGATCACGTTGGCTTCCACGCCCTGCTCCTGGGCGGTCTCGACCATCTCGTGGAGCACCTCGGAGAAGCGCGTCAGGCGCTCGATGTGCATGTTCGGCTGGTCGTCGGCGTCGCCGGTCAGCGGGTCGCGGGGGAACTGCGGCAGGCCGTTCGAAAGCGCCCGGTCGAACAGGTAGAACTCCAGCTCGAAGGCCACCACCGGACGAATACCACGGGCTTCCAGGCGCTTGAGCACGCGGGCCAGCACTTCGCGCGGCTCGAACTCGATCGGTGCCTCGGTGCCGTCGGAGCTGATCAGCATCTGTCCCATCAGCTGCTTTTCCCAGCGCACCGGCTTGAGTGTGCCGGGGATCAGGCGGCGCGGCGCGTCCGGGTCGCCGTCGTTGAAGCAGTAGTCGCCGATCGGGTGCAGGCCGCCCTGGGCGCCGAGCAGCACGCAGTTCTGCGGCACCTTGAGCGGGCCGCCGGCGGCGACCTTCTCCAGCATCTCCACGGGGTAGCGCTTGCCGTAGAAGTGCCCGGGCAGATCCAGGCAGATCAGCTCGACATAGCGCACCTCGGGGTACTGGTTGCGGAAGGCACGTACTTCGCTGAGCAGGTCGGGGAATTTCGTTGTTGTTGTCATGGTGATATCTGCGCGGTCAGGTGAAGACCCAAAGCACTCTGGTGGGGAAATCGGTGAGGTTGGCGTAGCGGAACTGGGCGTGCGGCGGCAGCTGGAAGCTGTCGTTGGGGCCGAGGGTGACCGGTTCGGCGTCGTCGCCGTACCAGACGGTCAGCTCGCCCTCGAGGACGAAACCGCCCTGCTCGGAACTGTCGTTGAGGTGCCCCTCGCCACTGGTGGCGCCGGGCTGCAGGTGGCTCTCGAGCATGGAGAAGCCGCCGGCCATGGTCGGCGAGGCCAGCACGTCGGTGATGCCGCCGGCGTAGTAGAGGGTGCGGCGCTCGCCGGGGCGGGTCACCCAGGGCACCGCACGCGGCTTGCTCAGGCTGTAGAAGTAGGTGGTCGGCACGCCGAGCGCTTCGCTGATGGCGGTGAGGTCGGCCACGGTCGGGCGCGACAGGCCGCGCTCGACCTGCGACAGGAAGCCCACCGAGCGGCCGATACGCTCGGCCAGTTCATTGAGGGTGACGTTCTTGTGCTTGCGCAGGTCGCGCACCAGAATCGCCAGCCCTTCGATTTCGTCCTGTCTGTCCATCGGGTGTTCCTTAGAGCTTTTGTAGGGTGGATGGCGATTTTTCATCCACCGGCTTTGGTGGAAAACGCTGCGCGGTTTTCCACCCTACGGCGTATGTCGTGCCTGTTCAGATCACATCGCGCAGCCGGTACCAGGCCTTGCCCACCGCCTCGATCGGCGCGGCCAGCAGGTCGCCGCCGGGGAAGCGCGGGTTGCTCAGGCTCTGGTACAGGCCCAGCAGTTGTTCGTCGCCGAGGATCGCATCGCTTACCGCGCGGGCGGCGGCCAGGGTCGGCAGGATGCCGTGGCCGGAGAAGCCCTGCAGCCAGAACTTGTGGCCCTGGCGGCCGACGTCCGGGGTGCGGTGCATGGTGCAATCAATATGCCCGCCCCAGCCATGGTCGATCTGCACCCCGCGCAGTTGCGGGAACACCCGCTCCAGGTACGGCCGGGTCGCGGCCGGCACGTCCGCCGGAATGCCGCCCAGGTAGGTGCAGCCGCCACCGAACAGCAGGCGGTTGTCCGGGGTGACGCGGAAGTAGTCGGGGACGAACTGGTTGTCGATGGCGCAGGTGCCACGCGGGAACAGCGAGCGCGCCAGTTCCGGGTCCAGCGGCGCGGTGGCCACCTGGTAGGAGCCGACCGGCAGCAGGCGTTTGGACAGCGTGCGGTCGAGGCGATCGATATAGGCGTTGCAGGCCAGCACCAGTACATCGCCATGCACTTCGCCCTGTGCGGTGCGGGCGACGAAGCCGGCATCGGTCTCGCGGTAGTCGAGCACCTGGCTCTGCTCGAAGATCTGCCCGCCGGCGGCCTCGATGGCGTTGGCCAGGCCGTGGGCCAGCTTCAGCGGGTTGAGGTGGGCGGCGCCGGCATCATGCAGGGCGGCCAGGTAGCGCGGGCTGGCGATCCACTGCGGCAGGTCCTGCTTGGGGATGAAGCTCAGCTGCTGGTAGCCGTATTTCTCGGTGGCTTCTTCGAGGCTGTCCTGCAGCTGGCGCACCCGGCGTGGCAGCACGGCGGTGTAGATGGCGCCGGTGCGGTAGTCGATGTCGAAGCCGTGGCGCTGCGGCAGCTCGCGCATTTCCTCGGCAGCCCAGACCATGCTGTCCCACAGCGTCCGCGCGCGCTCCAGGCCGAGGGCTTTCTCGAACGCCGGCATATCGCAGGACCAGCCCGGCAGCGCCTGGCCACCGTTGCGCCCGGAGGCGGCCCAGGCCAGGCGGCTGGCTTCCAGCAGCACCACCTTTTTGCCGGCCAGGGCCAGGCGCAGCGCGGTGTGCAGGCCACTGAAACCGCCGCCGATGATCAGGATCTGGCTGTCTGCGCGGCCTTCCAGGCGCGGGCGCAGCGGAATGTCGCCATAGGTGGCGGCGTAGTAGGTCCCGATGTGCTGCGCGGACTGCTTGAACATGAAAGCCTCATGAAATTTCTTATTAGAAAGTTCATGAATAAATACACTATTAATTTCACAAAGCCAAGTGCGGGGGATTTACCTGCGCGAGTCTTCAGCTCAGCCAGGCTTCCTGCACCAGGCATTCGCTCAGGTAATCGAGGAAGCAGAGGATGCGCGAAGCCAGCGCGGTGTTGCGGTAGTAGACGGCGTTGATCGGCTGGCGCACTTCCAGGGTTTGCTCGGTGAGCACCTCGACCAGGGCGCCACTGGCGCGATCGGCGGCGGTCATGAAGTCCGACAGGCAGACGATGCCGGCGCCACCGAGGGCCAGCTGGCGCAGGGTCTCGCCGCTAGAGGCCTTGAGCGTGGGCGCAATGGCCAGGTGGTCGCCGAGGGCATGGCGCAGTGGCCACTGGTTGAGGCTGTCGGGCTGGGTGAAACCGAGCAGGCTGTGTTGCTCCAGCTCCGCCACCGTGCTCGGCGTGCCGCGCTCGGTCAGGTAGCCCGGGCTGGCCAGCACGCGGATGCGGCTGCTGCCGAGCGGCCGCGCATGCAGGCTGGAGTCGCGCAGGGTGCCGATACGGATGGCCAGGTCGGTGCGTTGCTCCAGCAGGTCGATGATCTGGTCGTTGCTGTTCAGCTCCAGCTCGATCTGCGGGAAGCGCTGGCGGAAGCCGGCAACCAGCGGCACCAGGACATGCAGCATGAACGGCGAGGCGGCATTCACCCGCAAGCGCCCGGCCGGCAGCTGGCGGCGCAGGGCCATCTGTTCCTCGGCCTCTTCGACGCTGGCGAGGATGCGCCGCGCCTGGGCGAGAAAGGCCGCACCCTCTTCGGTCAGCTCCAGGCGCCGGGTGGTGCGGCGCAGCAGGGTGACTTCGAGCTTGTCTTCCAGGCGCCTGAGCGCGCGGCTGATGCCCGAGGCGGTCTGCCCCAGCTGTTCGGCAGCGGCAGTAATGGAGCCGCCATCGACCACATGGGTGAGGGCAAGCAGTTCGTCCAGGGTGGTTTTCATCTTTGCTTTCCTGGCAAGTATTGCGGCGGTCAACGCTATTTATTGCATGAGTCTGGCGCAGATGGCGCTCGCCAACCAAGTTCAGCCGATCATCCAGGCCGATCAGCAGTGATTTCGGCCAAAAATAGGTACAAACGGGAGCAGAAGATTTCTGCTGTTGAAATATTACGATGTTGGGAATATAAATTCGTTAAGTGTAATTTTAGAAAGAATCCCTGCGATGAAACCTTCGGCCAAGAGCCTGATTCTCGAGCTGCTGGTTGCCAGCAACGGTGAGCCCTTGCAGGCGCGCGAGGCGATCCGCGCTTGCCAGCTGTTCGGCATCAGCCCGAATAACGTGCGCGTGGCCCTGGCACGGCTGTCGGCCGAATCCCTGATCGCCGGCGCTGGGCGCGGCAGCTACCGGTTGGGCGCGGAAGCGCTGCAATTGTCTGGCGAGCTGGCGACCTGGCGCAGTGTCGAGGCTAGCCTGCGGCCCTGGAACGGCGATTACCTGATGGTGGCCTGCGCCGGCCTCGGCCGTACCGACCGCCTGGCCCTGCGCCGACGCGAGCGGGCCTTGCAGATGTTGGGGTTCCAGGCACTCGACAAGGGCCTGTACATCCGCCCGGACAATCTCGAGGCGAACAGCGCGGCGGTGCGTCAGCGCCTGCTGACGTTGGGCCTGGAGCCGGAGGCGCTGGTGTTTGTCGGCGCGCATTTCGAGGCGCAGCAGGAAGCGCGAATCCGCCGGCTCTGGGACGGCCAGGCGCTGACCGCCGGTTACCTGCAGACCAGCCGCCAGCTGGACGCCTGGCGCGGCACGTCGAACGAGCTGGAGCCCGACGTGGCGGCCCGCGAAGTGTTCCTGCTCGGCAGCCGGGCGATTCGCCAGGTGCGCTTCGATCCGCTGCTGCCCGAGCCGATGGTCGACACCGCCGCGCGCCAGGCATTCATCGACTGCGTACAGCGCTTTGTCGAGCACGGCCAGCAGATTTGGCGCGGCCTGTTCGACAGCGCCCAAACCCTACCGGAAACCCTACAGCGGCCAGCGGCTGGCCGCGTTCACTGAGTCCCCGTCATGCAGACAAAAACAAAAATAAGCGACCTGTTCAGCCGTGAAGAAATCAAAGCCCTGACCCAGCGCTCCGACTGGCGCGGCGCCTGGGCCGTGCTCTCGACTTGGGCCGTGCTGGCACTGACCTTCGCCGCACTGGCCTGGGTGCAGGTGAGCCTGCCGCTGTGGGCGCTGTTCCTGGCCCTGCCGCTCGCCCTGGCGATCATCGGCGGGCGCCAGCTGTGCCTGGCCATCCTGCAGCACGATGCGGCGCACGGCACCCTGTTCAAGAGCAAGTGGGGCAACGACGTGCTGGCCGACTGGCTGTGCGCGCGGCCGGTGTGGAACGAGCTGCACAAGTACCGCCCCTACCACCTGGTGCACCACGCCAAGACCTCGACAGAGGACGACCCAGACCTTTCCCTGGTGGCCGGCTTTCCGACCACGCGCCGCTCGCTGCTGCGTAAATTGGCCCGTGATCTGTTCGGCGTGACCGGGGCGAAGTTCGTGCTGGGTCGCGTGCTGATGGATGCCGGCGTGCTCAAGTGGACGGTGGCCAACGATGTCCAGCCCCTGCCCCAGGCCGGTCGTCGCTGGTGGGACTACCCACTGACCTTCCTCGGCAATGCCGCCGGCATGCTGATCACCAACGGCCTGCTGCTGGCCGCCTTCTGGGCCTGCGGCCACGCCTGGCTGTATGGCGTCTGGGCCCTGGCCTACATCACGCCCTTCCCACTGTTCATCCGCATCCGCTCGATGGCCGAACACGCCTGCCTGGAACCGAGCCGCGACACCCTGCGCAATACCCGTACCACGCGCGCCGGCTGGCTGGCCCGCGCCTTCGTCGCGCCGATCCGGGTCAACTACCACATCGAGCACCACCTGATGGCTTCGGTGCCCTTCTTCCGCCTGCCACAACTACACGCCCTTCTGCGCCAGCGCGGCTTGACGCCAGAGCCGCCGAGCTACTGGCAGGTGTTGCGATTGGTCAGCAGCCGCGGCTGAGACGAAAACGAAAAAGCCGCCCTCGGGCGGCTTTTTCCTGGCACGGTGAATTCAGCGGCGCGCGCCGCGAACCCCTTCGGCCAGTTGGCTGCACAGGTTGAGCACGCCTTTGACTGCCGCATCGTCGTTCTCGGCATTGGCGATCTGGTCGATCAGCGCCGAGCCGACTACCACGCCGTCGGCCAGGCGGGCGATGGTTGCGGCGTGTTCCGGAGTACGGATGCCGAAGCCGATGCAGATCGGCAGGTCGGTGTGGCGGCGCAGGCGGGCTACCGCCTCTTCGACGTGCTCGATGGTGGCCGAGCCGGAACCGGTGACGCCGGCCACCGAGACGTAATAGACGAAACCCGAGCTGCCGTTGAGCACGGTGGGCAGGCGCTGGTCGTCGGTGGTCGGGGTGGTCAGGCGGATGAAGTCGAGGCCGGCAGCCTGGGCGGGATCGCACAGGTCGACGTTATGTTCCGGCGGCAGGTCGACCACGATCAGGCCATCGACGCCGGCCTCTTTGGCGTCGGCGATGAAGCGCGCCACGCCGTAGTAGTGGATGGGGTTGAAGTAGCCCATCAGCACCAGCGGGGTGCTCTGGTTGCCGGCGCGGAACTCGCGAACCATCTGCAGGGTTTTCGCCAGGTTCTGTTTGGCCGCCAGGGCGCGGATATTGGCCAGCTGGATGGCCGGGCCGTCGGCCATCGGGTCGGTGAACGGCATGCCCAGCTCGATCACGTCGGCGCCGGCTTCCGGCAGGCCCTTGAGGATCGCCAGGGAGGCGTCGTAGTTGGGGTCGCCGGCGGTGACGAAGGTCACCAGGGCGGCGCGGTTCTGCTGTTTCAGCTCGGCAAATCGGCTCTGCAGACGGCTCATCAGTTGTTCTCCGATTTGGACAGATCGAGGTGGTGCATGACGGTCTGCATGTCCTTGTCACCACGGCCCGACAGGTTGACCACCATCAGGTGATCCTTGGGCAGCTTCGGCGCGCGCTTGAACACTTCGGCCAGGGCGTGCGAGCTCTCCAGGGCCGGGATGATGCCCTCCAGGCGGCAGCACTGGTGGAAGGCAGCCAGGGCTTCGTCGTCGGTGATCGAGGTGTACTCGACGCGGCCGATATCGTGCAGCCAGGCGTGCTCGGGGCCGATGCCGGGGTAGTCGAGGCCGGCGGAGATCGAGTGGGCGTCGATGATCTGGCCGTCGTCGTCCTGCAGCAGGAAGGTGCGGTTGCCGTGCAGCACGCCCGGGACGCCACCGTTGAGGCTGGCGGCATGCTTGCCGGTCTCGATGCCGTGGCCGGCCGCCTCGACGCCGATGATCTTGACGCTGGCGTCATCGAGGAAGGGGTGGAACAGGCCCATGGCGTTGGAGCCGCCGCCGATGCAGGCGATGAGCGAATCCGGCAGGCGGCCTTCGTGCTCCTGCATCTGCTCGCGGGTTTCCTTGCCGATCACCGCCTGGAAGTCGCGCACCAGCTCCGGGTACGGGTGCGGGCCGGCGACGGTGCCGATCAGGTAGAAGGTGTTGTGCACGTTGGTCACCCAGTCGCGCAGCGCTTCGTTCATCGCGTCCTTGAGGGTGCCGGTGCCGGCGGTGACCGGGATCACGGTGGCGCCCAGCAGCTTCATGCGGAACACGTTGGCCTGCTGGCGATCGATGTCGGTGGTGCCCATGAAGATCACGCATTCCATGCCGAAGCGCGCGGCCACGGTGGCGGTGGCCACGCCATGCATGCCGGCGCCGGTCTCGGCGATGATGCGTTTCTTGCCCATGCGCTTGGCCAGCAGGATCTGGCCGATGCAGTTGTTGATCTTGTGCGCGCCGGTGTGGTTCAGCTCTTCACGCTTGAGGTAGATCTTGGCGCCGCCGCAGTGTTCGGTCAGGCGCTCGGCGAAGTACAGCGGGCTCGGACGGCCAACGTAGTCGCGCTGGAAGTAGGCCAGTTCCTTGGCGAACTCCGGATCGGCCTTGGCCTTCTGGTATTCGGCGGCGAGGTCGTGGATCAGCGGCATCAGGGTTTCGGCGACGTACTGGCCGCCGAACGAGCCGAACAGGCCGTTGGCGTCGGGGCCGGTGCGGAGGGAATTCTGTGAACCAGGCATGGCGGGCATCCGTGGGGTAGTCAGACAATGGCGTCAGTTTACGGCTGGACAGCGGTGGAGAAAAACCGATAATTCCGTTCGTAACTGTGAGATTTAATCAATTATAAATACGGCATCTAGGACAAAGGAGTGTACCGATGAGAATGGCCTGGCTATGGATTTTTCCGCTGATCGGTGTTGCGCTGCTGGCCGGCGCGGTGGCGGTACAGGTGCACCGTGTGGGCGATCAGGTGAACATGCTGGCCACCACCGGCACGGTGACGGATATCGCCGGCGGCTGCCCGACCATTGAGTTTTCAACGGGTAATGGCGAGCCCGTGAGCTTCCGTGGCGGGGTGTGCAGCAACCCGCCGAGCTTCGCTATCGGCGAGTCGGTGGCGGTGCTCTACGAGGCGGCCAATCCCAGCCATGCGCAGCTCGACAGCTTCATGGAGAACTGGTTTGTCAGCCTGATACTGGGCGGCATCGGCGCGCTATTTACCCTGCTCGGCCTGGTCTTCGTGCTCCCTCCGCTATTCGCCAAGCGCCGCGCCGCCGAGCTGCGCGTCAGCGGCCTGCCGGTGTTCGCCGACCTGGTCAGCGTGCGCCTCAACGAGTCGCTGAGCATCAACGGCGTGCACCCGTGGAAGATCGACGCGCAGTGGCTCAACCCGGCAACCAACAAGCTGCACCTGTTCTCCAGCGACAACCTGTGGTTCGACCCCAGCCCCTATATCACCGAGAAGCAGGTACGCGTGTTGATCGACCCGAACAAGCCCAAGCGCTACAGCATGGACGTCAGCTTCCTGCCGGAACTGGCGGACTGAACCATGAGCCAGGAACTGCCATCGCTCAACGCCCTGCACGCCTTCGAGGCGGTCGCCCGCCTGCACAGCGTCAGCCGTGCAGCGGATGAGCTGCACGTGACCCACGGGGCGGTGAGCCGGCAGATCAAGACCCTGGAGGAACAGCTCGGCGTCGCCCTGTTCGTCAAGGAAGGCCGCGGCCTGCGCCCCAGCGACGCCGGCCTGCGCCTGCGCGATGCCGCCAGCGAGGCCTTCGAGCGCCTGCGCACCGCCTGTGCCGAACTCAAGCGGCAAAGCCACGACGCGCCCTTCGTGCTCGGTTGCCCGGGCAGCCTGCTGGCGCGCTGGTTTATCCCGCGCCTGGATCGGCTCAACCGCGAGCTGCCCGAACTGCGTCTGCAGCTGTCGGCCAGCGAGGGCGAACTGGATCCGCGCCGCCCGGGCGTGGATGCCACCCTGTGCTTCGCCGCGCCGCCCTGGCCGGCGGACATGCAGGTGTTCGAGCTGGCCGCCGAGCGCATCGGCGCGGTCCTCAGCCCGCGCTATGCCGGCCATGCCGCGTTGATCGATGCCCCGGCCAGCGCCCTGCTCGGCGTGCCGCTGCTGCACACGGTGTCGCGCCCGCAGGCCTGGCCGCAGTGGGCCGCGGCCCAGGGGCTGGCAGTGGAGCGTCTGCAGCTGGGCCAGGGTTTCGAGCACCTCTACTACCTGCTGGAGGCGGCGGCCGCCGGCCTTGGCGTGGCCATCGCCCCGCAGCAACTGGTGGCCGACGACCTTGCCGGCGGGCGCCTGCTGGCGCCCTGGGGCTTTGTCGAAACCCCGGCGCGCCTGGCCCTGTGGGTGCCCGGGCGTACCCGCGACAGCCGCGCCGAGCGCCTGGCGCAGTGGCTGCGCGCGGAGCTGGGTGGCTGAAACTGGACTAGCCTCAAACAGGAAACTGACTGCCTGAGGTCGCTGCCATGTCCGATCACCACACCTACAAGAAAATCGAAGTCGTCGGCTCGTCGAAGACCAGCATCGAGGACGCCATCAACAACGCCTTGGCCGAATGCGCCAAGTCCGTGCGCAACATGGACTGGTTCGAGGTCACCGAAACCCGCGGGCATATCGAGGGCGGCAAGGTCGGCCACTACCAGGTGACCCTCAAGGTCGGCTTCCGCATCGGCAATAGCTGAAGCGCCGCCGGCAGTGTTGCCGGCCTTGCGCTAGGCTGCCTGAGTCTGGCGGCGTGGCGCGGCGGTTCGAACAACAGCGCACGCCTTTCAGTCTGGGGGTGGATTGCCCCGCCATGACCTGTTTGGGTCGTTCGTACAACGAAGGAGCGTGACCGATGAAACGACTGATGCTGAGCATCGCCCTGTTCTCCCTGGCCGGCTCGGCCCTGGCCGCCGGCAAACCGTGCGACGAGCTCAAGGCGGAAATCGACGCCAAGCTCAAGGCCAAGGGCGTGGCGTCCTACAGCCTGGAGGTGGTGGACAAGGGCAGCGCGACCGACAAGAAGGTGGTCGGCAGCTGCGACAAGGGCAGCAAGGAAATCGTCTACCAGCGCGGCTGACCACCCGTCCCGCAAAAGAGCCGGCCTCGTGCCGGCTTTTTTCTGTGCGCTGCGCAGGTTGTTCATCCGGTCAGGATTGCCTTTCGCCCAGGTGCCCCCATAAAGCAGGTATGACCCGAGGAGGCCGTATGCGCAAACTGTCCGCCACACCTTTTTCCGTGCTCGACCTGGCGCCGATGCGCGATGATGATGCCAGCCCCGCCGACGCCCTGCAGCGCTCCCTGGCCCTGGCGCAACACGCCGAGCGCCTGGGCTTCTCGCGCTACTGGGTAGCCGAGCACCACAACATGGAAGGCATCGCCAGCTCGGCCACTGCCGTGCTGCTCGGCTACCTGGCCGCCGGCACCTCGACCCTGCGCCTGGGCTCGGGCGGCATCATGCTGCCCAACCATGCGCCGCTGGTGGTGGCCGAGCAGTTCGGCACCCTCGCCGCGCTCTATCCCGGGCGTATCGAACTGGGTCTGGGGCGTGCACCGGGCGCCGACCATGCCACTGCCCGTGCCCTGCGCCGCGACCGCCTGGGCAGTGCCGAGGATTTCCCCGAGGATGTCGCCGAGCTGCAGGCCCTGCTCGGCCCGCGCCAGCCGGGGCAGCAGGTGATCGCCATGCCCGGCATGGATAGCAACGTGCCGATCTGGCTGCTCGGCTCCAGCCTGTTCAGTGCCCAGCTCGCTGCCGAGCGCGGCCTGCCCTATGCCTTCGCCTCGCACTTCGCGCCGCGCTATGTGCACCAGGCGCTGCGCATCTACCGCGAGAATTTCCAGCCCTCCAAGGTGCTGGCCAAGCCCTACGCGATGATCGGCGTGCCGCTGATCGCCGCGCCCTCCGACGAGGAGGCCGAATTCCTCGCCACCACCGCCTACCAGCGGGTGCTCGCCCTGATGCGCGGGCAGAGCCTGGTGCTGCGCCCACCGGTGGAGTCCATGGCCGGGCGCTGGCAGCCCCACGAGCAGCAGGCGGTCGGTGATTTCCTTGGCCTGGCGGTGATCGGCGGGCCGGACAAGGTGCGCGCGCGCCTGGAAGTGCTGCTGGAGCAGACCGGTGCCGACGAGCTGATCTTCACCGGCGACCTGTACCAGCACGAGCATCGCCTGCGCAGCTTCGAGATAGTCGCCGGACTGCGCAGTTAGATAGAACGAGCTTTGCCGCGGCCTGGCTCCTCGCTGCTGAAGGCCGAGATCAGCCTGCAGGCGATGCTGGATCGCTAGAAGCTGCCGCAGCGCAGCACGCGGGCGCGGGCCAGCACGTTGCGCTGCTCGTCGTACAGCCAGCCCTGGGCCCTCATCGCCAGCGGGCGTGCCTCCAGGCGGTAGCGCTGGCCGGCGACGAAGTTGTCGTAGCGCAGCCGCAGGTAGCAGGTGATCTGCATCGGGCCCGAGTTGAAATCGCCGGTAGCGCCACCACCGTTGTTCACATCGAACTGGAAGCGTGCCTCCAGCTCATGTTCGCCGGGTGCCACCTGGAAGAAGCGCCCGTCGCGCAGGTCGCGGCCGTCGAGCTCGTCGGCCATCAACAGGTAGCCCGGCAGGGCATACAGGTCGACCCAGGCCTTTTGCGGGTCGGGCGTGGGCAGCGGGCCGGCACAGGCAGCCAGGCCGAACAGGCTGAGCAGCAGAAGATGGCGCATGACGACCCCGGGCGACGCGGATTGCCTGCAGCATAGCGCCGTTCACACCTCGCCGCAGCGCCCCTCGCGAGCGCGCGCCAGCTGCTGGCCACGGGCATCGTAGAGCTGCACGCGGGGGCGGAAACCCCGGCTGTCGGCTTCCAGGCGATAGGTGCCGCCAGCGGCGAAGTCGGCGTAGGCGATGGTCAGCAGGCAGGTGCGCGCCCGTGCCTCGCTCTGCGGGCCGATATTGCTGGGATCGACTTCGAACTGGAAGCGCACCTGCAGCTCGTGCTGGCCGGGACTGACCTGGAAGAAGCGATCGTCATCGAGGGGCTTTTCGTCCACCTGCAGTGCCTGCAGCTGCTCGTCCGCGCTGCTGTGCAGCTCGATCCAGGCCTGGTTCGGATCGTGGCGCGGCGGCAGCAGAGCGCAGCCGGTGAGCAGGACGGGCAGGCAACTGAGCAGCAGACGGCGCATGGCGGAACTCCGTGGCGGTGGCGCAGAACGGGGGCGATGCAATAGGCTCGCGGCATGTCGCCTTCCCTTGTCGTTGCCTTACTCGACCGCATCCGCCGCCCGGCAGTTCCGCTGCTGCTCGGCCTGCTGCTGAGCGGTTGTGCGACGCTGGACTACTACGCCCAGCTCGGCCGCGGCCAGCTGGCCCTGTTGGCCGCCCGTGAGCCGGTCGCCGAGGTGCTCGCCGACCCCGCGCGTGACCCCGAGCTGCGCCGGCGCCTGGCCCTGGCCCAGCAGGCGCGCGACTTCGCCAGCGCGGCGCTGGGCCTGCCGGACAACCGCAGCTATCGCCTGTACACCCAGCTCGACCGCCCTTATGTGGTGTGGAACCTGTTTGCCACCGCGGAACTGTCGCTGGCGCCGCAGACCCACTGTTTCCCCGTCGCCGGCTGCGTCGCCTACCGCGGCTACTACCAGCAGGGCCGTGCCCGTGGTGCCGCCGCCCTGTTGCGGGTCGAGGGCATGGACACCTACGTGGCCGGCGTCGAGGCCTATTCCACCCTGGGCTGGTTCGACGATCCGATCCTCAGCAGCATGCTGCGCTGGGACGACCAGCGCCTGGCCGCGACCCTGTTCCATGAGCTGGCCCACCAGCGGCTGTACGTGGCCGACGACAGCGCTTTCAACGAATCCTTCGCCAGCTTCGTCGAGCAGCAGGGGCTGCGCCAGTGGCAGGCGCACCGCGGCCTGCCGCTGGCCGACGGTGGCCATCAGCGCCGGCAGTTCACCGCCCTGGTGCTGGCCAGCCGGGCGCGCCTGGAGGCGCTCTACGCCAGCCCGCTCGACGATGCGACCAAGCGTGCCGGCAAGGCTGCCGAGTTTGCCCGCCTGCGCGCCGAGTACCGCCAGCTGCGCGATCAGCAGTGGGGCGGCGATCGCCGCTACGATGCCTGGATCAACGCCCCGCTGAACAATGCCAAGCTGCTGCCCTTCGGCCTCTATGACCAGTGGGTAGCCGCCTTCGCTCACCTTTTCGCGCAGGCCGGCGGCGACTGGCCGGCGTTCTACCGCAGCGCTGCGGCGCTGGGCGCGCTGCCGCTGGCGCAGCGCCAGCAGGCTCTTGAGGCCCTGGCCGCGGCCGAGAACTAGGCAACCAGCACGCCAGTCGAATGGACAAGGGGCGTGAAACGAGGAGGTGTGCGATGAGAAAGGCGATAGCCCTGCTGCTGTTGGGCCTGCTGAGCGGTGCGGCAGTGGCCGCGCCCAAGCCCTGCGAAGAGCTCAAGCGCGAGATCGAGATCAAGGTGCAGGCCTCCGGGGTCACCAGCTACACCCTGGAGATAGTCGCGGTCAAAGAGGTCAAGGACGCCAGCATGGTGGTCGGCAGCTGCGCCGGCGGCAGCAAGAAGATCATCTACCAGAAAAACGACTGATTCGCGGTGGATGCTGTCGGTTGCAGCCGGTGGTGGCTGTGGCAGCCTGAGCCGGGTATTCGCCGATTCGCGGTATTGCCTGGCCGCTAGTTGTCAGCCAGTAAAGGCCTGCTGCAGCTCGGCCAGCGTGGCGAAGTACCAGGCCGGCGCCTCGGCCATCAGCTCGGCGTGGCTGCCGAAGCCGTAACCGATGCCGACGGCCTGCAGGCCATTGCGATGGGCGCCGATCAGGTCGTGCTTGCGGTCGCCGATCATCAGGCAGTCGGCCGGATCCAGGCCTTCCTCGGCGAGCAGGTGGCGGATCAGCTCGACCTTGTCGGTACGGGTGCCGTCCAGCTCGCTGCCGTAGATCACCTTGAAGTGGCGGGCGAAACCGAAGTGGCGGGCGATCTCGCGGGCGAACACGGTCGGCTTGCTGGTGGCGATGTACAGGGTGCGGCCCTGCGCGACCAGTTGCCCGAGCAGCGCGTCGATGCCGTCGAACACGCGGTTCTCGTACAGGCCGGTGACCTTGAAGCGCTCGCGGTAGTGGTTCACCGCCTGCCAGGCGCGTTCCTCGCTGAGCTGGTAGCTGTGCATGAAGCACTGCAGCAGCGGCGGGCCGATGAAGTGCTCCAGCGCCGCCAGGTCGGGCTCGTGGATATCCAGCTGGGCCAGGGCGTACTGCACCGAGCGGGTGATGCCCTCGCGCGGGTCGGTGAGGGTGCCGTCGAGGTCGAAGAGGATGTTCTGTGCGTGCATGGGGGACTCTGTACTGCGGATTTACCAGCTGCAGGTGTTGTTGGCGTCGAGGGCGGCCGGGGTTTCCTCGAAGGCGAACACCTTGCCGCTGGCGGATGTGTAGGTGAAGGCGAACAGCACCGCGCCCTGGTGATGGAACTGGTAGCGGCCGCCGAGCTTCTCCGCGGCCGGCAGCACTTCCAGCCAGGTGCTGCGGAACTCCGAGGGGCGGCCCTCGACGGCCATGATCTCCTCGCTGTCCTTGAACACGATCGGCAGGCTGTCGGGCTGGCCGCGGTACTGCACCTGGCCGGCGCCACGCCAGCCGCCCTGCGCACTGGTGAACAGGGTCAGCTGCAGCTGGATCGGCTTGCCGCTGCCACTCGATTGCAGGCAGCGCACATCGTCGGCCAGGGCTAGTGCGGGGCTCAGCAGCAGGATGGCGGCGAGGATTCTCATTGGTCGTAGCCCTCGGCCAGGTGCAGATCCTTGAGCTTTACGTAGTTGGCTGCGCTGTAGGCGAAGAAGGCGCGCTCCTGGTCGCTCAGGGCGCGGGCCTGTTTTACCGGACTGCCGACATACAGGTAGCCGCTTTCGAGCACCTTGCCCGGCGGCACCAGGGAGCCGGCGCCTATCACCACCTCGTCCTCGACCACCGCGCCGTCCATCACGATGCTGCCCATGCCGACCAGGATGCGGTTGCCCAGGGTGCAGCCATGCAGGGTGACGTTGTGGCCGATGGTCACCTCGTCGCCGATCAGCAGCGGGTAGCCGTCCGGGTTGAAGGGGCCGGCGTGGGTGATGTGCAGCACGCTGCCGTCCTGCACGCTGGTGCGTGCGCCAATGCGGATGCGGTGCATATCGCCGCGTACCACGGCCATCGGCCACACCGAGGCATCCTCGCCCAGCACCACGTCGCCGAGTACCACCGCCGAGGCGTCGACAAAGGCGCGCGGGCCCAGCTGCGGAGCAGTGCCCTGGTAAGTTCGAATCGCCACGATAGTCTCCTTCAGGCTGCGGATGGCGCCGATTGTAATTAACATTCACCGCATTCCGGTTGTTAAAGGTCGTCCGCGACCCCATAACCAGTATCTGCATTCGCACAATCAAAGGTGCCTCGCCGTGACCGCTGCCAACCCCCTGCTGCAAGACTTCGACCTGCCGCCCTATTCCCTGATCAAGCCCGAGCATGTCGAGCCGGCCGTGGACGCCATCCTCGCGGACAACCGCGCGGCCATCGCCGAGCTGCTCAAGACCCAGCAGGCCAAGCCGAGCTGGGACGGCCTGGTGCTGGCGCTGGACGAACTCAACGCCCGCCTGGGCCGCGCCTGGAGCCCGGTCAGCCACCTCAACGCGGTGTGCAACAACGCCGAGCTGCGCGGCGCCTACGAGGCCTGCCTGCCCAAGCTGTCCGAGTTCTGGACCGAGATGGGCCAGAACAAGCCGCTGTTCGAGGCCTATGACGCCCTGGCCAAGAGCCCGGCCGCAGAAGGCTTCGACGTGGCGCAGAAGACCATCCTCGAACACGCGCTGCGCGACTTCCGCCTGAGCGGTATCGACCTGCCGGCCGAGCAGCAGAAGCGTTACGGCGAGATCCAGATGAAGCTGTCCGAGCTGGGCAGCCGCTTCTCCAACCAGCTGCTCGACGCCACCCAGGCCTGGACCAAGCACATTACTGATGAAGCGGCCCTGGCCGGCCTCACCGACTCGGCCAAGGCGCAGATGGCCCAGGCCGCACAGGCCAAGGAGCTGGACGGCTGGCTGATCACCCTGGAATTCCCCAGCTACTACGCGGTGATGACCTACGCCGACGACCGCGCCCTGCGCGAAGAGGTGTACACCGCCTACTGCACCCGCGCTTCCGACCAGGGCCCGAACGCCGGGCAGAACGACAACGGCCCGGTGATGGCCGAGCTGCTCGACCTGCGCCAGGAACTGGCCCGCCTGCTCGGCTTCGCGCACTACAGCGAACTGAGCCTGGCCAGCAAGATGGCCGAAAATACCGCCCAGGTTCTGCATTTTCTCCGCGATCTGGCCGTGCGCAGCAAACCCTTCGCCGCCCAGGACCTGGAAGAACTCAAGGCCTTCGCCGCCGAACAGGGCGTCAGCGACCTGCAGAGCTGGGACGTCGGCTACTTCAGCGAGAAGCTGCGCCAGCAGCGCTACAGCATCTCCCAGGAGGAAGTGCGCGCCTGGTTCCCGATCGACAAGGTGCTGTCCGGCCTGTTCGCCATCGTGCAGAAGCTCTATGGCATCGAGATCAGCGAGCTCAAGGACTTCGACACCTGGCACCCGGATGTGCGCCTGTTCGAGATCCGCGAGAACGGCCAGCACGTCGGCCGCTTCTTCTTCGACCTCTACGCCCGCGCCAACAAGCGAGGCGGTGCCTGGATGGACGGCGCTCGCGACAAGCGCCGCGCGGCCTCGGGCAGCCTGATCAGCCCGGTGGCCAACCTGGTGTGCAACTTCACCCCGGCCGTCGGCGGCAAGCCGGCGCTGCTGACTCATGACGAAGTCACCACCCTGTTCCACGAGTTCGGCCACGGCCTGCACCACCTGCTGACTCGCGTCGAGCATGCCGGCGCTTCCGGTATCAATGGGGTCGCGTGGGATGCCGTCGAATTACCTAGCCAGTTCATGGAGAACTGGTGCTGGGAGCCCGAGGGCCTGGCGCTGATCTCCGGCCACTACGAGACCGGCGAGCCGCTGCCCCAGGCGCTGCTGGACAAGATGCTGGCGGCGAAGAACTTCCAGTCCGGCCTGATGATGGTGCGCCAGCTGGAGTTCTCGCTGTTCGACTTCGAGCTGCACGCCAGCCACGGCGACGGCCGCAGCGTGCTGCAGGTGCTCGAAGGCATCCGCGACGAGGTGGCGGTGATCCGTCCGCCGGCCTTCAACCGCTTCGCCAACAGCTTCGCGCACATCTTCGCCGGCGGTTACGCGGCCGGTTACTACAGCTACAAGTGGGCCGAAGTGCTGTCCGCCGACGCCTTCTCCAAGTTCGAGGAAGACGGTGTGCTCAACCCGGCCACCGGCCGTGCCTTCCGCGAGGCGATCCTGGCCCGTGGCGGCTCGCAGGAGCCGATGGTGCTGTTCGTCGACTTCCGTGGTCGCGAACCCTCCATTGACGCCCTGCTGCGCCACCTCGGCCTGAGCCAGGAGGCAGCGTGATGAGCGAGCCGAAGAAGCGCTTTATCGCCGGCGCCGTGTGCCCGGCGTGTAGTGCCATGGACACCATCAAGATGTGGGACGAGGACGGCACCCCGCACCGCGAGTGCGTGAGCTGCGGCTACGCCGACACCCTCAACGCCCAGGGCCAGTCGGTACCCAAGGAGATCGGCACGCGGGTCAACCAGGCCGCCGCCAAGCCGGCGGCGAGCAAGGGCCAGACGGTGCAGTTCTTCCCCAATCCCAAGCTGAAGAAATGACCGCAGGTCATAGTTAACGGCGCCTGGCGACGGCCCCTCGGGGCCGTCACGCCGGGCGGGCCTGAAGAGGCCGGAATAGCCAGGAGGCGCTAGGCTCAAGGCGGACGCATCGGGAGGATACGTCATGCCGTACGGGCCCCGCCCTCATGCTTGATCGTTACCAGCTACTCGCCAACCTGCGCGCCGCGCGCCTGTCCCCGTCGCCCTTGAGCCCGGTGCTGCAGACTCGGGCCGGGCCGCGCGGGCATCTGCTGTTCTTCCTGGCCCTGGCCGGCGCGCTGCTCTACACCTTCCTCAGCCTGGCCGGCGACCTGCAGGCCAGCGGCGAGCTGCAGGCCGGCCTGGCGCTGACGGTGCTGGTGGTGGCGCTGTTGATCGCCCTCGGCTTCGAGTTCATCAACGGCTTCCATGACGCCGCCAACGCGGTGGCCACGGTGATCTACACCAACGCCCTGCCGCCCAACGTCGCGGTGCTCTGGTCGGGGCTGTGCAACGGCCTCGGCGTGCTGCTCTCCAGCGGCGCAGTGGCCTTCGCCATCGTCGCCCTGCTGCCGGCCGAGCTGATGCTGCACCTGCGCAGCGGCGTCGGCATGGCGATGATCTTCGCCCTGCTGATCGCTGCCATCCTGTGGAACCTCGGCACCTGGTGGCTGGGCCTGCCGGTGTCGTCTTCGCATACCCTGATCGGCTCCATCGTCGGCGTCGCCCTGGCCCATGGGCTGATGGCCGAGCAGTCGTCCGTGCTGCAGGGCGACTGGCACATGCTGAGCAAGGTTGGCTACGCGCTGCTGCTGTCGCCGCTGGTTGGCCTCGGCGCCGCTGCGCTGCTGCTGTGGCTGCTGCGCCTGGCCCTGGTGCACCGGCAGCCGGCGCTGTTCCAGGCGCCTGAGGGGCGCACGCCGCCACCCTGGTGGATTCGCGGCCTGCTGATCCTGACCTGCTCGGGGGTGTCGTTCGCCCACGGCTCCAACGACGGGCAGAAGGGCATGGGCCTGATCATGCTGATCCTGGTCGGCGCCATGCCGCTGGCCTTCGCCCTCGACCGTGCCAGCCCGCCTGCGGCGGTGGCGCTGTTGGTGCAGCATGCCGAGCAGGGGCGCCTGGGCTTGCTGCGTTCCGGGGCGGTCGGTGCAGGCGATGCGCAGCAGATGCTGCTGGCCTTCCAGCGTAACGAGGGTGAGATGCCGCAGGTGCTCGGCGCCCTGGCCACGGTGCTCGGCGATGTGGTGGCGCGGGTGCCGGCCGATGGCGCGCTCGGCGGGATGGGTGACGAACAGACGCTGGCGCTGCGCGACGACCTGTTCCTCGCCGCCGAGACCGTGCGCCTGCTCGACCGCCGCGGCCCGGCGTTGCCGCTGGAGACCTGGAGCGAGCTGCAGGCGCTGCGCAGCCAGGCCGAGGCGACCATCAACTTCGTCCCGCCCTGGGTCAAGATCGCCGTGGCCCTGGCCCTGTGCCTGGGCACCCTGGTCGGCTGGCGGCGCATCGTCGCCACGGTCGGCGAGGGCATCGGCACCATGCGCATGACCTACGCCCAGGGCGCCTCGGCGCAGCTGACGGCGATGCTCACCATCGGCGCGGCGGATCTCTACGGCATGCCGGTATCGACCACCCAGGTGCTGTCCTCGGGCGTGGCCGGCACCATGCTGGCCAGCGGCAGCGGCCTGCAGTGGCAGACCATCCGCAGCATGCTGCTGGCCTGGGTGCTGACCCTGCCGGCGGCCATCCTGCTGTCCGGCGGGCTGTACGCGCTGTTCAGCGCGCTGCTCTGACTCAGCCGGTGCGGAAGAACTCGCCCGGGGTGCAGCCGAACTGCTGGCGGAAGACGGCGATAAAGGCCGAGGTCGAGTCGTAGCCGCAGGCCAGGGCCACGTCGGTGACCCGCTGGCCCTGCTCCAGTGGGGTCAGCGCGCCGAGCAGGCGCAGACGTTGGCGCCAGGCACGGAAGGTCAGCCCGGTGTCGCGCAGGAACAGGCGGCTGAGGGTTTTCTCCGACACCGCCAGGCGCTGGCTCCACTGCGCCAGGGTGGCCTGGCCATCCGGTTGCGCCTGCAGGCTGCGGCACAGGGTGCGCAGGCGGGCGTCGCGCGGCAGCGGCAGCATCAGGTCGACCGGCGGCGCGCCGTTGAGCTGGTCGAGCAGCACCTGAGTCAGGCGCCCCTGGCTGCCTTCCAGCTGGTATTCCACCGGCAGCTCGCTGAAGGCGCTGATCAGCTCGCGCAGCAGCGGGCTGACCACCAGCACCTGACAGCCGTCCGCCTGGCGCGCGGCCACGCTGTTGTCGATATACAGGCTGCGCATCTCGGTGCGCGGCGAGCTGTATACCCGGTGCGGCAGCCCGGCCGGAATCCACACGGCGCGCTGCGGCGGGGCGACGAAGCGGCCGGCGTCGGTATGGATTTCCAGCACTCCGGCGATGGCGTAGGACAGCTGCACCCAGGGATGGCTGTGGCGATGGGTGAGGGCGCGATTGGGCAGCGATTCGATGCGCCCGTAGAGCGGCCGGGGCAGGCTCTTGAGCCCGGGAATGCTGCGCCGGTAGGCTTTTTGCTGTCCGTTAGACGGCATTGGCTGGCTCTTTGGCGTTAGTCGGTAACTGGCGAACACGGTAGTGTCGCCGCCATTGGCCTGCAAGCACGAGAAGCCCTGATGTCCCTGTCCCGCCTGCTCCCCGATCGTTTCACCCTGACCCTGCTCGCCGTGGTCGTTTGCGCCAGCCTGCTGCCGTGCAGCGGCCAGGCGGCGCTGGCGTTCGCCTGGGTCACCAACCTGGCCATCGCCCTGCTGTTCTTCCTGCACGGCGCCAAGCTGTCGCGCGAGGCGATCATCGCCGGTGCCCTGCACTGGCGCCTGCACCTGCTGGTGTTCGCCTGCACCTTCGTGCTGTTCCCGCTGCTCGGCCTGGCGCTCAAGCCGCTGCTGGCGCCGCTGGTAACCCCGCAGCTGTACCTCGGCGTGCTCTACCTATGCGCACTGCCGGCCACGGTGCAGTCGGCCATTGCCTTCACCTCGCTGGCGCGCGGCAATATCCCGGCGGCGATCTGCAGCGCAGCCGCTTCCAGCCTGTTCGGCATCTTCCTCACCCCATTGCTGGTGGCGCTGTTGCTCGGCACCCAGGGCGACGGCGGTTCGACCCTGGACGCCATCGGCAAGATCACCCTGCAACTGCTGCTGCCGTTTATCGCCGGGCAGATCGCCCGCCGCTGGATCGGCGCCTGGGTGACGCGCAACAAGCACTGGCTGAAGTTCGTCGACCAGGGTTCGATCCTGCTGGTGGTCTACGGCGCGTTCAGCGAGGCGGTGGTCGAGGGCCTCTGGCAGCAGATTCCTCTGTCTGCGCTGGGCGGTCTGCTGCTGGTCTGCTGCGTGCTGCTGGCGCTGGTGCTGCTGTGCACCTGGCAGCTGGGCAAGCGCCTGGGTTTCAGCCAGGAAGACCGCATCACCATCCTCTTCTGCGGCTCGAAGAAGAGCCTGGCCACCGGTGTGCCCATGGCCCAGGTGCTGTTCGCCGGCGCAGGGATCGGCATGTTGATCCTGCCGCTGATGCTGTTCCACCAGATCCAGCTGATGGTCTGCGCGGTGCTGGCGCAGCGCTATGCGCAGCGCCCGGAGTCGGTGGCCGAGCTGATGGAGCAGGTCGATCCCTGAGACGCTCTGCTGCGCGTCGGCTAAACAGTGTTGAAAGCAGCCTCGGACTGCTCATTTACAGCTCGTAAACTCCGCGCCCTCGGCCGCTTTCGCCACCGTTTATCTCTAGCTCGCGAGATCGTCCAGAGGTTCTGATGCAGGCTGTACGCCGTCGCGCGTGCAGCTATTATCGGCGGCATGACCGCCGCCTTTCCGCTTCGCAAGGAATGTCCGCCCGGCCTGTGCATCTGCGAGCGCGAGCGCTTGCTGGAGCAGGCCGGCGCCGATCTGCGCATCCTGCAGCTGACCCTGCAGGAGGAAAAGCGCCTGCTCGAGCGCCTGGAAAACCTCGCCGACCTGGCCGACCTGCAGCGCATGCAGCTGCGCATGTTCCAGCAGCTCGGCATCAGCCTGCAGATCACCCCGAGCCTCAACGAGGTGCGCACCATGCGCGGCATCAGCATCGTCGTCGAGGCGCAGCCGGGGCTGTGCCGCAAGACCCGCCAGGCCATCCCCACGGCGATCCGCCGCAGCCTGGAGCGCCATCCGGAAATCGCCTACGCGATCCTCAACGCCAACGACCTGCTGCGCGACGCCTGACCATTCGGCAGTACCGGCTTGTGGCTGTGGCTGACTCGCTATACTGTGTATATATACAGTATTCGAGTGCTTCGCCATGCCTGCCCTGCCTCCCCGCGGTCGCGGAACCGCCAGCAATCCGCACAACCGTTACGCGCCCCAGCGCATCATCGCCAGCGACGACGGCTGGTTTCAGGAGGTACCGCCGAGCCGCGCCACCGAGGTGCGGGTGGAAATGGCCAAGAGCATCATCAGCCGCAACCAGTCGCCGGATCTGCCGTTCGACCGCACGCTCAACCCCTATCGCGGCTGCGAGCATGGCTGCATCTACTGTTATGCGCGGCCCAGCCATGCCTACTGGGATCTGTCGCCGGGCATCGACTTCGAAACCAAGCTGATCGCCAAGCGCAATGCCCCGGCTCTGCTCGAACAGCAGCTGGGCAAGCCCGGTTATGTGTGTGCGCCGATCGCCCTGGGCAGCAATACCGACCCCTACCAGCCGATCGAGCGCGAGCACCAGCTCACCCGCCGCTGCCTGGAGGTGCTGCTGCGCCACGGTCATCCGCTGACGATAGTCACCAAGGGCGCACTGATCCTGCGCGACCTCGACCTGCTCAGCCAGCTGGCCGAGCGCCGCCTGGTCAAGGTGTTCATCAGCCTGACCACCCTCGACGACGAGCTCAAGCGCATCCTCGAACCGCGCGCTGCCGCGCCTTCGGCCCGCCTGCGGGTGATCCGCGTGCTGCGCGAGCAGCGTATTCCGGTCGGCGTGCTGTGCTCGCCGATGATCCCGATGATCAACGACATGGAGCTGGAGAACCTGCTGGAGGCGGCCCGCGAGGCCGGAGCGCAGAGCGCCAACTACATGCTGCTGCGCCTACCGCGCGAGGTGGCGCCGCTGTTCGAGGAGTGGCTACAGGCCCACCACCCGCAGCGCGCCGAGCATGTGCTGAGCCTGATCCGCCAGAGCCGCGGCGGCGAGTTGTACGACAGCCGCTTCGGCCATCGCTTCCGTGGTCAGGGAGTATTCGCCGAGCTGCTGGCGCAGCGCTTCGCCCTGGCGATCAAGCGCCTGGGGCTGAACCGCCGCGCCGACTTCGATCTCGACTGCAGCCAGTTCGCGCCGCCCGGCGGTCAGCTGGCGCTGCTGTAATTTGTGACTCTTCAAGGCTGGCAACTGTCCGCATGGCGGGTCGATAATTCGCCCCAGCGCAACGGTTCAGCATGAGGTAGACGCAATGCCCTACAAGCACAATGCCATTCCCCTGCAGGCGCGCACTGCGCCGGAGAGCGCCGACGAGGCGCTGAACGCGATAGTCGGAGGCTTCAAGCGCTTTCGCAACGAGGTCTTCCCGCAGCAGGAAGAGCTGTTCAAGGCCCTGGCCAGCGCGCAGAACCCGCGCGCCATGTTCATCACCTGCGCCGATTCGCGCATCGTTCCCGAGCTGATCACCCAGAGTGCGCCAGGCGACCTGTTCGTCACCCGCAACGTCGGCAACGTGGTGCCACCCTACGGGCAGATGATGGGCGGGGTTTCCACCGCCATCGAGTACGCGGTGCTGGCGCTCGGTGTGCAGCACATCATCGTCTGCGGCCACTCCGACTGCGGTGCGATGAAGGCGGTGCTGGCGCCCGAAACCCTGGAGCGCATGCCCACGGTCAAGGCCTGGCTGCGCCACAGCGAGGTGGCACTCAAGGTGGTCGAGGAGAACTGCGGCTGCGGTGGCCACGACACCCTGGGCATCCTCACCGAGGAGAACGTGATCGCCCAGCTCAACCACCTGTGCACCCACCCTTCGGTGGCGGCCAAGCTGGCCAGCGGGCAGCTGTTCATCCATGGCTGGGTCTACGACATCGAGACCAGTGCGATTCGTGCCTACGATGCGGAAAGCGGCAGCTTCCTGGCGCTGGATGGCGAGGTGGTGCCGATGGCCACGCCCAGAGCACGCTACCCGCAGGCGTGACAATCAGGCCCGCTGTTGCGGGCCTGTTTTTTTCTGCCGGCGCTAGGCCGGCAGGCCCAGCTCCACGCCGAGCTGGCGCGACAGGCAGGGCCAGTTCTGCCAGGCCGCCAGGGTCTGCGGGTTGCTCAGGCGCACCCGGTATTCCTGGGCCGAGGCCTGCTGGAACACGGCCGGGTCGAGCATTTCGTCTACCGCATGGTGCACCGCCTCGTCGAGCTGGTTGGCGAAGGGCTCGCCGATCAGCTGGTGGGCGATCAGGTTGGCCACCGTAGTATCCAGCGGAATCAGCGGCTGGCCGAAATGGGCGATGTAGCGGTCGTTGACCTCTTCCACCAGGCGGTGGGCCAGGTAGGACTCGTCGAGCAGGGCATCCAGGCCCTGGTGCCCCTCCAGCAGGCCGGGCGGGCTGAGGAAGAACTGCTCGGCCAGTTGCAGCACCGGTTTGACCTGGCCCTCGATGCCGGCTTCCTGGGCCACGGCGTGGGCCGCATCCAGCACATCCGGCACCTGCTCGACATAGGCGGCGACGAAGCGCTCGAGCACGCCTTGGGCATCGTCGGCGGGCAGCTGGATGCTCGGGTGCAGGCGCGCCAGCTGGCCTTCCAGCAGGTGGGCCAGGTGCCCGGTGCGGGCTTCGTGAGCAAGGGCGTGCTGGATCAGTTCGCGCAAAGCGAGGGTATTCATGACGGCTCCCATGACAAGGACATGACGTAAGCGAGGATTGACCTTAGCTGCCCATCGGCAAAGCTTAAGAACGGATTGTCATAATTTTTTAAAGGTTATGCGAGGCCGCTATAACAAGCCGCCGGCTCTGCGCTGCACCCCGCGCCTGCCGCGGCCTGCGCAGGTGCAGCGCAGAGCCTTCGCAAATTTTCCCTTCGCGTTGTGCTGCGGCACTTGCTGGCTATACTCGAAATCGCAAGGCGTGAACCTGATGGAACCGGACGGGCTTCGGCACGGAGAGGTTTCGACAGTTGTAGCCAGCCGTTTTGGCAGTCGATCCCTTTGCCGCAGGCTTAGCCGGCGGGATAACAAGAACAACGAGGGGAACCCGCAATGATGCGACATCCACGAGTCTGGATGGGCCTACTGCTGTGGCTGGCATTCAGCTCGGCGCAAGCCGCCTGGACGGTGAACATGGCACCCGGAGCCACCGAGGTCAGCCGTACCGTCTTCGACCTGCACATGACCATTTTCTGGATCTGCGTCGTGATTGGCGTGCTGGTATTCGGCGCCATGTTCTGGTCGATGCTGATCCACCGCCGCTCTACCGGCCAAGAACCGGCCCACTTCCATGAGAGCACCACGGTAGAGATCCTCTGGACCGTCGTGCCCTTCGTCATCCTGGTGGTGATGGCGGTGCCGGCGACCAAGACGCTGATCGATATCTACGACACCTCGGAGTCCGACCTGGATATCCAGGTCACCGGCTACCAGTGGAAGTGGCACTACAAGTACCTGGGCCAGGACGTCGAGTTCTTCAGCAACCTGGCCACGCCCCAGGAACAGATCCACAACCAGGCGAAGAAGGACGAGCACTACCTGCTGGAAGTCGACCAGCCTCTGGTGGTGCCAGTCGGCGCCAAGGTGCGCTTCCTGATCACCTCGGCCGATGTGATCCATGCCTGGTGGGTGCCGGCCCTGGCGGTGAAGAAGGACGCCATCCCCGGCTTCGTCAACGAATCCTGGACGCGCATCGAGAAGCCCGGTCTCTACCGTGGCCAGTGCGCCGAGCTATGCGGCAAGGATCACGGCTTCATGCCGATCGTGGTCGAAGCCAAGAGTCAGGAAGACTTCGCCAAGTGGCTGGCCGAGCGCAAGGAAGAAACCGCCAAGCTCAAGGAACTGACCGAGAAGGAATGGACGCGCGAAGAGCTGGTGGCGCGCGGCGACAAGATCTACCACACCACCTGTGTGGCCTGTCACCAGGCCGAGGGCCAGGGCCTGCCGCCGATGTTCCCGGCGCTCAAGGGCTCGAAGATCGCCACCGGGCCGAAAGAGGATCACCTGCACATCGTGTTCTTCGGCAAGCCGGGCACCGCCATGGCCGCCTTCGGCAAGCAGTTGTCGGAAGTGGACATCGCCGCGGTGATTACCTACGAGCGCAACGCCTGGGGTAACGCCATGGGCGACATGGTCACCCCGAAAGACGTGCTCGCCCTCAAACAGGCTCAGGAGTAAGGACATGAGTGCAGTGATCGATTCCCATGGTCATGCCGGGCATGACCACCACCATGGGCCGGCCAAGGGCCTGATGCGCTGGGTGCTGACTACCAACCACAAGGACATCGGCACGATGTACCTGTGGTTCAGCTTCATCATGTTCCTGCTCGGCGGCTCGTTCGCCATGGTGATCCGCGCCGAGCTGTTCCAGCCCGGCCTGCAGATCGTCGAGCCGGCGTTCTTCAACCAGATGACCACCATGCACGGCCTGATCATGGTGTTCGGCGCGGTGATGCCGGCCTTCGTCGGCCTGGCCAACTGGATGATCCCGCTGATGGTCGGCGCGCCGGACATGGCCCTGCCGCGGATGAACAACTTCAGCTTCTGGCTGCTGCCGGCGGCCTTCGGCCTGCTGGTCAGCACCCTGTTCACCGCCGGCGGCGGACCGAACTTCGGCTGGACCTTCTACGCGCCGCTGTCCACCACCTACGCGCCGGAGTCGGTCACCTACTTCATCTTCGCCATCCACCTGATGGGCATCAGCTCGATCATGGGCGCGATCAACGTGATCGCCACCATCCTCAACCTGCGTGCTCCGGGCATGACCCTGATGAAGATGCCGCTGTTCGTCTGGACCTGGCTGATCACTGCCTTCCTGCTGATCGCGGTGATGCCGGTACTGGCCGGTTGCGTGACCATGATGCTGATGGACGTGCACTTCGGCACCAGCTTCTTCAGCGCGGCCGGTGGCGGTGACCCGGTGCTGTTCCAGCACGTGTTCTGGTTCTTCGGCCACCCCGAGGTGTACATCATGATCCTGCCGGCGTTCGGCGCCGTCAGCTCGATCATCCCGGCCTTCGCGCGCAAGCCGCTGTTCGGCTACACCTCGATGGTGTATGCGACCGCGTCGATCGCCTTCCTGTCGTTCATCGTCTGGGCGCACCACATGTTCACCGTCGGCATCCCGCTGACCGGTGAGCTGTTCTTCATGTACGCCACCATGCTGATCGCCGTGCCCACCGGGGTGAAGGTGTTCAACTGGGCCAGCACCATGTGGCAGGGCTCGATGACCTTCGAAACGCCGATGCTGTTCGCCGTGGCCTTCGTCATCCTGTTCACCATTGGTGGCTTCTCCGGGCTGATGCTGGCCATCGCCCCGGCGGACTTCCAGTACCACGACACCTACTTCGTGGTGGCGCACTTCCACTACGTGCTGGTGCCCGGGGCGATCTTCGGCATCTTCGCCTCGGCCTACTACTGGCTGCCCAAGTGGACCGGCCACATGTACGACGAGACCCTCGGCAAGCTGCATTTCTGGATGAGCTTCATCGGCATGAACATGGCGTTCTTCCCGATGCACTTCGTCGGCCTGGCTGGCATGCCGCGGCGGATTCCCGACTACAACCTGCAGTTCGCCGACTTCAACATGATCTCGTCGATTGGCGCGTTCACCTTCGGCGCCACCCAGTTGCTGTTCCTGTTCATCGTCATCAAGTGCATCCGTGGCGGCAAACCGGCCGGCGACAAGCCCTGGGATGGCGCTGAAGGGCTGGAGTGGACGGTGCCTTCGCCGGCGCCCTACCACACCTTCACCACCCCGCCGGAAGTGAAGTAGGAGTACGGCCTTGAGCACTGCCCTGGACAACCGCCGGCTGATCGTCCGTTTGCTGCTGCTGGCGGTGGCAATGTTCTGTTTCGGCGTGTTCGTGCTGCCGCCCTTCTATGACGTGATGTGCCAGGCCTTCGGCATCAACGGCAAGACGGCCAAGGCCTACGAGGGGAGCCAGGTGGTGGACGAGCAGCGCCAGGTGCGCGTGCAGTTCCTCGCCACCAATGCGGTGGACATGGTCTGGGAGTTCCGCCCCAAGGCGGATGACCTGGTGGTGCACCCGGGGGCGAGCAACGAGATGCTGTTCATCGCCTCCAACCCCAGCGATCACCCGATGACCGCCCAGGCCATTCCCAGCGTGGCGCCATCCAAGGCCGCGGCGTTCTTCCACAAGACCGAGTGCTTCTGCTTTACCCAGCAGGTGCTGCAGCCGGGCGAGCGCATCGAGATGCCGGTGCGCTTCATCGTCGACCGTGATCTGCCGGCCGATGTGAAGCACCTGACCCTGGCCTACACCCTGTTCGATATCACTGCGCGCAAACCGCCCGTCGCGCAGGCGACCCCGACTCCATAAGGAGAACAAGAAATGTCGAGTCACGAGAACTACTACGTTCCCGCCCAGAGCAAGTGGCCGATCATCGCCACCATCGGCATGCTCACCACCGTCTATGGCCTGGGCACCTGGTTCAACGACCTCAAGGCCGCCCGCCCGGACTCCCACGGGCCGCTGATCTTCTTCGTCGGCGGGCTGTTCCTCGCCTACATGCTGTTCGGCTGGTTCGGCGCGGTGATCAAGGAGAGCCGCGGCGGCCTGTACAGCCCGCAGATGGATCGCTCGTTCCGCTGGGGCATGAGCTGGTTCATCTTCTCCGAGGTGATGTTCTTCGCCGCCTTCTTCGGTGCGCTGTTCTATGTACGACACTTCGCCGGGCCCTGGCTGGGCGGCGATGGCGCCAAGGGCGTAGCCAACATGCTGTGGCCGAACTTCGAGTTCAACTGGCCGCTGCTGCATACCCCCGATCCCAAGCTGTTCCCGCCGCCCAAGGAAGTCATCGACCCCTGGCACCTGCCGCTGATCAACACCATCCTGCTGGTCAGCTCCAGCTTCACCGTGACCTTCGCCCACCATGCGTTGAAGAAGGATCATCGCGGCCCGCTCAAGCTGTGGCTGGCGCTGACGGTGGCGCTGGGCATCTGCTTCCTGTTCCTGCAGGCCTACGAATACCACGAGGCCTACACCGAACTGGGGCTGACCCTGGGCTCGGGTATCTACGGCGCGACCTTCTTCATGCTCACCGGCTTCCACGGTGCTCACGTCACCCTGGGTGCGCTGATCCTGTCGATCATGCTGATCCGCATCAGCAAGGGGCATTTCAGCGGGGACAAGCACTTCGGCTTCGAGGCGGCCAGCTGGTACTGGCACTTCGTCGATGTGGTCTGGCTGGGTCTGTTTATCTTCGTCTACGTGCTGTGACGGGACTGCCGTCACCAGGTGACATGGCTGGACAACTGGCCGCTGTAGAAACCCCAGGCGATCAACGCCACGGTCACGGCGGTCAGGGCAACACGAACGCTTAGCGAATTGACCACTCGCGAGCCGTGGCCCTCGTCCTTGACCAGGAAGAACAGGCCGCTGAACAGGCTGACCAGGGTGGCCAGCAGAAAGAGGACGATCGCGAGCTTGAGCATGCGTGACTCCGGGGGTGGGGAATGAACTGCAGGTTGAGTATAGCCAGGCGCCTGTCGGCTTTCGGAGGGCGGCAGTGAGCCGCTTCCGTCCCGGCGTGCTGCCCAGTGTGGTGGTGGCCCTGCTGCTGCCGCTGCTGGTGACGCTCGGTTTCTGGCAGCTGGCCCGGGCCGAGGAGAAGCGCGCCCTGCTGGCGCATCACGAGGCCAGCCAGCAGGCCGCGCCGATCAGCCTGGCCGAGTTGGAGCAGCGCCAGGATGTGGCCGGCGTGCGCATTCGCCTGCACGGTCAGTTCGATGCCGGGCACAGCCTGCTGCTGGATAACCGCACCCGCGACGGCCGCCCCGGCGTCGAACTGTTGCAACCCTTCTACGACCAGCCCAGCGGGTTGTGGCTGCTGGTCAACCGCGGCTGGCTGCCCTGGCCGGATCGGCGCACGCCGCCGCAGTTCACCACCCCGGAGCAGACCCTGGAGCTGCAGGCCCAGGTCTATCTGCCACCCGGCAACGCCTTTCAGTTGCAGGCCGATCCGCCTGGGCAGAGCTGGCCGCGGCTGATCACCCGGGTCGAGCCGGAAGCATTGTGGCAACAGCTCGGCCGTGGCGGCATGGCCCATGAAGTGCGGCTGGAGCCGGGGCCGGCCAGTTATCAGGTGCAATGGCCCGTGGTGGCCATGACCCCGCAGACCCATATCGGCTACGCCGTGCAGTGGTTCGCCCTGGCCGCGGCGCTCTGCTGCCTTTACCTCTATTTCGGATTGCGCAATGCGCGGGAGCCTGAACATGAGCACGACCCTGAATCCTCTCAGCCCCTCCTCTGAGGCCGCCGCTCCACGCGGTCGCGGGCGCCTGCAGCTGATCCTGCTGCTGAGCCTGGTGATCGGCCCGATGATCCTGGCCACGGCCATGTACAAGATGAAGTTCTGGGTGCCGGAGTCGCGCAGCTACCACGGCGTGCTGATCGGTAATGGCCAGACGCTCGGCGATCTGGGCGTGCTGGATGCCGCGCAGGCACGCTGGCAGCTGCTGGTCACCGCCCCGCAGGGCTGCGACGAGGCCTGTCGGCAACTGGTGTATACCGCCCGGCAGATCCATATCGGCCTGAATCGCGACGCTTCGCGGGCCAGCCACGGCCTGGCGATTGCCGCCCCGCTGGCGGCGGATCTCGAGGCCCAGCTGGAGCGCGAATACCCGCAGCTGGGGCGCTACCGGCTCGATCTGACGACCTACACCAACGCAGCGGTCGCCAAGGATGCCGGCGGGGCGCAGCTGTGGATCGTCGATCCGCATGGCAACCTGGTGCTGCGCTACGACGCCACGGTCAAGGGCAAGGCGATCCTCAACGACCTGCGCCTGCTGCTGAAGCTGTCGCAGATCGGCTGACATACCCGCACAGAACAATAAGAAGAGGCCCTGGATGACTGCACGCAAACCCCTGCCCGGCTACCGCCTGGCGCTGTTCGCCACCCTGCTGGCGGTGCTGGTGGTACTGCTCGGTGCCTATACCCGGTTGACCCATGCCGGCCTTGGCTGCCCGGACTGGCCCGGTTGCTACGGTTTCATCAGTGTGCCGCAGAGCGAGGCACAGCTGGCCCATGCCGAAGCCAATTTCCCCCATGCCCCGGTGGAGGCGCAGAAGGGCTGGAACGAGATGATCCACCGCTACTTCGCCGGCAGCCTGGGCCTGCTGATCCTAACCCTGGCGGTGCAGGCCCTGCGCCGCCGCGCAGAGCCCGATCAGCCGCTGAAGCTACCGCTGCTGCTGCTCGGCGTGGTGATCGCTCAGGCCGCCTTCGGCATGTGGACGGTCACCCTGCAGCTCTGGCCGCAGGTGGTCACGGCGCACCTGCTGGGTGGCTTCACCACCCTATCCCTGCTGTTCCTGCTCAGCCTGCGCCTGTCCGCTGCGCTGCCGGTGTTGTCCGGAGTGACGACGCGCCTGCGTGGCCTGGCCATGCTGGCGCTGCTGTTGGTGATCGGGCAGATCGCCCTGGGTGGCTGGGTCAGCTCCAACTATGCGGCAGTGGCCTGCGTCGACCTGCCGACCTGCCATGGCCAGTGGTGGCCGGCGGCGGACTTCGCCAACGGTTTTCACCTGACCCAGCATATTGGCCCCAACTACCTCGGCGGCCAGCTGGACAGCGAGGCCCGTACCGCCATCCACCTGACCCATCGCCTCGGCGCCGTGCTGGTGACCCTGATCCTGCTGCTGTTGGCCTGGCGCCTGCGTGCTGGCGGGCTTGGCCGGCTGGCAGGTCTGGTGCTGTTGGCGCTGGGCCTGCAGGTCAGCCTGGGGGTGAGCAACGTGCTGCTGCACTTGCCGCTGGCGGTGGCGGTGGCCCACAACGCCGGGGGCGCGGCCCTGCTGCTGAGCCTGGTGCTGGTCAATTACCGCCTGCGGGCCGCCAACGCGGTGCGCGCAGTGCAGGCTGCGGCGCCCGCCGAGCTGGCGCTGGGCAAATAAGAACAATCAAGGAGAGACCCCCATGGCTACTCTGCTGCAAGCCCACCGGGAACACGCCAGCTGGCGCGATTACCTGGAGCTGACCAAACCCCGCGTGGTGGTGCTGATGCTGATCACCTCGCTGGTCGGCATGTTCCTCGCCACCCGTGCCGGGGTGGCCTGGCAGGTGCTGCTGTTCGGCAACCTCGGCATCGGCCTGTGCGCTGGCGCGGCGGCGGCGGTCAACCACGTGGTGGACCGGCGTATCGACTCGATCATGGCGCGCACCCACAAGCGTCCGGTCACCGCCGGGCGCCTGTCGCCCGTGGCGGCGCTGGGCTTCGCCCTGCTGCTGGCGGTGGCCGGGATGGCGCTGCTGCTGACCTTCACCAACGAGCTGGCGGCCTGGCTGACCCTGGCCTCCTTGCTCGGTTATGCGGTGCTCTACACCGGCTTTCTCAAGCGTGCCACGCCGCAGAACATCGTGATCGGCGGGCTGGCCGGGGCGGCGCCGCCGCTGCTCGGTTGGGTCGCCGTCACCGGGCATGTCAGCGCTGAACCATTGTTGCTGGTGCTGATCATCTTCGCCTGGACGCCGCCGCACTTCTGGGCGCTGGCCATCCACCGCAAGGAGGAATACGCCAAGGCCGACATCCCCATGCTGCCGGTGACCCACGGCGAGCACTACACCAAGGTGCACATCCTGCTGTACACCGCCGTGATGTTCGCCGTGACCCTGCTGCCCTATGCCATTCACATGAGCGGGCCGCTCTATCTGGCCTGTGCCGCGCTGCTGGGCGGGCGCTTCATGTACTGGGCCGTGGTGCTGTACCGTGACAGCAAACCGCACGCGGCGATCAATACGTTCAAGTACAGTATCTGGTACCTGTTCCTGCTGTTCATCGCCCTGCTCGCCGACCACTACCTGCTGCTGAGCCTGTAACGCGGCGGCGCAAGGTGCGCGCCGGGCGTGGCAGCCGTTGCGCCCGCGTGCCCCCATCGCCTTAGAGAACCGAGTCCATGAATCGAACCCACAAGACAGTCTTCATCCTGGTCGCGATCGTCGCCCTGGTATTGGGCCTGACCGTGCACAAGGTGCTGAACGGCAAGGGCGATGGCCTGGACAAGGTGGCGCAGCTGGATGCCGGCATCGTCCTGCTGCCGCAGAGCCGCAGTCTGCCGGGGCTGAGCCTGACCAACCAAGACGGTCAGGCAGTGGCGCTGGATCAGCTCAAGGGCCAGTGGAGCCTGCTGTTCTTCGGCTATACCTTCTGCCCGGACATCTGCCCGGCCACCCTCGCCCAGTTGCGCCAGCTCAAGGGCATGCTGCCGGCCGAGGCCCAGGCGCGCCTGCGCGTGGTGCTGGTCAGTGTCGATCCGAACCGCGATACCCCGCAGCAGCTCAAGCAGTACCTGGGCTATTTCGATGCCAGCTTTGTCGGCCTGACCGGTGCCGCGGCCGATATCCAGGCGCTGGCCAGCGCTGTCAGCATTCCTTATATCCCGGCCGATACCACTAAGCCGAACTACACTGTCGACCACAGCGGCAACCTGGTCATCCTGGCGCCGGACGGTACCCAGCGTGGTTTCATCCGGGCGCCGCTGAACAACGAGAAGCTGGCCGAGCAGCTGCCGCTCCTGCTGCACAGCGAAGGCTGATCGCCCAGCGCATAAAAGGCAGCGGCTCCGCTACAATGCCGGAACCCGTCGAAGGCCCGCAGGTCGAACAGCCGCCCGCCCTCGCGGTTCCCATTGCCAAGGAGTTCTGCATGCGTAACCTGATTTTCAGCGCCGCCCTCGCCACCCTCAGCCTGTTCGGCCTCAGCGCCCAGGCCGAGACCATCGAGGCCGGCAAGCAGTACGTCGAGCTGAGCAGCCCGGTGCCGGTCTCCGAGCCCGGCAAGATCGAAGTGGTCGAGCTGTTCTGGTACGGCTGCCCGCACTGCTACCAGTTCGAACCGACCCTCAACCCCTGGATCGCCAAGCTGCCGAAGGACGTGCATTTCGTGCGCATCCCGGCCATGTTCGGCGGCGTATGGAACGTCCACGGCCAGCTGTTCATCACCCTCGAAGCCATGGGTGTGGAAAAAAGCGTGCACAGCGCGGTTTTCGATGCCATCCATGTGCAGAAGCTGAAGCTGTCCACTCCGGAGGAAATGGCTGATTTCCTGGAGACCCAGGGCATCGACCGCGCCAAGTTCCTCAGCACCTTTAACTCCTTCGCCGTGAAGGGGCAGATGGAGCGGGCCAAGAAGCTGGCGGTGGCCTACCAGATCACCGGCGTGCCGACCCTGATCGTCAACGGCAAGTACCGTTTCGACGTGCGCAGCTCCGGTGGCCCCGAGCAGACCCTGGATGTCGCCGAGCAGCTGATCGCCAAAGAGCGCGCGGCTAACTGAGTCCAGCCCCATCATGTTGCGCCGCTGGAGTTTCGGGCGTTCGGCGAGCCTGCGCGAGGCGCGGGTCAACCAGCATTGTCCGAATTCCGGCGGTTTGCCCAGTGATGGTCGGCTGCGCCTGCTCAGCTTCAATATCCAGGTAGGCATCAACAGTGCGTCCTACCGTCATTACCTGACCCGCAGCTGGCAGCACCTGCTGCCGCATGCCGGGCGCAGCGACAACCTGCAGCGCATCGGCAACCTGCTCGGCAACTATGATCTGGTGGCCCTGCAGGAGGTCGATGGCGGCAGCCTGCGTTCCGGCTTCGTCAATCAGGTCGAGCACCTGGCCGAGCTGGGCGCCTTCCCCTACTGGTACCAGCAGCTCAATCGCAACCTCGGCCGCCTGGCGCAGCACGGCAACGGCGTGCTCAGCCGTCTGCAACCCAGCCAGTTGGAAGACCATCCGCTACCCGGGCCGCCGGGCCGTGGTGCCATCCTACTGCGTTTCGGCGAAGGGGCCGATGCCCTGGCTGTGGTGATGATGCACCTGGCGCTGGGCGCGCGAACCCGTACCCGGCAGCTCGCCTATATCCGCGAACTGGCCGGGCACTACCGCCATCTGGTACTGATGGGCGACATGAATACCCATGCCACCGATCTGTTGCAGCATTCACCGCTGCGCGATCTGGGGCTGATTGCGCCACAGATCGAGGCCACCTTTCCCAGCTGGCGTCCGCAGCGCTGCCTGGATCACATCCTGCTCAGCTCCGAACTGGCGCTGGAGCGGGTCGAGGTTCTCGGTCAATCCGTCTCCGATCACCTGCCTGTGGCCGTGGACATTCGTCTGCCGGTCGCGCTGGGCGACCTGCCACCACCTACGCTGAATCTGCCTGCTACTGGATCGCCACCATGACCGATGATGCCCAGCGCTGGAAAGCCAAATACCTGGAAAGTCTGGAGCAGCAGGAGCAGCTGGAGAAACGCTGGGATCAGCGTCTGGATCTGCTGCGCCGCGGCTTGGTGCGCAGTTCGCTGGCGGCCGAGGGCTCGGACAAGGCCGTCGATCAATGCATGCAGGAATTGCGCGAAATCATTCGTGGCGAGCAGATGGATGCGGGCCTGTCGGCACTGATTCCACGTCTGGAAAAGGCCGTGCTCGACTCCGAGCAGCGCCGCCAGGCGCGGGTCGAGGGCAACGTTGCCGGCCTTACCGGGCTGGCCAATCAATTGCTGGCCTTGGAGCTGCCGCGCGAGATCCGCAAGCCGCTCAAGCAGTACGCCAAGCGTATCGATGAGCGGGCCAGTAGCTCGCGCGAACTACCGGCCCTGCTGGCCGAACTGAGCAGTTTGCAGGAAAAGGCCCTGGCGGTGATCGGCAGCACCGAGACCGCGCGCCCGGGTTTGTTGCAGCGCCTGTTTGGCGGGCGCGAGGAAGAGCAGGCGTTGGAAGGCCAGGCTGCTGTCGAGACGACCACGCAGCCTGCGCCTGCCAAGGCGACTGACGCGGACGATGATGACGATGACCTCGAGCTGCCGGCCAAGGCGCCGGCAGTGGTGGAATCCGCCGTCCCGGCTTCAGCTGAGCCGGTACCGGTTGCCGCGCTTGAGGGTGTTGCCACGCCTGCTGCCCCAGTAGCGCTCCGTGAGGCGGCCGTAGCAAGCACTGGAATGGCGGCGTCGCTGGACAGTCTGCCGCTGGATGCACGCATCCTCACCGGCGAGGGCGATCCGGCCTTCGCCCTGCCGGATCGTCCTGAGCCCGGCTATAGCGCGGTCGCTCCCCATGTGGCCGAGAGCTTGCTCAAGCTGCTCGATGAGCTGGATCTGCCGCCGCGCCACCAGCCCCAGGGTGATGCGCTGCGTGAACGCCTGCAGGGTGGCCTCAACTGGTATGAGCTGGTACCGGTGCTGGACGATCTGGCGGTGCTGGTGCTGGCGGTCAGCGACAGTGGCCAGCGTGAGTTCGCCGGTTATCTCAAGCAGCTCAACGAACGCCTGGCCGCCTTTCTCGGTACCCTGACCGAGGCCCATGAGGGTTACAGCGAGTCAGTCGAAAGTGCCCGCAGCTTCAATCAGGAGTTGCGTGAGCAGGTCAGCGGCCTGCAGGCCAGTGTTCAGGAAGCGTCTGACCTGGATGGCCTGAAGCGCGCTCTGGAGGCGCGCCTCGATGGTCTTCTGCATACCGTCAGCGAGCATCAGCGGCTACGTGACAGTCGCGAGGATCAGGTCGCCGAGCGTTTGCAGAGCCTGGTGCAGAAGGTGGCCGACATGGAAAGCGAGGCCCAGCAGTTCCGCGACCATATAGAAGAGCAGCGGCAGAAGGCGCTGACCGATCCACTCACCGGGCTGCCCAACCGAGCCGCCTGGGGCGAGCGCCTGGAGCTCGAGATGGCGCGCTGGCAGCGCTATGGCGGCGAACTGCTGCTGGCCGTCCTGGATATCGATCACTTCAAGCGGATCAATGACGAGTACGGCCACCTTGCCGGCGACAAGGTTCTGAAGCTGATCGGTAACGAACTGGCCAAGCGCCTGCGCAAGACCGACTTCTTGGCCCGTTTCGGCGGCGAGGAGTTCGTCCTGCTGATCCCTAGCACCCCGCTGGAAGGCGGGCAGCAACTGCTGGAAACCTTGCGTCACGCCATCGAAGCCTGCCCGTTCCATTTCCGCGGCGAGCCGGTGACCATCACCCTGTCGTCCGGGCTGACCGCTTTTGCCAAAGGCGAGAATGGCGAGCAGGCCTTCGAGCGCGCTGACCAGGCGCTATACCGCGCCAAGCGCAGCGGGCGCAACCGCGTCGAGCTGGGCTAGCGGCAGCTTCTTCCGGTTTGGCAGCCTTTCTCTATATATAGGCCTGCCCGCGTGCCGCAGTTTTCTCCAGAAAGACGGCAGATAGGCGTTGACGTGAGAATTGCCGCCCCTATAATGCGCACCACTTCCGGCGCAGCCTGATCTGAAAACTCCTTGCTAAACAATGAGTTAGGCGAAAAAAAGGGTTGCACTGGCGGCGGATTCGAGTAGAATGCGCCGGGCTGATGGGGTGGTGGTTTGATCCTGTTGGCGCTTCGGTTCGAAAGAGTCGAGGGGCGGTAAAGAGGTGGTTGACAGCGGATTTGAACGCTGTAGAATTCGCCTCCCGCTGACGAGGAGCTAGAGTTTCTCGGAGGCGCAAGCGGTTGAGAGGAAACGAAAAATTCTTCAAAAACAGCTTGACGGAAAGAAGGGCTGCTGTAGAATGCGCGGCCTCGGTTGAGACGAAAGACTTCGCCGAAACGCTCTTTAACAACTGAATCAAGCAATTCGTGTGGGTGCTTGTGATGTAAGACTGATAGTCACCAGATTATCAGCAACACAAGTAACACTCGTGAATTCGAGAGTTTATTTGCGATTGCTGAGCCAAGTTTAGGGTTTTCTCAAAACCCAAGCAGTATTGAACTGAAGAGTTTGATCATGGCTCAGATTGAACGCTGGCGGCAGGCCTAACACATGCAAGTCGAGCGGATGAAGAGAGCTTGCTCTCTGATTCAGCGGCGGACGGGTGAGTAATGCCTAGGAATCTGCCTGGTAGTGGGGGACAACGTTTCGAAAGGAACGCTAATACCGCATACGTCCTACGGGAGAAAGCAGGGGACCTTCGGGCCTTGCGCTATCAGATGAGCCTAGGTCGGATTAGCTAGTTGGTGAGGTAAAGGCTCACCAAGGCGACGATCCGTAACTGGTCTGAGAGGATGATCAGTCACACTGGAACTGAGACACGGTCCAGACTCCTACGGGAGGCAGCAGTGGGGAATATTGGACAATGGGCGAAAGCCTGATCCAGCCATGCCGCGTGTGTGAAGAAGGTCTTCGGATTGTAAAGCACTTTAAGTTGGGAGGAAGGGCAGTAAGTTAATACCTTGCTGTTTTGACGTTACCGACAGAATAAGCACCGGCTAACTTCGTGCCAGCAGCCGCGGTAATACGAAGGGTGCAAGCGTTAATCGGAATTACTGGGCGTAAAGCGCGCGTAGGTGGTTCAGCAAGTTGGAGGTGAAATCCCCGGGCTCAACCTGGGAACTGCCTCCAAAACTACTGAGCTAGAGTACGGTAGAGGGTAGTGGAATTTCCTGTGTAGCGGTGAAATGCGTAGATATAGGAAGGAACACCAGTGGCGAAGGCGACTACCTGGACTGATACTGACACTGAGGTGCGAAAGCGTGGGGAGCAAACAGGATTAGATACCCTGGTAGTCCACGCCGTAAACGATGTCGACTAGCCGTTGGAATCCTTGAGATTTTAGTGGCGCAGCTAACGCATTAAGTCGACCGCCTGGGGAGTACGGCCGCAAGGTTAAAACTCAAATGAATTGACGGGGGCCCGCACAAGCGGTGGAGCATGTGGTTTAATTCGAAGCAACGCGAAGAACCTTACCTGGCCTTGACATGCTGAGAACTTTCCAGAGATGGATTGGTGCCTTCGGGAACTCAGACACAGGTGCTGCATGGCTGTCGTCAGCTCGTGTCGTGAGATGTTGGGTTAAGTCCCGTAACGAGCGCAACCCTTGTCCTTAGTTACCAGCACGTTATGGTGGGCACTCTAAGGAGACTGCCGGTGACAAACCGGAGGAAGGTGGGGATGACGTCAAGTCATCATGGCCCTTACGGCCAGGGCTACACACGTGCTACAATGGTCGGTACAAAGGGTTGCCAAGCCGCGAGGTGGAGCTAATCCCATAAAACCGATCGTAGTCCGGATCGCAGTCTGCAACTCGACTGCGTGAAGTCGGAATCGCTAGTAATCGTGAATCAGAATGTCACGGTGAATACGTTCCCGGGCCTTGTACACACCGCCCGTCACACCATGGGAGTGGGTTGCTCCAGAAGTAGCTAGTCTAACCGCAAGGGGGACGGTTACCACGGAGTGATTCATGACTGGGGTGAAGTCGTAACAAGGTAGCCGTAGGGGAACCTGCGGCTGGATCACCTCCTTAATCGACGACATCAGCTTCGTCATAAGTTCCCACACGAATTGCTTGATTCACTTGCGAAAAGCGATTGGGTTTAGACCCGAGAGTTAGACGATTGGGTCTGTAGCTCAGTTGGTTAGAGCGCACCCCTGATAAGGGTGAGGTCGGCAGTTCGAATCTGCCCAGACCCACCAATTGTCAAGGGATGTGGCCAAGTCCGTAGATGGGGCCATAGCTCAGCTGGGAGAGCGCCTGCTTTGCACGCAGGAGGTCAGGAGTTCGATCCTCCTTGGCTCCACCATTAACTCGAGATCGCTGAAAGCTCAGAACTGAGCATCTGCTACTGAAGTGGCTGAGATGTTGAGTTCTGGTCTTTGCGCCAGAACTGTTCTTTAAAAATTTGGGTATGTGATAGAAGTAGACCGATTTATTACTTTCACTGGTAATGAGTCGAGTCAAGGTAAAATTTGCGTGTTCTCTATGCAAATTTTCGGCGAATGTCGTCTTCACGATTGAGACAGTAACCAGATTGCTTGGGGTTATATGGTCAAGTGAAGAAGCGCATACGGTGGATGCCTTGGCAGTCAGAGGCGATGAAAGACGTGATAGCCTGCGATAAGCTTCGGGGAGTCGGCAAATAGACTGTGATCCGGAGATCTCTGAATGGGGGAACCCAGCCATCATAAGATGGTTATCTTGTACTGAATCCATAGGTGCAAGAGGCGAACCAGGGGAACTGAAACATCTAAGTACCCTGAGGAAAAGAAATCAACCGAGATTCCCTTAGTAGTGGCGAGCGAACGGGGATTAGCCCTTAAGCTTCTTTGATTTTAGCGGAACGCTCTGGAAAGTGCGGCCATAGTGGGTGATAGCCCTGTACGCGAAAGGATCTTAGAAGTGAAATCGAGTAGGACGGAGCACGAGAAACTTTGTCTGAATATGGGGGGACCATCCTCCAAGGCTAAATACTACTGACTGACCGATAGTGAACTAGTACCGTGAGGGAAAGGCGAAAAGAACCCCGGAGAGGGGAGTGAAATAGAACCTGAAACCGTATGCGTACAAGCAGTGGGAGCCCACTTTGTTGGGTGACTGCGTACCTTTTGTATAATGGGTCAGCGACTTATATTCAGTGGCGAGCTTAACCGAATAGGGGAGGCGTAGCGAAAGCGAGTCTTAATAGGGCGTTTAGTCGCTGGGTATAGACCCGAAACCGGGCGATCTATCCATGGGCAGGTTGAAGGTTAGGTAACACTGACTGGAGGACCGAACCGACTACCGTTGAAAAGTTAGCGGATGACCTGTGGATCGGAGTGAAAGGCTAATCAAGCTCGGAGATAGCTGGTTCTCCTCGAAAGCTATTTAGGTAGCGCCTCATGTATCACTGTAGGGGGTAGAGCACTGTTTCGGCTAGGGGGTCATCCCGACTTACCAAACCGATGCAAACTCCGAATACCTACAAGTGCCGAGCATGGGAGACACACGGCGGGTGCTAACGTCCGTCGTGAAAAGGGAAACAACCCAGACCGTCAGCTAAGGTCCCAAAGTTATGGTTAAGTGGGAAACGATGTGGGAAGGCTTAGACAGCTAGGAGGTTGGCTTAGAAGCAGCCACCCTTTAAAGAAAGCGTAATAGCTCACTAGTCGAGTCGGCCTGCGCGGAAGATGTAACGGGGCTCAAACCATACACCGAAGCTACGGGTATCACGTAAGTGATGCGGTAGAGGAGCGTTCTGTAAGCCTGTGAAGGTGAGTTGAGAAGCTTGCTGGAGGTATCAGAAGTGCGAATGCTGACATGAGTAACGACAATGCGAGTGAAAAACTCGCACGCCGAAAGACCAAGGGTTCCTGCGCAACGTTAATCGACGCAGGGTTAGTCGGTCCCTAAGGCGAGGCAGAAATGCGTAGTCGATGGGAAACAGGTTAATATTCCTGTACTTCTAGTTACTGCGATGGGGGGACGGAGAAGGCTAGGCCAGCACGGCGTTGGTTGTCCGTGTTTAAGGTGGTAGGCAGAGATCTTAGGTAAATCCGGGGTCTTAATGCCGAGAGCTGATGACGAGTGTTCTTTTAGAACATGAAGTGGTTGATGCCATGCTTCCAGGAAAAGCCTCTAAGCTTCAGGTAACTAGGAACCGTACCCCAAACCGACACAGGTGGTTGGGTAGAGAATACCAAGGCGCTTGAGAGAACTCGGGTGAAGGAACTAGGCAAAATGGCACCGTAACTTCGGGAGAAGGTGCGCCGGTGAGGGTGAAGGACTTGCTCCGTAAGCTCATGCCGGTCGAAGATACCAGGCCGCTGCGACTGTTTATTAAAAACACAGCACTCTGCAAACACGAAAGTGGACGTATAGGGTGTGACGCCTGCCCGGTGCCGGAAGGTTAATTGATGGGGTTAGCGCAAGCGAAGCTCTTGATCGAAGCCCCGGTAAACGGCGGCCGTAACTATAACGGTCCTAAGGTAGCGAAATTCCTTGTCGGGTAAGTTCCGACCTGCACGAATGGCGTAACGATGGCGGCGCTGTCTCCACCCGAGACTCAGTGAAATTGAAATCGCTGTGAAGATGCAGTGTATCCGCGGCTAGACGGAAAGACCCCGTGAACCTTTACTGTAGCTTTGCACTGGACTTTGAGCCTGCTTGTGTAGGATAGGTGGGAGGCTTTGAAGCGTGGACGCCAGTTCGCGTGGAGCCATCCTTGAAATACCACCCTGGCATGCTTGAGGTTCTAACTCTGGCCCGTTATCCGGGTCGAGGACAGTGTATGGTGGGCAGTTTGACTGGGGCGGTCTCCTCCCAAAGAGTAACGGAGGAGTACGAAGGTGCGCTCAGACCGGTCGGAAATCGGTCGTAGAGTATAAAGGCAAAAGCGCGCTTGACTGCGAGACAGACACGTCGAGCAGGTACGAAAGTAGGTCTTAGTGATCCGGTGGTTCTGTATGGAAGGGCCATCGCTCAACGGATAAAAGGTACTCCGGGGATAACAGGCTGATACCGCCCAAGAGTTCATATCGACGGCGGTGTTTGGCACCTCGATGTCGGCTCATCACATCCTGGGGCTGAAGCCGGTCCCAAGGGTATGGCTGTTCGCCATTTAAAGTGGTACGCGAGCTGGGTTTAGAACGTCGTGAGACAGTTCGGTCCCTATCTGCCGTGGACGTTTGAGATTTGAGAGGGGCTGACCTTAGTACGAGAGGACCGGGTTGGACGAACCTCTGGTGTTCCGGTTGTCACGCCAGTGGCATTGCCGGGTAGCTATGTTCGGAAAAGATAACCGCTGAAAGCATCTAAGCGGGAAACTTGCCTCAAGATGAGATCTCACTGGAGCCTTGAGCTCCCTGAAGGGCCGTCGAAGACTACGACGTTGATAGGTTGGGTGTGTAAGCGCTGTGAGGCGTTGAGCTAACCAATACTAATTGCCCGTGAGGCTTGACCATATAACACCCAAACAATTTGGCTGTTAGACGGTGAAGTCGACAAACAGACCGAAAATTTGCCAGAACACGCAATACCACGACATCACATACCCAATTAGGGGAAGCGACTAAACACCGAGTCCCCAACCGAATTGCTTGACGACCATAGAGCGTTGGAACCACCTGATCCCATCCCGAACTCAGTAGTGAAACGACGCATCGCCGATGGTAGTGTGGGGCTTCCCCATGTGAGAGTAGGTCATCGTCAAGCTCCTATCCCCAAACCCCCAATCCGAGCAATCGGGTTGGGGGTTTGGCTTTTGCGCAACAGAAAATATTGGCGACAGTGCCCGTGATCCTCAGGCGGCCGTTGGCAGATAGGGTTTCCAGCTCTCGGGAATGCTGTCCAGGCGCGGATAGCCCATGGCGTTGAGCTGCAGCTGTGGCAGCAGGAACGGGGTGTGGCGCAGGTGCTGCGGTATGCTGCGCAGCTCCGGTAGCCATAGGCTGACATAGGCGCCGTCCGGGTCGTACTGGCGGGCCTGGCGCAGGGCGTTGAACTGGCGCTTGTGCCGGGGATCGCTGCCAACCCCGGCCAGATAGGCCCAGTTGCCCCAGTTGCTGGCCGGGTCGTAATCCAGCAGGTGTTCCTCGAACCAGGCTGCACCGTACCGCCAGTCCTGCTCCAGATCGTTGACCAGGTAGCTGGCCACGACCTGGCGACCGCGATTGGACATGAATCCGGTGGCGGCCAGCTCGCGCATGTTGGCATCTACCAGCGGCATCCCCGTACGGCCCTGGCACCACTCCCCGAAGCGCTGGTCGAGCAGCATAGAGGCCCGCTCGGTGGCCTTCAGGCCGCCGGCCTTGAACAGGGCACTGCCATGGCGCACCAGCGTCCAGCGAAAGAAGTCGCGCCAGAGCATTTCCAGCCATAGGCAGTGGGTCGAGTCATTGCGCCCGTACTGCGACTCATGGCGGCGTAGCTCCGCCACTACGCGGCGGGCAGAAAGGCTGCCGTTGGCCAGCCAGGGCGAAAGCTTCGAAGAGTATTCGCTGCCGATCAGGCCGTTGCGGGTGTCCTTGTACTGGCGTACGCCCTGGCTCAACCAGAGATAGTCGCGCAGACGTGCCTGGGCCGCCGGTTCACCGCCGGAGAAGGGGAAGGCGCTGTTGGCCACGCTCAGTGGCTCACCCAGACCGAGCTGGGACAGGCTGGGCAATGGCTGCAGATAGGCTTCTGCGCTTTCCGGCAGGGCAGGCAGGCGAGTGGGCGCAGTGCTGGGCTGGAACACCTGCAGGCGCTGTTCGATCAGCTCGCGGAACTGGCTATAGACCGCTGGCAGCATTTCGACCGTACAGGGCAGTTCCTCGCGACGGAACAGCTGGTTGCCGGCCAGCTCGCGCAGCGGGATAGAGCCCAGCTGCGCGCGCACGGCCGCGACCTGGGCGCGCTCTTCGGGGGCGATTTCCTCTAGGGTCAGCACTTCCTGCAGGGAAAACTGTTCGACCAGCCGGGGAATAATCTGCTCGGCGCGGCCCTTGAGCAGCAGCAGAGCAGAGCCACGCTGACGCAGCTCACCATCGAGGGCGGCCAGGCTCTCCAGCAGAAAGCGCGCCCGGTGTACGCCGAGGCGACGCTGGCCCAGTGAACCGGGTTGCAGCCAGGTCGGGTCGAAAACATAGAGTGGCAGCAGGCGCTCGCTGTCCAGCGCTGCCTGCATGGCCGGGTGATCGTCCAGACGCAAATCCTGTTTGAACCAGAGCAGCTGGCGGCGCATGGTGCTTCTCCTTGCTGAGCCCTTGGCATTGACAATACGCCGCTGTGGGCAGGACGCACTGCCGTCCGTCCGCAGCCGCCGCGCTCTGTCGCTATCGGCTCGACGCATTGCTGACAGACGCTACGGACTGCGCACGTTTAGACTGTGTGCATCGTTAAGGAGTTCGTCATGGATATGTTCGGCATTGCCGTACTGGTATTTCTGGTCACCGACCCGTTCGGCAATATCGCCATCTATCTGGCTGCGCTGAAGAATGTCGCCCCCGAGCGGCGTATGCGCGTGGTGGCGCGCGAGCTGCTGTTCGCCCTCGGCCTGCTGATGCTGTTCCTCACCTTCGGCGACAAGATCCTCAGCGGCCTGGGCCTGTCGCGCGAGGCTACGGCCATCGCCGGCGGCATCATCCTGTTCATCATCGCCCTGCGCCTGATCTTCCCCACCCCGCAGGGCCTGCTCGGCGATGTGCCGGATGGCGAGCCGATGCTGGTTCCGCTGGCCACCCCGGCGGTCGCCGGGCCCTCGGCGCTGGCGGTGCTGATGACCCTGCGCAATACCCACCAGGGCGAGCTGTGGGAACTGTACCTGGCGGTATTCCTGGCCTGGCTGGCGACGGCGTCGATCCTCCTGCAGGCCTCCTGGCTGCAGCGCTTCCTCGGCCCGCGCGGGCTGATGGCGGTGGAGCGCCTGACCGGCATGCTGCTGATCATGCTCAGCGTCGACATGCTGCTGGATAACCTGCAGAGCATCCTGCATATCGCTCCCTGAACCGGGGGCGGCTACACTGCCGCTCCCTGCCTTGCCATCCTGCCTGCCATGCGCTTCGTTCTGCTCGCCCTTACCGCTCTGCTGTTGTCTGCCTGTGCCGGCGGCCCGCAGATCAACGACAGCCTGAGCGCGCGCAGCCAGAGCAGCCGCGTGCAGTACGTGGTGATGCACTACACCTCCACCGACCTGGCCCGCTCCCTGGCGCTGCTTAGCCGCGGCGAGGTAAGCAGCCACTACCTGATTGCCGACGATGCGCCGGCCACCATCTACCGTCTGGTCGATGAAAATCGCCGGGCCTGGCATGCCGGGCAGAGCGAGTGGCAGGGCCGTACCTGGTTGAATGCCAGTACCATCGGCATCGAGATCGTCAACCAGGGCTATACCGAGACCCCCACGGGGCAGGCCTGGCAGCCTTACAGCGAGGCGCAGATCGAGGCCCTGATCGTGCTGCTCAAGGACATCGTGCAGCGCCACCAGCTGCCGATCGACAGCATCATCGGCCACAGCGATATCGCCCCGCAGCGCAAGACCGATCCCGGCCCGCTGTTCCCCTGGCGGCGCCTGGCCGAGGCCGGGCTGATCCGCTGGCCGGACGCTGCCGAGGTGGCCCGCGAGCAGGCGGCCCTGAGTGAGCGGGTGCCCGATGCGCCGTGGTTCCAGGAGCAACTGGCGCGCCTGGGCTACAGCACGCCGCAGAGCGGGCAGTTCGATGCGGCCACGCGCAAGGTGCTCGCCGCCTTCCAGATGAAGTACCGCCCGGCCCGCTACGATGGGGTGGCGGATGCCGAAAGCGCTGCCCTGCTGCTGGTTCTCAACCGCATGGCGCACTAGGCCGCCGCACTGCCTGTCGGCTATTGCGGCGCGTGCCGGGGGCTGGGCTATACCTTGAGGAATCCTCGCGTGGAGTCCGGCCCATGCCGCCCCAGCTGCCGCGGCTGCGCCGCACCCTCTATCGACCCTGGCCGATGGCCCTGCTGGCTACCTTGTGCAGTGTCGTTCTGCTCGGCCTGGGCGGCCTCTGGCTGGCCAACCACCAGGCCCAGCAGGCCGAGAGCGAGCGCTTGCAGGCCGCCGGCCAGCGCTTCCTGCAACGCCTCGAGCAGATCTTCGGCCAGCTCGAGGAAACCCTCGACCTGCTGGAGCGCCAGCCCCTGCGCGGCTGCGACCTGGCCATGGTGGAAACCCTGCGCCAGGTGACCTTCAGCCACCGCTTCGTCTATGAGGCGGCCTTTATCGGCGGCGACCAGCACTGTTCATCCTCGCCCAAGCGCAGCTCCTTCGGCGCTGAGCGCCCGCCGGATATCCAGGGCCGACAGCAGAGCTACTGGCTCAATACCAGCGCCCAGCCGGACGACGACCTCGCCGCGCTGGTGGTGCAGCGCGGCTATTTCCGCCTGTCCACCGCTCGCGGCCATCTGGCCGATGTAGTCGAGCTGCCGCCCGGCGGTAGCCTGCTGCTGGTTACCCACGCTACGAACAGCGCCTTGCCGGTGCTCGGCCCGCCGCAAGCCTGGCCGCCGGCAGGTGGCTGGCCGACCGGTCAGAGCCTGCTGGTCGGCCAGCACCAACTGGTCTATCGCATGCCGACCCAGAGCCCGGACTTCGATCTGGTGCTGTTCGCCGACCGCAGCGTGCTGCAGCAGCGTCTGCGCGAGGGGCTGTCCGGCTGGCTGCCGGCGGCGGTGCTATTGGCCCTGCTCTTCGGCGTGCTGACCTATCACCTGGTCAGCTACCAGCTGTCGCTGCCCGGCTCGTTGCCGGCGGCGTTGCGCCGTCGTGCCCTGCGCGTGCGCTTCCAGCCGATCTACGATCTGGCCAGTCGCCGCTGCGTCGGCGCCGAGGCCCTGGTGCGCTGGCGCCGGGCTGACGGCCGGCTGATGGGCCCGGACATGTTCATCCCCATGGCGGAAAGCAGCGGGCTGATCCGCGACATCACCGACTACGTGCTGGAACAGGTGCTGGTTCAGCTTGGCGACTGCCTGCGCCAGCACCCCGGGCTGTACATCTCGATCAACCTGGCGGCCTGCGATGTCGCCGAGCCGCGCATTGGCGCGCTGGCCACCCGCCTGCTGCTGCAGTACCGGGTCGGCGCCGGACAGATCGCCTTCGAGGTGACCGAGTCGGGGCTGGCCGATATCCAGGCGGCCAAGGGGGTGTTGGCCGAGCTGCGTGGCTATGGCCACCGGGTGCTGATCGACGACTTCGGCACCGGCTATTCCAGCCTGGCCTACCTGCAGGAGCTGCCGGCCGATGTGCTGAAGATCGACAAGTCGTTCGTCGACGCCCTCGGCCACGACGCTGCCAGCAGCGGGGTGGCGCCGCACATCATCCAGATGGCCGCCGCGCTGCAACTGAAGGTGGTGGCCGAGGGCATCGAGCACGAGGCCCAGGCCCTGTATCTGGCCGAGCAGGGTGCCGAGTGCGGCCAGGGCTGGCTGTTCGCCAAGCCGCTGACGGCACGGCAGTTCCGTCGTCTGGTGGAGCACCAGGCGGCGTAGGTCAGTCTCCGTGGGGAATGTGGGTGGTGGTCGCGCGGGTGGCGGCGGATCGTTATCATCCGGGCCAACGACGGGGGACGCTCGATGCTCAATGGCCTGTGGCTAGGATTTTTCGCGGTGGCAGCGGTGGCTGCCCTGGTGCGCTGGATTGGCGGCGACCCGGGGGTATGGGCGGCCATGGTGGAAAACCTGTTCACCATGGCCAAGACCTCGGTCGACGTGATGATCCTGCTGTTCGGCACCCTGACCCTGTGGCTGGGCTTTCTGCGCATTGCCGAGAAGGCCGGCCTGGTCGAGCTGCTGGCGCGCCTGCTCGGCCCGCTGTTCGCCCGCCTGATGCCCGAGGTGCCGCGTGGCCACCATTCGCTGGGCCTGGTCACCCTGAGCTTCACCGCCAACGGCCTGGGCCTGGACAACGCGGCCACGCCGATCGGCCTGCGCGCGATGAAGGCGTTGCAGGAGCTCAACCCCAGCCCGACCTCGGCGAGCAACGCCCAGGTGTTGTTCATGGTGATGAACGCCTCGTCCTTCGTCCTGCTGCCGGTATCGATCTTCATGTACCGCGCGCAGCAGGGCGCCAGCGACCCGGCCCTGGTGTTCCTGCCGATCCTTCTGGCCAATAGCGTGTCGACCTTGAGCGCGCTGCTCTCGGTGGCCTTCATGCAGCGCCTGAAACTGTGGGATCCGGTGCTGCTGGCCTGGTTCGGCGGCGGTGCCCTGCTGCTCGGCGGCTTCATGGCGGTGCTGGCCGGCCTGAGCGCCACGGCGCTCACCGCGCTGTCCTCGCTGCTCGGCAACCTCACCCTGTTCGGCCTGATCCTCAGCTTCCTGCTGCTCGGTGCGCTGAAGAAGGTGCCGGTGTACGAGAGCTTCGTCGAAGGCGCCAAGGACGGTTTCGAGGTGGCCAAGAACCTGCTGCCCTACCTGGTTGCCATGCTCTGCGCGGTCGGCGTGCTGCGCGCCTCGGGGGCCCTGGACGTGCTGCTCGACGGCATCCGCTGGGGTGTCGAGCAGCTGGGTTGGGACAGCCGCTTCGTCGAGGCCCTGCCCACCGGCCTGGTCAAGCCATTCTCCGGCAGCGCGGCACGCGCCATGCTGATCGAGACCATGCAGACCCAGGGCGTCGACAGCTTCCCGGCGCTGGTGGCGGCGACCATGCAGGGCAGCACGGAAACCACCTTCTACGTGCTGGCCGTGTACTTCGGCTCGGTCGGTATCCAGCGCGCCCGTCATGCGGTGGGCTGCGCATTGTTCGCCGACCTGGTCGGGGTGCTGGCGTCGATCCTGGTGTGCTACTGGTTCTTCGGCTGAAGGCCACGGCCGGTGCGGCTTGCCGGCCTACTGCGTGGGACTAGACTGCAGGAGTCAGCCCAGCAGTTCCGGAGTACGCCATGTTTCTGCGCTCAGTCAGTGTCGGTCTACGCAATCTGATCGGCTTCGGGGTGCTCACCCTGATCCTGCTGTTCACCGGCGGCATGGCCCTCAGCCAGCTTTCCAGCCTGCGCGGCGAGCTGGTGGAAGTGAAGGACGTGTGGATGCTGGGCCTCGACCTGATGGCCAAGATCAAGTCCGACCGCCAGGCCCTGCGCCTGGCCGAGTACGAAGTGATGGCCCATCCGGATCGCGATGACAGCCTCAGTGCCGAGGCCAAGACGATCCGCGAGCGGGTCGCCGGCTACGATGCGGCCTACGAGAAAACCATCATCCTCGACGAGGATCGCCGCCTGTTCACCGACTACAGCGGCAAGAGCAAGGCTTACGAAGAGTCCCTCGGCAAGGTGGTGGCGAGCATTCGCGCCGGCCAGCTCGACCAGGCCGCTGCCAGCGAGTCGGCCAGCCGCTTCGCCGCGCTGACCGATGCCCTGGACGCCATCATCGAGTTGAACAACCGCGGTGCCGCCATGGCCGGCGAGCGCGCCGAGCAGCATGCCAACAGCGCCACCTGGACGTTCAGCCTGATCCTCGGCGCCAGCGTGCTGTTCACCCTGCTGGCCGCCTGGTTGCTCAGCCGCAGCATCACCCAGCCGCTGGCCGAGCTGGCCGTGTCGGCGCAGCGCATCGCCAGCGGTGACCTGACCCAGGCTGTACGGGCCGAGGGCGCTGACGAGGTGACCCAGGTGCAGCGCTCGCTCGGCGACATGCAGGACACCCTGCGCGACACCCTGCAGAGCATCCAGGGCTCGGCCACCCAGCTGGCCTCGGCGGCCGACGAGCTGCACGCGGTGACCGACGACTCGGCCCAGGGCATCACCCGGCAGAACGACGAGATCCAGATGGCCGCCACCGCCGTCACCGAGATGTCGGCGGCGGTGGACGAGGTGGCGCGCAACGCCAACCACACCTCCGATTCCTCGCGCGAGGCCGAGGCCACCGCCGAGGCCGGGCGCCAGCAGGTCAGCACCACGCGCAGTACCATCGAGCAGCTCACCGAGCGCCTGGACAACACCTCGGTGACCATCGCCCGCCTGGCCGAGGAGGCCATCGGTATCGGCCGCGTGCTGGAGGTGATCCGCACCATCGCCGAACAGACCAACCTGCTGGCGCTGAACGCGGCCATCGAGGCGGCGCGGGCCGGCGACCAGGGCCGCGGCTTTGCCGTGGTGGCCGACGAGGTACGCGCCCTGGCCCAGCGCACGCAGACCTCGACCCAGGAAATCGAACGGATGATCAGCGCCATCCAGAGCGCCAGCCAGGAGTCGGTCAGCGCCATGGCGCAGAGCAGCGAATACGCCAGCCGCAGCCAGAGCCTGGCCAGCGAGGCGGACAGCGCTCTGCAACTGATCGCCGAGCGGGTCAGCCAGATCAACGAGATGAACCTGGTGATCGCCAGCGCCGCCGAGGAGCAGGCGCACGTGGCGCGGGAAGTGGACAAGAACCTGGTAGCGATCCGCGACATCGCCGCGCAGAACGCCACCGGCGCGCACCAGACCTCGGTGGCCAGCGACCAGCTGGCGCGCCTGGCCAGCGAACTGAGCGGCATGGTGCAGCGCTTCCGCCTGTAGCGGCACGGCAGCCGCTCGCGAACCTTCCGCCACGCTGCCGGCGGCCTGCGCCGGCTGTCGGCAAGCCGTGCCGGCCGGGCACTGCTGGCAAAATACAACTATGGTTTCCTTAGGCATGCGCCTGTTGTAGTTGTAGGTGGCCGACCATGAAAAACTGGACTATTCGGACAAGGTTGTTCGTCCTCATCGTCCTGATGATGGCGGGCAGCCTGGCTATAGGCGTCAGTGGCCTCAACGGCCTGCGCGGCGTACTAGCAGACCTCAACAGCGTTTACCTGGATCGCGTGGTGCCGTTGCGCGACCTCAAGGTGATCGCCGACCTCTACGCGGTGAATATCGTCGATGCCAGCCACAAGGCGCGTAACGGCGGGATTACCTCTGCCGAGGCGTTGCGCCGGGTGGAGGAGGCCGAAGGCAAGATCGACACGATCTGGCAGGCCTACAAGCGCACCGAACTGATCACCGACGAGAAGCAGCTGATCGCCCAGATCGAGCCGTTGATGCAGGCTGCGCGTGATCCGCTACAACGGCTCAAGGCGATCCTGCGCGGCAACGATGGCGAGGGCCTGGCGACCTTCACCGCCAAAGAACTGTACCCACGCATCGACCCGCTCTCCGAGCAGTTTTCCAAGCTGATCGACGTGCAGCTGCAGGAGTCCGAGCGCAAGTACAACGAGGGCCTGGCCCTGTACGAGAGCAACTTCGCCCTGATCGCCGGCCTGCTGCTGGTAATCCTGCTCGGCGGCGGTGCCCAGGCCTGGGTGATGAGCCGCGGCATCAACCTGCGTCTCAGCGAGCTGCGCGCCGTGGTGGCGCGCAATGCCGGTGGCGACCTGACCCAGCCGGTGCAGTGCAGCGGCCATGACGAGATCACCGATGTGCAGGAGTCCCTCAAGCTGATGCAGGAGAACCTGCGCAGCACCCTGCAAGGCATCCAGGGTGCGGCAGTGCAGCTGGCCTCGGCGGCCGAGCAGCTGCATGTGGTGACCGAGCAATCCTCACGCGGCATCACCCGGCAGAACGACGAGATCGAGATGGCAGCTACCGCCGTCACCGAGATGTCGGCGGCGGTGGACGAGGTGGCGCGCAACGCCAACCATACCTCCGACTCCTCGCGCGAGGCCGAACAGACGGCGCAGGCCGGCCGCCGGCAGGTCAGCACCACGCGCAGCACCATCGAGCAGCTCAGCGAGCGCCTGCAGGTGACCTCGCGCACCATCGGTACCCTGGCCGAGGAGGCCATCGCCATCGGTCGTGTGCTGGAGGTGATCCGCACCATCGCCGAGCAGACCAATCTGCTGGCGCTGAATGCCGCCATCGAGGCGGCGCGGGCCGGCGACCAGGGCCGTGGCTTTGCCGTGGTAGCCGACGAGGTGCGCGCCCTGGCCCAGCGCACGCAGGTCTCGACCCAGGAAATCGAGCGGATGATCAGCGCCATCCAGAGCGCCAGTCAGGAGTCGGTGGATGCCATGGCGCAGAGCAGCGAGTACGCGGTGCGCAGCCAGAGCCTGGCCAGCGAGGCGGATGGTGCGCTGGAGCTGATCTCCACACGGGTCAGCCAGATCAACGAGATGAACCTGGTGATTGCCAGCGCCGCCGAGGAACAGGCCCAGGTGGCGCGGGAAGTGGATCGCAACCTGGTGGCGATCCGCGACATCGCCGCGCAGAACGCCACCGGCGCCCATGAAACCTCGGTGGCCAGCGATCAGCTGGCGCGCCTGGCCAGCGACCTCAACGGCATGGTGCAGCGCTTCCGCCTGTAGCGGCCGGAGTGGCTAATCGGTTACGCGAAAACGCAGCACGCCGATGCGCTGGCCGGTCTCGGTGACCACCTGCACCTGCCAGTCGCCGGCCACCTGGGCCGGGAACACGCGCTTGTGGCTCCAGGCGCGGTAGCCGGCCTTGCGTCCGCCATGGATATCCAGGGCGATGCGATCCATCTCCACCCCTTCGTGACGCCACACATGGTAGATGCGCTCGTTGAGCCCGCGCGGTGCATTGATCGCGGTGTAGGCGTACAGCCCTTCCTCGCGCAGCTGGGCGCTGCTGACCTGCTCCAGGCCAGCGCCCGGCGAGCGCTCGTGAAGCTCGTCGGTTACCGCCACCTCGGTCAGCCACAGGGTCGCCGGCGGCACCCAGGGCCGCGCCAGCCAGCCGCCGACGCCAAGGGCCAGGGTCAGCCCGGCGAAGGCCAGCCAGCGCCACCAGCGCTGCATGCTGAGCACCCCGCCGAGGCTCGGCAGGGCCACCACCAGGGCCACGCCGAGGGCCAGCCGGTAGCTCTCGGCGGTGGTCAGGTGGAGGATCAGCGGCAGCGCCGTGAGCAGCACGGCGAACAGCGCCAGGGTGTGGTAGATCAGGTACAGCCAGCGCCGGGCGGCCAGCCACTTGTAGTACAGCGGGTCGATGATGGCGACCAGCGCCGCCGCGCCCAGTAGGCTGGTGAATACCAGCTGGCCACTGTTCCAGGCGGTGGTGACGAAGAAGAACGGCAGGGCGAAGAACAGACTCTCCTGATGGATCATCTGGGTCAGGTAGCGCAGCACCACCGGCGGTACTTCCAGGCGCAGCCAGCGCGCCGCACCGCGGGTCAGCAAGCCCTCCAGCAGCAGCCAGGCCCAGCTCAGCAGCATGAGCACGGCGATCACCTTGCCGACCCGCTCCTGGCGGTCGACCAGAATGAAGCTGGCCATCCCGGAGAGGAAGCCGAACAGGGCGATCAGCCCGGGATAGCGTTGCATCAGGGCGAGCAGGCGGTGCAGCAGGGGTTTCCAGTTGGGCATGGCGACTTCGGGCGGAACGGCGGATGGGCGGCGCAAAAGCCGGCAGAATACCAGCAGGCCGGCGCTGCGCGGAAACTGGCGGGGCCGCGGCGGCGGGTCAACACTGCAGAAACAACCACAGAGGGGATGAGGGATGCAGGGAGCGCGACGTGCGCGAGGCGGAGGCTGGCTGCTGCTGGCGCTGGGGTTGCAGCTGGCCGGCGCCTGGGCGCAGGAACTGCCGCTGTACCTGATGGAAGTCCCGCCGATCACCGTCAACCAGGGCGAGCACAAGGGCATCATCGGTGATATCACCCTCGAAGCCCTGCGCCGGGCCGGCTACGGCTACCAACTGATCGTGGTGCCCAGCCCACGGGCACTGAGCAGCGTGCCGCTGCTGCAGGACACCCTGATCATTCCCCTGGCACGTCTACCCGAGCGCGAAAGCAGTTTCACCTGGATCGCCGAGATCATGCAGGTCGAGCGCGCCTTCTACACCCGCGAGCAGCCCATTGCATCCTTTGCCGAGGCGCGCAGTCGCCTGCACAGCATTGCCGTGTCGCGCGGCTCGGCAGGCTACACCATCCTTCTCGAACAGGGCTTTGCGCCCAGCCAACTGGTGGAGGTCAACCAGGGGCCGTCGGCCCTGCACATGCTCCAGGCCGGACGGGTCGAGGCCTGGTACAACCCGGTACTGGAAGCCGACCTGCTGCAGCGTCAGGAGGGCGGCCCGGCGCTGCTGCGCGGCGCCGCGCTGGGCTCCACCGGCCAGTACCTGGCCTGTTCGCGGCAGTGCACTGACCGGCTGGTGCGGCGTCTGAGTGCGGCAGTGGCGAGCATGCGCGCCGATGGCAGCCTGGAGCGGATCAAGGCGCGCTATCTGCAACCCCAGTGATACCGCCTCAGCTGGCGGGCGGGGTCTGCAGCGGCGTGTCGTCGAGGCCGTCGGTGTTGCCCGCCGGCGCGCTGTCGTCATTCTCCAGCACGGCATAGGCGCTGCTGCAGAACAGCGAGTTGAGGCGCTTCATGTCGGCGATCAGCTCCAGGTGCAGGGCGCTGGTCTCGATGCTCTGCACCACCTGACGGCTCAGGCGATTGACGTGGGCATGGGCCAGCTGGCGCTCGTGCAGGCGGAAGCGGCGTTTTTCCCGCAGCAGGCGCTGGGCATTGTCGCGGGTGCCACTGACGAACACATTGAGGCCCAGGCGCAGGTTGGCCTGCAGCTGCTGGTGCAGGCCCAGCAGCTCGGCCAGACCGGTCTCGGAGAAGGCCTGGTGGCGCGGGCGCTTGTGGTGGTCGAGCTTGCCGACCATCTGTTCGATCATGTCGCCGGCGTGCTCCAGGTTCACCGCCAGCTCGATGATTTCCGCCCAGCGCCGGCTGTCATGGGCCGGCAGATCCTCGCGCGGCATCTGCGCCAGGTACAGCTTTACCGCGCTGTAGAGGGCGTCGACATCGTCATCCAGGCGGCGCACCTCGCGGCCGACCTCGGCGTCGCCATCGCGCAGCAGTTCCGGCAGCTGGGCCAGCATCTGCTCCACCAGGTCGCCGATGCGCAGGGTCTCGCGCACCGCGTTGGCCAGCGCCAGGCTGGGAGTCTCCAGGGCCGTGCGGTCGAGATGGCGCGGCGCGGCCACGCCGTTGCTGCTGCCACGCTCGGCCAGCAGCAGGCTGCACAGGCGTGCCATCAGGTTCACGCTGGGCAGTAGCAGCAGGCAGCGCAGGCTGTTGTAGGCCAGGTGGAAGGCAATCACCAGGCTGCCGCTGTTGATGCCCAGGCCGGCCATCCAGTGCACCAGCGGATCGACCAGGGGCACCACCAGCAGTAGGCCGAGCAGCTTGTACAGCAGGCTGCCGACGGCCACCCGGCGCCCGGCCGTCGACTGCATGCCGCTGCCGAGCAGGGCCAGTACACCGCTGCCGATATTGGCGCCGATCACCAGGCCGATGGCCACCGGCAGGCCGATCATGCCGCTGCCGGCCAGGGTCGCGGTGAGCAGCACGGCAGCCAGGCTGGAGTAGGTGATCAGGGCGAACAGGGCACCGACCAGGGCATCCAGCAGCAGGTCGCCGGTCAGCGAGGCGAACAGCGCCTCGATGCTGTGCGATTCGGCGATCGGCTTGGCTGCCTGGACAATCAGCTGCAGCGCCAGGATCAGCAGGCCGAGGCCGATCGCCACCCGCCCGACCTGGCCCAGGCGGCTCTGCTTGCGCGAGAGGAACAGCACCACCCCGGCGAAGATCAGCAGCGGCGACAGCCAGGACAGGTCGAGGGTCAGCACCTGGGCCATCAGCGCCGTGCCGACGTCGGCGCCGAGCATGATGGCCAGCGCCGGGGCCAGCTCCATCAGGCCCTGGGCGACGAAGGAGGTGACCAGCAGGGCGGTGGCATTGCTGCTCTGCACCAGGGCGGTGACACCGATGCCTGCGGCGAACGCCAGCGGCCGCCGCTGCACGCTGTGGCTGAGGATGCGCCGCAGTTGCGAGCCGTACACGCGCAGGATGCCGGTACGCACGATATGGGTGCCCCACACCAGCAGGGCGATGGCAGACAGCAGGTTGAGCAGGGTCAGCATGGCGTAGCCTCCCGTGGGGCTCGCTTGCCGGGAGCTTGTTGTTGGACGGCCGGGGCGGCGGTTTTCTCCCTTACCGTTAGCTTTAGTTGCAGATCACGGCGGGCGCCAGCCTTGGCAGCACGTTGCGCACAAATGCAAAGGGCCGCATCGGCGGCCCTTCGTTACCTGCGGGTGTGTGCTTACTTGCGCAGCTTGGACAGCAGGCGAAGCATTTCCAGGTACAGCCAGACCAGGGTCAGCATCAGGCCGAAGGCGGCATACCACTCCATGTATTTCGGGCACTGCTGCTCGACGCCCTGCTCGATGAAGTCGAAATCCAGCACCAGGTTGAGTGCGGCGACCACCACCACGAACAGGCTGAAGCCGATGCCAAACCAGCCGCCTTCATGGATGAACGGCATGCTGATATCGGTGAACAGGCGCAGGCCCATATTGACCAGGTACAGCAGGACGATGGCGCCGGTGGCGGCGGTGACGCCGAGCTTGAAGTTCTCGGTGGCGCGGATCAGCCCGCTACGGTAGGCGGCCAGCAGGCAGAACAGGGTGCCGAAGGTCAGCGCCACGGCTTGCAGCACGATGCCGGGGAACTGCGCCTCATAGAAGGCCGAGACCCCGCCAAGAACCAGGCCTTCCGCCAGGGCATACAGCGGTGCCAGGTAGGGGGCGCTGCGCTTGAAGAAGATCACGATCAGCGACAGCAGCAAACCGGCACCCAGGCCGCCGAAGATCAGTGGCAGCAGCTGCCCGGCGCTTTCGGGGTTGGCGAAGAAGCGGCCCCAGATCCACACGGCCGGGATCAGCATCAGGGCCAGCAATATGGCGGTCTTGTTGACGGTACCGCCGAGGGTCATCGGATCGCTGGCAACCTCTAGGTTGCTGAAGGCCTTTTCCGAGAGCGAGGGGTTTCCGGATGCCATGTTTCCTCCTTGAATGGTTGTTATGTTGGCCCCGGCACGGTAGCAAATAATCCGCGCCGGCGTCCTCCCCGGGCCGCGCTTCTTGTTACCCTTGCCGCCACTGCTTTCGAGACGCGCAGCCCGATGCTCAGCCTGTACCACGCCCCCGACCTGGAAACCCTTGGCGCCCTGGCTACCCGCCTGCTCGCCACGCCGGCGCGCGACCCGTTCGCCCCGGCACGGGTGGTTGTACCGAGCCAGGGCATCGGCCGCTGGCTGACCCTGCAGCTGGCGCGCGAACAGGGCATCGCCATGCAGCTGGAAGTGCAGCTGCCCTCGGCCTTTGTCTGGGAGCTGTCGCGGCTGGTGCTGGGCCAGCTGCCCGAGCAGTCCGCCTTCACCCCGCTGACCCTCAGCTGGCGCCTGTACGACTGGCTGTGCGAGTCGGCCAACCTGGAGCTGGCGCCGCGCCTGGCGCGCTACCTGGAAGGCGGCGACGAGCGTCGCCGGCTGTCCCTGGCCACGCGCATCGCCGACGTGTTCGACCAGTACCTGCTGTACCGCGACGACTGGCTGGCCGCCTGGGAACGCGACGAACTGTGCGACCTGGGCGCCGACGAAGCCTGGCAGGCCCTGCTCTGGCGCGAGCTGACCAAGGACGGCCACCCGCACCGCGCGCGCCTGCTCGACGACCTGCTGCAACGGCTGTACGACCCGGCGCCCATCACTGGCCTGCCGGAGCGCCTGCTGGTGTTCGGCATCAGCTCGCTGCCGCCCCATCACCTGCGCGTGCTCGAAGGGCTGGCGCGGCATACGGAGGTGATCATTTTCGCCCTCAACCCGTGCCGCGAGGCCTGGGGCGAGATCCGCGACATTCGCGAGCTGGCCAAGCAGCCGGAGCTGAGCCCGGACGAGTGGTACCTCGATGTCGGCCACCCGCTGCTGGCCAGCCTCGGCAAGCAGGGCCGCGACTTCTTCGACAGCCTGTTCAGCCTGGCCTCGGCCGAGGGCGGCCAGGAAACCGGGCTATACAGCGAAGACGCCGATCTGCACGACGACAGCCTGCTGCATGCCCTGCAGCACGATATCCTGCGGCTCCGAACGCGTAGTGCGGACGAGCGAATCGAGCTGCGCGCCGATGACCGCTCGCTGGAGCTGCATATCGCCCACTCGCCGCTGCGCGAAGTGGAAATCCTGCATGACCAGCTGCTTGCCCGTTTTGCCGCCGACCCCAGCCTGACGCCGGATCAGGTGGTGGTGCTGACTCCCGATATCGAGCGCTACGCTCCTTACATCGAAGCGGTGTTTGCCCCGCGTGAAGGTGCCCCGCGCATTCCCTTCAGCCTGGCTGACCGCAGCCTGCGTGCCGAGCTGCCGCTGCTGGAAGCTTTCATCGATCTGCTGGCGCTGCCCGAGAGTCGCTTCGCCGCCGAGGAAATCCTCGCCTGGCTGGAGCAGCCGGCCATTGCCCGCCGTGCCGGCATCGAACCGGAAGACCTGCCGCTGCTGCGCGACTGGTTGCGCGACGCCGGTGTGCGCTGGGGCCGCGATGCCGGCCACCATGCCGCCCTCGGCCTGCCGGAAGACAATGCCTTTACCTGGGCCCAGGGCCTCGACCGTCTGCTCTTGGGTTTCGCCGCGCCGCCGCAACTGGCCGGCGAAGGCATCCCGCTGCTCGGTGACAACCTGCCGCTGGATGCCCTGGAAGGTGCGCGCGGCCAGCTGCTCGGTCGCCTGTGCGCCTTCGTCGGCAAGCTCGCCGGCCTGGCCGAAAGCCTGCAGCGGCCGCGCCCGCTGGGCGACTGGGCGCTGGATCTGCAAGGGCTGATCGACAGCCTGTTCGACGAGCGCGAAGCCGGCGATACCCTGTTGCTGCTCAGCCAGGCCTGCGCCGCGCTGGCCCGCCAGGCGGCGGATGCGGGCATCGAGCGCCCGCTGGAGCTGGCCCTGGTGCGCCAGCAGCTCGGCACGGCGCTGGAGGCTGGTGGCGGGGCTTCAGGTTTCCTCACCGGCGCGGTGACCTTCTGCACCATGGTGCCGATGCGCAGCCTGCCGTTCCGCCTGGTCTGCCTGCTTGGCCTGGACGACGGTGCCCTGCCGCGTCGCACGCCGGCGGCCGGCTTCGACCTGATCAGCCACAAGCCCCGCCGTGGCGACCGCGCACGACGGCTGGACGACCGCTACCTGCTGCTGGAAACCCTGCTCTCGGCGCGCGACGGCCTGTACCTCAGCTACGTCGGCCGCGACCCGCGCGACAACGCCGTGCTGCCGCCTTCGGTGCTGGTCAGCGAGCTGCTCGAAGCGGTGGATATCACCGCCGTGGCGGCCAGCGGCAAGGCCAGCGCGGCGATCAGCGTGGCCCATCCGCTGCAGCCGTTCGCCCCTGGCAACTTCCAGCAGAGCGGCCAGCAGCTGGGCTTCGCCGGTTCCTGGTTCCGCGCCGCTCAGCGCCTGGCCGAGGCGCCGCTGCTGAGCCCGCCGCCTTTCATCACCCAGCTGCCGGAGCCGGGCGAGGACTGGCTGACCATCGAGCCGGCGCAGCTGCTGCTGTGCTTCCGCAACCCGGCGCGCTTCCTCCTCGAGCAGCGCCTGGGCCTGCGTCTGGCCGATGCCGAGGAAGCCATTGCCAGCGACGAGCCCTTCGCTCTCGAAGGCCCGGCCCGCCGTGGCCTGCGCCATCTGGCCCTGCAGGCGGTGGAGCGCGACTGGAGCGAGCAGCAGGAACGCCGCATTGCCCGCGCCGCTGGCTGGCTGCCTACCGGCGAGCTGGGCCACGCCCTGTGGGGCAAGCTGCGCGGCCCGGTGCGCGCCTTTGCCCCGCGGCTGTTCGAGGCTCGCCCGGCGGAAGCGCCGCAACCACTGCTAGTGGATATCAGCTTGGCTGGCGTGCGCCTGCATGGCTGGCTGGACGGCGTGACCAGTGCCGGCTTGTTCGACTGGCGCCTGAATGCGCCGAGCGCCTGGGATCTACCCGGCTTCTGGCTGCGCCACCTGCTGCTCAATGTCGCCGCCGGCGAAGGCATCGCCCGCGACAGCCTGCTGGTGTCGCCGGCCGGCGACTGGCAGCTCGGCCCGCAAGCCAATGCCCGCGAGCTGCTGGAGGGCTGGCTGGCCGCCTACCGCGAGGCGCTCAGCGCGCCGCTGCCGTTCCTGTCACGCAGCAGCTACGAATTCGCCAAGGCCCTGCTCACCCCCAGCGCACGCAGCAAGAAGGAACCGCTCGACGCGGCGCGGGCCAATGCCCAGAGCGCCTGGCTCGGCGCCGACTTCAGCCCGATTCCCGGCGAAGCCCTCGACCCCTGGAATGCCCTGGCCTTCCGTGAGCGCGAACCGCTCGGCGAGCGCTTCGAGCAACTGGCCGAACAGCTGCTCGGCCCGGCCTTGCTGGCCCTGGCCGCCGACGAGGAGGACGCATGAGCCTCGACCTGCAGACTTCCTCCTTCACCGGCCGCTCGCTGATCGAGGCCAGCGCCGGTACCGGCAAGACCTGGACGCTGACCGCGCTGTACGCGCGTCTGCTGCTGGAGCAGCAGCTCAGCGTCAGCCAGATTCTGGTGGTCACCTACACCACCGCCGCCACCGCCGAGCTGCGCGAGCGCATTCGCGCACGCTTGGCCGAGCTGCTGGCGGTCTACGAAGGCACGCCGAGTAGCGATCCCTTCCTCCGCGAACTGCATAGCCGCCATCCTGGCGAGGAGGCGCGCCGGCGTCTGCTGCTGGCCGTGCATGGTTTCGACGAGGCGGCCATCTTCACCATCCACGGCTTCTGTCAGCGCGCCCTGCAGGACGCGGCGTTCGAGGCCGGCGGCGACTTCGACGCCGAACTGACCCAGGACGACCGCGAGGTGCTCGACGCCCTGCTCGCCGATGCCTGGCGCCATGTGCTGGCGGCGGCCGACCCGGCCTGGGCGCGCTTCCTGGCCAAGCAGAAAATCACCCCGGGCAGCCTGCGCCAGGCCCTGCGCAGCCACCTGGGCAAGCCCTACCTGCGCATCGAGCCGCGCGAGACCTTGAGTGGCGATGAACTGAACGCCGCCAGCAACGCCTGGGAACGCGCCGAGCAGCTGTGGCGCGAGCAGGGCGCGGCCTTTGTCGCGCAGCTGCGCGAGCATACCGGGCTCAGTCAGAGCACCCACAAGGCCGGCAAGTTCCAGCTGTGGGCCGCCGGCCTGGACGCCTACTTCGCCGACCCGGCGGCGCTGTTCGAGCAACCGGATGGCCTGGCCAAGTTCGGCGCGGCGGCGCTGTACAAGGCCACCAAGAAAGGTTTCGACGCACCGCAGGGCGCCCTTGCCGAGGCTTTCGACCAGCTGGCCGAAGCGCTCGGCGCCGCCGTGCCGGCCGGGCGGCAGAAGCTGATCGCCCTGCAGGTACAGCTGCTCGACCAGCTCAACGCCGAGCTGCCGGCGCGCAAGGCGGCGCAGCGCCTGCTGGCCTTCGACGACCTGCTCAACCGCCTCAACGAGGCGCTGCAAGGCCCGGCCGGTGCCGACCTGGCCACGACCCTGCGCACGCAATACCCGCTGGCGCTGATCGACGAATTCCAGGACACCGATCCGGTGCAGTACCAGATCTTCGATCGCATCTACCGCGAGGGCGGCGACCTGTGCTTCGTTGGCGATCCCAAGCAGGCGATCTATGCCTTCCGTGGCGCCGACCTGGCCACCTACCTCACCGCCCGCGATGCCGCGGCGCGGCGCTACGACCTGCCGTTCAACTTCCGCTCCACACCGCAGCTGATCGACGCGCTGAACCGCCTGTTCGCCCGCCCGCAGCCGTTTGCCGAGCGCGGCCTGGACTACCCGCCGGTCAGCGCCGGGGCCAAATCACGGGCGCAGCTGGTGCTGCCGGACGAAGACAGCGCTGCGCCGCTGGCCCTGGTCTGGCTGGGTGACGACGGCCTGAGCAAGGGCCGCGCCGGCGAGATCGCCGCCCTCGACACCGCCCAGCGTATCGCCGGGCTGCTGGCTGCCAGTGGCGAGGGCAGAGCCTATTTCGACGACAAGGGCGCGCGCACGCCGCTGCGGGGTGGCGATATCGCCGTGCTGGTGGCCAGCCACCGCGAGGCGGCCAGCATCGCCGATGAGCTGGCGGCCCGCGGGGTGCCCAGCGTGCGCCGTGGCCGCGACAGTGTGTGGCACAGCGAGGAAGCCGGCGAGCTGGCCGCGGTGCTGGCCGCCTACGCCGAGCCGGGCCGCGAGGGCGTGCTGCGCTATGCCCTGGCCAGCCGCCTGCTCGGCCGTGATGCCGCGCAGCTGGCGCGCTGCCAGGACGACGAGCGCGCCTGGGACAAGGAGCGCGCCGACGCCGAGCAATACCACCAGCTGTGGCAGCAGCACGGCTTTATGCGGGTGTTCAGAGCCTGGCTGGATCAGGAACAGGTGGCCGAGCGCCTGCTGGCCGGCATCGACGGCGAACGCCGGCTGACCAACCTGCTGCACCTGGCCGAACTGCTGCAGACCGAGAGCCTGCAGCGCCCCGGCCTGGAAGCCCTGCTCGCCTGGTTCAACGGCCAGCGCGGCAGCGAGGGCGCCGGTGAGGATGCCCTGCTGCGCCTGGAAAGCGATGCCGAACGGGTGCAGATCGTTACCATCCACACCTCCAAGGGCCTGGAGTACCCGCTGGTGTTCTGCCCCTTCCTGTGGGACGGCCGCCTGCTTGGCCAGCATACCGACAGCGCTCGCTGCCACGACGAACATGGCCAGCCGCTGCTCGACCTCGGCAGCGCACGCCTCGACGAGCGCCTGGAAACGGCGCGGCGCGAGGTGTTCGCCGAGAAGCTGCGCCTGACTTATGTGGCCCTGACCCGCGCCGAGCATCGCCTGTGGCTGCACTGGGGCCCGGTCGCCGTGCCCAAGCCGAAGAAGGACGGCGGCCTGCCTGACGAAGGCCTGCACAGCAGCGCCCTGGCCTGGCTGCTGCACGGCCGTGAGCTGGGTGGCGACGATGCCCTCGCTGAACTGGCCGGGCATCTCAACGAGAAATCCGGCGTGGCCCTGGCTGCCGAGCTGGATCGCCTGGCCGAAAGCAGCGCCGGGATGATCGCCCGCCTGCCGCTGCTGGCCCGTGAGGCCAATGCCGCCGGCGAGCAGCGCGCCACGCCGCCGGCCCAGTTGCAGCAGTTCCAGCGCAGCCTGCACAGCGCCTGGCGTATCGGCAGTTTCTCCGGTCTGGCTGCGGGCATGCATATGGAAGCGCCGGATCGCGACGGCCTGGTCATGCCCGACGCCAGCGAGCCGGGCAGCGGCTTCTTCGCCTTCCCCCGTGGCGCCCGCGCCGGTACCTGCCTGCACGCCATCCTCGAAGACTGGGCGCGCGGCAAGGCGCCGTTGGCCGAACTGGTCGAACCGGCACTGACCGCCCATGGCATCAACGCCGAACTGTGGACGGCTATCGCCTGCGCCCATCTGCAGCAGGTGCTCGACAGCGACCTGGACGGCCATGGCCTGACCCTGGCCAGCCTACAGGCGGCGCGGCGCTTGCCCGAGCTGGGTTTCACTTTTCCTGTGGCCGATCTGGATGTGCAGCGCCTGCGCACGATCCTGGTCGACCCGGCCATGGGCCTGGCCGAACCGCTGCGCCAGGCCGCCGAGCGCCTGGAGTTCGACAGCCTCAAGGGCTTCCTCAAGGGCTTTATCGACCTGACTTTCGAACACCAGGGACGCTGGTTCATCCTCGACTACAAGTCCAACTGGCTCGGCCCGGACGCCAGCCACTACGGCGGCGAGCGCCTGCTGCAGGCCCTGGCCGGCGAGCACTACTACCTGCAGTACCTGATCTACCTGGTGGCGCTGCGGCGTTTCCTGCGCCAGCGCCTGGCCGACTTCCAGGACGAACAGCTCGGCGGCGCCTACTACCTGTTCCTGCGCGGCATGCCCCAGGCCGGCGTGTACTTCGCCCGGCCCAGCGATGCGTTGCTGGATGCCCTCGATCGACTGTTTGCGGAGGGCCACTGATGCGCCGTACCTGTAGCCCGGATGCAATCCGGGGAATTCCGCTCCCGGATTGCATCCGGGCTACGGCTGATCTGGAGTGGCTGCGATGAGCCTGCTGGATCTGCCTCTCGGCCCGCTGGAGCGCGCCCTGGTCGATAGCCTGCGTCGCCTCGACCCGACGGCGCCGGACAGCGTGCTGGCCAGCGCCGCGCTGTGCTGCGAGGCGCTGGACAAGGGCGATGTGTGCCTGCCGCTGGCGCGCCTGGCCGGGCAACGGCCGTGGCCGGAGTTCGCCTTCGTCCTGCCTGCCCTCACCGAGTGGCGTCAGCAGCTCGTCGCCTCGCCGCTGGTTGCTGGGCCCGGTCAGTTCGCCCCGCTGATCCTCGATGGTTCGCGCCTCTATCTGGCCCGCTACCAGGCCTACGAAAGCCAGCTTGCCAGCCAGTTGCTGGCCCGCGCCGACGATCTGCCGCAGGTCGACGAAGCCGTGCTGACGGAAAGCCTGGCGCGCCTGTTTGCTTTCAATCAGCAGCAACCGGACTGGCAACGCCTGGCCGCTGCCCAGGCCGTGCGCCGACGTCTGGCAGTGATCTCCGGCGGCCCCGGCACCGGTAAGACCACCACCGTGGTGCGCCTGCTTGCGGCCCTGCTCGAACAGCCGGGTGGCGCCCAGTTGGCCATCGGCCTGGCCGCGCCCACCGGCAAGGCGGCGGCGCGCATGGCCGAGGCGATCCGCAATGCCAAGGCGGAGCTGCCAGTCAGCGAGGCGATCAAGGCCGCCCTGCCGGAAGAGGCGCGCACCCTGCACCGCCTGCTCGGCAGCCGGGGTGACACGCCCAGGGTGCGCCACGATGCGGCGCGGCCGCTGGCGCTGGATGTGCTGGTGGTCGACGAAGCCTCGATGGTCGACCTGGCGCTGATGGCCAAGCTGGTCGATGCCCTGCCGCCGCACGCGCGGCTGATCCTGCTCGGCGACAAGGATCAGCTGGCCGCCGTGGAGGCTGGCGCGGTATTCGCCGAGCTGTGCGAAGGGCGCGGCTTCGACGCCGTTGCTGTGGCCGAGCTGCAGCGCATCACCGGGCAAAGCGTGCCGGTCGAGCCGCCACGCTCGCGGCTGGGTGACGCCGTGGTGCTGCTCACCCACAGCCACCGCTTTGCCGGCGACAGCGGCATCGGCGAGCTGGCACGCCGCATCAATGGCGGCGATGCCCCCGGCACGCTGAACCTGCTCAAGGAAAACCGCGCCGACCTGCACTGGCAGGCGCAGCCGACTCCGGCCGCCCTGCTCGAGCGCCTCGACCAGGGCTATCGCCCCTACCTGCAGGCCGCCCGCGCGGGCGATCCGGCCCAGGCCTTCGCCGCCTTCAACGCCTTCCGCGCCCTTACCGCCCAACGCGAAGGGCCGTGGGGCGTCAGCGGCCTCAACGAGGCGCTGGAGGCGCGGATCAAGCGCCGTTACAGCCTGGCCGAACGCGAACGCTGGTATCCCGGCCGCGCGGTGATGGTGCGACAGAACGACTATGCGCTGGGCCTATTCAACGGTGACATCGGCCTGTGCCTGCACGGCGAGCACGGTCTCAGGGTGTATTTCGAAGGTGAGGACGGCTACCGCGCCTTCGCCCCGGCGCGCCTGCCCAGCCACGACAGCGCCTTCGCCATGACCGTGCACAAGAGCCAGGGCTCGGAGTTCAGCGAAGTGCTGCTGGCGCTGCCCGAGCTCTCCAGCCCGCTGCTGACCCGCGCGCTGTTCTACACCGGCATCACCCGCGCCAAGCACAAGGTGGAAATCTGGGGCCTGCCAGCACGCCTGAGCGATGCGGTGAATACCAGGGCCGAACGGGCGGCGGGGTTGGCGGAGCGGCTGGGTGTCACTTCGCCAGAGTCGTCACCGACCTCCCCTGCGGTGGGTGCACAGGATCAGCTCAGTCTGTTTTGATGGGTGAAGAAACAGAAACGGGGCCTTATGGCCCCGTTTTATTTGTGCGGATCAGGCTTATTCGCCCGGAATATCCTTGCGCAGTTTCACCGGATCCTGCTCCCTGCGCCCGCGGGCGGTACGCATGCGGATGTTCAGGGCTTCCACGCCGAGGGAGAAGGCCATGGCGAAGTAGACGTAGCCTTTCGGCACGTGGACTTCGAAGGCTTCGGCGATCAGCACGGTGCCGACCACGATAAGGAACGACAGGGCCAGCATCTTCAGCGACGGGTGCTTGTCGATGAAGTCGCTGATGGTGCCGGCGGCCAGCATCATCACCAGTACGGCGACGACGATGGCGGCGACCATCACCGGTACGTTGGAGACCATGCCGACGGCGGTGATTACCGAGTCCAGGCTGAACACGATGTCGATGATGGCGATCTGGATGATGGTGCCGATAAAGCCGCCCATCATGCTCTTCGGCTCGTCGGTGGTTTCGTCTTCGCCTTCCAGGCCCTGGTAGATCTCGGTGCTGCTCTTCCACAGGAGGAACAGGCCGCCAAAGAACAGGATCAGGTCACGCCCGGAAATGCCCTGCTCCAGGATATGGAACAGGTCGCCGGTGAGGCGCATCACCCAGGTGATGGAGAGCAGCAGCAGGATGCGCGTGACCATGGCCAGGGCCAGGCCGAAGAAGCGGGTCTTCGGTTGCATGGCCTTGGGCATGCGCCCGACCAGGATGGCGATCATGATGATGTTGTCGATACCCAGGACGATTTCCAGAACCGTCAGGGTGAAGAAGGCGACCCAGATTTCCGGGCTGGTCAGCCATTCCATGTGCGATTTCCTCGTGGAATTTCAGCGTAAAGGGTTACAGCACGAACATGCCGCCGGGGCTTGAGCCCTCGGCGGCACGCTCTACGGGGCGGGTTCGCTTCAGTGGGAACCGAACAGCGGGAACACGCCCAGCAACAATGCGGCAAGCAGGATACACAGACAGATGAGAACCGCCCACTTCAAGGTGAAGCGCTGGTGGTCGCCGAACTCGATCTTGGCCAGGCCGACCAGCAGGTAGGTGGAGGGCACCAGCGGGCTGAGCAGGTGCACCGGCTGGCCGACGATCGAGGCGCGGGCCATTTCCACCGGGCTGATGCCGTAGTGGCTGGCGGCCTCGGCCAGCACCGGCAGCACGCCGTAATAGAAGGCGTCGTTGGACATGAAGAAGGTGAACGGCATGCTCACCAGCGCGGTGATCACCGCCAGGTGCGGGCCGAGCGCTTCGGGAATCACCGCCAGCAGGCTCTTGGACATGGCCTCGACCATGCCGGTGCCGGACAGGATGCCGGTGAAGATGCCGGCGGCGAAGATCAGCCCGACCACCGCCAGGACGTTGCCGGCGTGGGCGGCGATGCGTTCCTTCTGCTGCTGCAGGCAGGGGTAGTTGATGATCATGGCGATGCTGAAGGCGATCATGAACAGCACCGGCAGCGGTAGCAGGCCGGCGATCAGGGTGGCCATCAGGACGGCGGTCAGCGCGCCGTTGATCCACAGCAGCTTGGGCCGGCGCGCTTCCGGGTATTGCGAGACGCTGATCTCGGCGTGCTGCTCATGGTCGTCTGGCAGGTGCAGCACGCCGAGACGTGCGCGCTCGCGCTTGCCGTAGACCCAGGCGACGCCGAACAGGGCGATGCAACCGACGATCATGGCCGGGATCATCGGCACGAAGATGTGCGAGGGGTCGACGTGCAGGGCGCTGGCGGCGCGGGCGGTGGGGCCGCCCCAGGGCGTCATGTTCATGATCCCGCCGGCGAGGATGATCAGCCCGGCCATGATCAGCGGGCTCATGCCCAGCCGGCTGTACAGCGGCAGCATGGCGGCCACGCAGATCATGTAGGTGGTGGCGCCGTCGCCGTCGAGGGAGACGATCAGGGCCAGGGCGGCGGTGCCCATGGACACCTTGAGCGGGTCGCCCTTGACCAGGCGCAGGATGGCGCGCACGGCCGGGTCGAACAGGCCGGAGTCGATCATCAGGGCGAAATAGAGGATGGCGAACATCAGCATCACTCCGGTGGGGGCGAGTTTGCCGATACCTTCGAGCATCATCGGGCCGATGCCGGCGGCGAAACCGCCGAGCAGGGCGAAACTGATGGGCACGATGATCAGGGCGATCAGGGCGGACAGGCGCTTGCTCATGATCAGGTACATGAAGGTCATGACCATGGCGAAGCCGAGGAAAGTCAGCATGGCGGTTTCTCCGGTCGGGTCAGCGCAGCGGGTGCGACGAGCGGAGAACAGGCGCGGCGAGGCCGCTGCGGCAGGCGGAACGAGGCATGGCAATCACCCATCTTGTTGTTGTCGGGGGTTGGCCGGGCAGGCCCGGCCGGCCGATCTGGAGTCGGCAGTGGGTGGATGCTAAGAGGCGAAGCTTTCAGCCAGCTTTCGCTGGGTCTGGGGCAACCGGCGGTACGGCGATTGCCCAGGCGGATGGCGGCGACTAGGGTGGGAGCTGAACTGCGAGGTGGGGCGAATGAGCGATCTACACACCGGCGGCTGCCATTGCGGGCAGCTGCGCTATGCCTTCGGCGGGGCGCTGCAGGATATCGCCCACTGTCACTGTTCGATCTGCCGGCGCACCAGCGGCGGCATCGTCACCACCTGGGTCACCGTGGCGCGGGCGGGCTTCCAGTGGACGGCGGGCGAGCCGGGCGCGTACGCCTCGTCGGCGTCCTGCACGCGCTATTTCTGCCCAGGCTGCGGCTGCCAGCTGGCGCTGTTCACCACGCTCAGTCCGGGCAGCCTGGACGTGACGGTGGCAACCCTCGACGAGGTAGCGCAGGCGCCGGCCGATCGGCATATCTGGGTGAAGAGTCGATTGCCCTGGCTGCATCTGGATCCGCAGCTGCCCGAGGAAGACGAGGAGAACTTGTAGGGTGCGCTGTGCGCTCCCTGCGTAAAGCCGTGTCTAGGGCGGGTGAAACCCGCGTTGCCCCGGCGCGGGTTGCACCCGCCCTGCAGGCTAAGTGGCCGGATCATCAGCCGCTTCAGGGCAGTACCAGGCCGCCGCTGGCCTTGTGCAGGACGCGCAGGTGTTCGCCGATCTGCTTGAGGTTGGCCTCGCCGGCATCCACTTCGGCCAGGCGCTCGGCGCTGAGCAGGCGGCGTACTTCCTGGTCGAGGTCGTCGCTGAGGCGGCGCAGGGCCTTTTGCCGCTCGCTGCTCTGGGCTTGCAGGCGTTGCCACTCGCCGGCTTGCGGCAGGCCATAGCCGGTGTCGAGCAGCTCCGCCGGGCGGCTGAGGAAGCCGCTGTTGGCGAGGATCTGTCGCAGGGTGTCGTCGGCGGCGGCGAAACGGCCGTCCTGTGGGTTGGCGCGGGCGCCCAGGTAGCGGCGCTTGAGCTCGTCCTGGGCCAGCAGCAACTGGCGGCGCAAGGCGGCCTGTTCCAGCAGTAGCAGGGCGGCGCTGGCGCGCAGGTCGGCGCGTGCGATCCACGGCTGGCGCTGGCTGGCAGGCAGGGCCAGCCAGTCTTCGACATCCGTCTGCGCCACCGGCAGGCGCTGGCGCAGTACGCCGAACATGGCCTGGTAGCGCTCGCGGTAGGAGTCGAAGCGGTAGCCCAGGCGCAGCGCCTCGCGCGGGTCGGCGAGCACGCTCAGGTCGGCCAGGCCGCGCCCGGCGAGGATCGCCAGCAGGCCATTGGGCATGATGCTGTCGAGGCTCTGCAGCTCGCTGCGGCCGCTACCACTGCGCAGCAGCTTGAGGGTTTCCACGGCGCAGTTGTTGGACAGGAACCAGTAGTCGCCGTCGTAGCTCCAGTGCAGCTCGGTGGCGTGCTCGACCAGCTGTTCCAGCTCGCTGCGCGACAGCTTCAGCGGCACCGAGGCCAGGCCGCGCAGCTCGACCTTGGTGTACTCCTCGATCACCTGCTCCAGCGGCAGGATGAACAGGCGCGACGGGTAGGCGCCGGTCAGGCCATCCCAGCTCGACAGCTGCACGTCGCCGACGAAGGCGCGGTAGGAGAGCACCAGGTGCTGGTCGAGATCCAGCCGGCAATCCGGCCCCAGCGGCCGCCCCGGGGCGCAGATGACCAGGCGCAGCATGCTGTGGCCCCAGCGGCTGGCCCACTGCTGGTTGGGTTCGGCGAGCAAGTAGTCGACCGCGTAGACGCGCTTGGGGTCGAGCTGGCCGAGCGGCTGGCGGGCGAAGTCGCGGCCGGCGTTGAGGTAGGCGTAACTGGCCGCGCAGTCGGCCTGGGCAGCCGGCTGCCAGGCGAAGTGCTGGCGCAGGTAGCGCTGCAGGGCCGGGCGGCGGCAGGCGTAGGCCGGGTCGAGGAGGAAGTACTCCATATTCACCGCGACGAATTCGCGCGGGTTGCTCAGCTCGTACAGGTCGGGGCTGCGGCCATTCTGGCCGTTGGCCGCTTCGCGCTGGCCGCGCTTGCCCACCGCCTGCGGCCAGCCGGCCAGGTCGAGCAGCTGCGGGTCGTCGCTCAGGGTGAAGCGTCGCGCGCTCTGTCCGCGGCAGCCGTCGGCCTGGCCGACCGGGCCGCTGCTGGCGGCCTGGGCCTGGCAGCGCGCGAGCCGCAGGCGTTCGCTGTGTGGCCACAGGCGGGCGCGGTCATACAGGTGGGTCAGCTCATGCAGCACGGTGGCCAGCAGCTCACGGCGCAGGCTGCCGTGGGCGCGCCCGGAAGGGGCGTCGGCCAGGACGGGGTCGACCAGGCGGGGCAGCAGGTTGCGATTGAGGCTCAGGCCGTCGGGACGGGTGATGCGCCCGTAGGCGTTGCCGGGCAGGTCGTCCGACCAGTCGACCTGTACCTCGCGGTCGAGGCGCTGGATGAAGCTGGGCGGCAGGGCGGCGCTGGCCTGATCGAGCAGGGCCTGGCTGGCGCGGCGTTCGGCGGGGCTGAGGGACGTGGCGTCGAGGCTCAGGCGCAAGCCGGCCTGGGCGCTGGCACTGGCCAGCAGCGCCAGGGCTGCCAGCCAGCGCGTGGCGCGGATCACAGGGCGAGGATGGCTTCGGCGAGGGCCTGGTCATCGGCCTGGCGGGCTTCCGGCAGGCGCGCACGCAGGGTGCTGAAGGCGGCTTCCAGCTGCACGCCACGGATCTCGCCCTGGCTGGCGACGAAACTGGCGGCGTCGTCACGGGCGGCGCGGACGATCTTCATGTCACGGATCGAGGTGGTGGTGTCGGAGGTGAAGTCGAAGCTGCGATCCAGCGCGCGGACGATGATGTTGCTGGTGGCCACCAGGGTCTGCGCCTGGACACTGGCGGCGCCCAGGCAGAGGGTGGTGGTGAGCAGGAGGTAGGGCAGTTTGCGCATGTTAGCTCCAAGGGGATCGTGAATTGTCCTATTGGACGAGAATCACCCGGTGCAGTTCAAGCCTAGGGCTGCACAGCCGCGAGACATCTCACAGGCTGAGCCTAGCCTGCGGATATGCTGATTGTGCGTGATCCTGCGCGTGGATCAGATCTTGCGAAGGAGCGTCGCCACGACTAGGCCCAGGTTGCCCAGCAGCGTCTGCCGATAAACTCCAGCGCGCATCATGGCCTGCACCCTGATGGGCAGGCTGGCGGTTCGCGCCTTGACGAATCGCTGGAGGGCGATTCTATTGGTTTCCGTCAGCATTTCTACCTGGGTTTTCAGGGCGCTCAGGTTGACGCTGTTCCAGTGGTGGAAATCGCCGGCCAACATGCGCTGGATACGGATGAGTCGATCCGATATGCCCGAGTTGGCACCTATCAGGTTGCTGCCGTGTTGGCGGTAATCGATGCTCGGCTTGGGGTCATAGCGGATCTGCCCATCATTGCCACTGATCAGGATGTAGAGCCACCAGTCGTGTGAGATCACTGGGATGTTGCCGGCCTTGGCCAGCAGATCGCGGGTACAACGGTTGAAGACCATGGTGTTGCCTCCCGCGAGGCTCTGTACCAAGGCATTGCGGAAGGATGGTTGCTTGTCGAAGAGGGGCGAGAGTCCCCGCGGGCTGCCCCTCTCATCGACCAGGCGCGTCCGTGTGCAATAGAGCGCGGCCGCTCCGGGGGGCTGTTGCTCCAGCCAGGCAAGTGCTCGCTCCAGCTTATCCGGATGCCAGAGATCGTCTTGGTCGCAGAAGGCGAAGAAACCAGTGGAGATCGAGGTGTCTGTCGCCATCGACAGGAAGTTGGCGGCGAAGCCCTTTCCCGGTCCTTTGACGATGCACAGTCGATCAGCTCCGAAGCGGCGGCGATAGTGCTCCAGGATGGTCAGGGTACTGTCCTGTGAGCCATCGTCGGATGCAATGATGATCCAGTCTTGGTAGGTTTGTGCGGCGATTGATTCTAGTTGTTCTGCCAGGAATTTTTCGCCGTTGAAGGTCGAGAGCAGAATCGCCACGGTCGCTCTGCCTGCCGAGGCTTTGGCATTCGGTCGGGCGACCGGGGTTAGTGCTTGCTGGAGCTCATCGTCCATGGTGGGCTCTCCCTCGTAGGTCATCTCGATAGCCTCAGAGCGAAGCATCTGCATAGGCATAACGCTTGTTGCTGGGGGTGCCGTCGCAACTGCGCAGCTTGAGTCCTGCAGCATGAGCGCTGATGGCGATGGCGCGCTCAAGCGCATGGGCAAAAGTACCATCGACCTGGCCCGCTTCGGGCTCGAAGTGGTCATCGCACAGAGCCAGGTTCAACAATGGCAGTAGTGCATTGGTTCTGGCGAAGAACATGGTTCCTGCCACGAAACTGTGCCGGTTCAGCTCGCTCGGGCTGATACCCAGCCTGCAGGCCAGTTTCTCCACCGCGAGTGCATTGGACCCCCAGTAGAAGCTCATGGGCACCACATGGCCGGCCGGTCCCAGTATGCCCAGGCCGGGATCGCCAGCGAAAGCGTCCAGGGCATCGGCGAGAGCCTGAGGATTCAGGAGTTTGGTATACAAGTCGCGGCGCCAGGTTTCACCATCCTGGCGGTGGGTCGACTTTTTCGTATGGATCTTGACCAGAGTTGTGAACCCATCTTCAACGATCCGAGGCAGCAGCTTGAGGAACGGCAGGACGTCGCGGCCATGGTTGGGGAATTCCTGCAGGTGGTAGTCGATCTTGCTGTCCGCCAGACGGGCATGGATGTCTTCGCCCTGGCCAGCAGGCGTCGAGATATAGAGTTTGAGTGGGATATGGCGGACTTGCCGGAGGTGCTCGAGGATTTCCTCGAAGACGTCCAGGTAATAGGCATGGATGACGACTGCGATGCCCGGGTGCTGGCTGGAGAGCCCTTGTGGCACTTGCAGCGCGGCGCGCAGGCCGGCCATCCGGGACGCCTCTAGGAAGCCATAGCCATAGCGCTGGTCGGGTTCCAGATGGGCACCCTCGGCCCACTCATTCCACGCGTTGATGAACACCAGTCGCTGGTCCTCTGCGGGGAACCTGCGCACAGTGTCGCGGATGGCATTGAACAGCCACTCCTGATAGCCGCGTGGCGAGCTGTTGATGAAGGACGTGCCACGCTCCTTGCGCCGCGCGGTGTTGTCCCACGAGGGGCATACCCCCCGGAACAGCGGGTACTTGGGCTGACTCAGCTTGGCGCTACGTTTCAGGTAGGTACGCCAGTCGTAGACCTTGCCCAGGAAGTTGTCGTGCAGTGGCTGGATGCTGTTGGTTGCGTCCTGGGGCTGGGTGCCATTGGGCGGGAACTCGACGGCGGCGTCGAACCCATAGCGTGAAGGCGGAGCTTTGTCGAAGGACTGGGTGTAGGCCAGATAGATTTCGCCCACGCCATGCTCGCGACACCAGCTGCGCCAGCGCGCCGCTGTGGCTTTGGCGTCGGGCAGTTCGCCCGGGCGGTAGACCAGTAGCAGCGGCTTGCCATCGATGCGGATATAGCGATCGTCGCGCAGATAGGCGGAGATGTGGGAGATGAAGGCCAGGTCGTCTTCGGTCGAATGCTTCTGGCCGATCAGGATCTGGTCGTCCAGCCCATCCCAGCGCCTGCTCCAGTTCTCGTTGGCCCAGCACAGGCAGAAGGGCAGGTCGAGGTCGCGGTTGGCCAGGTAGTTCTCGATCGGCTTCTCAAGTAAGCGCTTGCCGCCGAACCAGTAGAAGTAGAAGCAGAACCCTGCAATGCCGTAGAGCTTGGCCAGCTCAACCTGGCGTCTCTGCGTCTCGGGGTCGTCCAGGTTGTAGTAGCCGAGTTCCCCGGGGACATGGGGCTGATAGTGGCCTCTGTAGTGGGGCTGGGCGGGCTTGACGTTGGTCCATTCGGTAAAGCCCTCGCCCCACCATTCGTCGTTTTCGGCAATTGCGTGAAACTGCGGCAGGTAGAAGGCAATCAGTCGCGCCGCCTGCCGGGCGGGCAGTTCGGTGTGCAGTCGTTTCACCTGCTGGATGGGCTCGTTCAGCCAGTCGATCTTCACGCTATCTATCTGGGGGCTTTGCTGGCCATTGGTATGCAACCAGTTCTGATAGGCCCGAGTCTGCTGGAACAGGCTCCCGGTATGGCGGAACAGCACGTCCTTGGCCCGGTTCTTATGAGCGATCGAGCCTGGTAAACGCTGCCAAACTATACGGGAGGTATGCGAAATACCACGGCCCATTAACTTGGGGATGGTTCGATAGTTTTTGAGCATCCGTAGCGCCCGCAAGAGCGGGTGGCTGCGCAGTCGATTCAACTGTTCAAGAGCTATGGAGTGCTGCTCAAGTACCTTGGAATGTTCTGTCCAGGCACCCTGGCATTCATCCAGAAGGCGCGTTGTCTGCGCGAGTAGCTCCTCGCGCTCGCGAAGCAAGCCTTCCGGAGTCTCTAGGTTGCTCAGGAAATCCAGTTCATGGGCAACAGGTTCGAGAGTCGCCACGTCAGCAGCCAGTCGCGTGCATTCGGCTGCGAGGGATGCCTGGCCGGAAGCGCTGTCCAGGCGCGCGGAGGCCTTCAGCAGTGCATTGAGATCGCGAACGATCTGCAGCACCTCCCCCGGTGCGGCCAGATGTTCATCGTTGAACTGGGAATGGCGTAGATCCTGGGTGAGGAACTCCTGGCTGAAGGCCGCCAGGGCTTCGGGGGCTGCATCCGGCGAGGGCAGATCGAGGTTCCTGGCGATGCGGCGCAGTTGCTCCTGAGGGTTCTCCATGAGGTTGTCGTAGTCGACGACCAGGGAGTCCAGAGCCAGGGTATGCTGAAGCGCGGCCAGGGAGTACTTGGCCCACAGCAGCTGGGCCCGCACCGGGTAAATGCCATCCCGCTTGCGCAGGGAGGCCGCCACACTGAGGGGGTTGCGGAAGCAGATCAAGTACTGGGGCCTGACGCCCAGGCGGGAGAACACCTGTTGCCAGAATGGCAGCAGCAGCGAGGCCTGGGGGTCCTTGACCGCCAGGCACTGAACCTGGGCGAGCTTTTCCGCCAGGATGCGTTCGGCCTCGTCGAGCAGAGCCGCGAACTCTGGCTGCTGCAGGTACTCCGCCGGAAGCGCGCCCAACCTGTCCCAGGCGGAGCCCAGATGGGCCAGCAGCCTGGAGTTGAGGGCGTGGAAGTCGATATCTTCGAAGAAGCCCTTGTCGTTGTTGTCCTTGGCTGCCGGCATCAGGCTTTGGCCCAGCTCGGCGCCGAGAACTTCCAGGCCGCGGGTGAGTGCACTGGTGCCGCTGCGATGCATGCCCAGAACCACCAGAACCCTTTTGCACTCAATGCTCATATGTATCTCATTGGGCTTGTCTGCCCATTATTATTTTAGTGGTCGACGTTTCAGGGTTCGCTGTGCTCGAGCGCTGCCTGCCGTCGCTCCTGCTCTTCCCGGTAGGCAATACCCGCTGCTTCCAGGTAGCCGTTGGTGACGTAGTTCACTTCGTCGCAGACGATGCTCTTGCCCTCGTGGATCCAGAGAACCCGGTCACATAGGGCCTGGATGGCATCCATGCTGTGCGAAACGAGGACGACGGTCTTGTTCGAGTTGATCTTTTCCTTCATCGCGCGGTGCGACTTGTCCTTGAAGGCCTGGTCGCCGACACCCAGAACCTCATCGATCAGCAGCACGTCAGGATCCGCGTGAATGGCGACCGCGAAACCGAGCCGGGCACGCATCCCCGTGGAGTAGCTGGCCACCGGGCGCTCGAAGAACTCGCCCAGGCCGCTGAACTTGTGGATGTCATTCAGCAGGGACTTGATGTGGGCAAGGCTCATGCCCAGCAAGAGGCCGCTGATGATGGCGTTCTCCCGGCCCGAAAGTTCATTCTTCAAGCCAACGTTCAGTGCCAGCAGACTGGCTGTGGTGTTCGGTGCGCGCCAGAGCTCACCGTGATCAGGGTCGACGATACCGGCAATCATGCGCAGCAGGGTGCTTTTGCCGGCACCATTGGCACCTATCACGCCCAGCGTTTCGCCGGCATTCAGGGTAAAGCTCACGTCCTTCAAGGCCCAGTAGTGGTCATAGCGAAGGAAGCCAGCGCGCTGGCGGTAACAGATACCAATGTTCTTGGCTTCGAGAATTTTCTTTCCGCTCATGGTGGTCTTCAGAGCATCAGCTTGGGATAACGCCGTTCATTCTTGCGAATGAACAGCACGGCGAGTACTAGCAGTGGCGTAGCCACCATGATCACGTAAAGAAGATGTGCGAAGTCCGGCCACTGATTGTGCAGAAGCACGCTGCGGAAGGCCTGGATCAGCACCACCATGGGGTTGAGCTCGAAGGCGAAGCGAAGTGCCTCCGGCATGCGCTCGGATGTGAAGAAGATGCCTGACAGGAACATCATCACCATCAGGAGGTTATCCACCACCTGCTTGAAGTCCTGGGCTAGTGGAATGATGCCGGACAGCAGCAGCCCCACGGCGGTGACCAGGTATAGCTGTGTCAGGATCACCGGTACCAGGGCGAGCCAGTGCAGCGATGGACGTTTGCCTATCGCCAGCAGGAAAACCAGCAGCAGCCCGAGAACAATGGCGAAGCGGAATGCATTGCTAAAGATCTGAATGAGCACAAGTAGACTTTTGGGGATGTAGATCTGCTGAATCAGAGCCGCATTGCCGACGATGGCCACGCTGGCTTGGCGCACCGTGCTGTCAAACCACTTCCAGACCACCATGCCAATCAGCAGGAACGGCGCATAGTCGGTTCCACCCTGGCGCAGGGCCAGGGCGAACACGACGTAGAACGCGGCCATGTAGAGAACCGGATCGATGATCCACCAGAGGAAGCCCAGGAAGCGCCTGGCAACTTCGGTGCGCAGGTCGCTGTATACCCCGTACAGCAGAATTTCCTTGTAGTTCATCCCGACAGAGGCCGATTGAAAAGGGGCGCCCATTTAACCACAATGCAGCCCTTTTTCATCACGTTTGCAGCGTGGCGTCGTGACTTGCTGCCAGATGGTCGTGCAAGTCCTTATAAGAACAACGGGAGTGTCATGCGGTTCATCCGATCTTTATTCGCTCGCCCTCAGGCCTCCAAGCCCCGCCCCGAGCGAGCGACCGTCATGGTGGTGGGGATGCACCGCAGTGGCACCAGTTTTCTGACAGGTTCTTTGCAGCAGGCCGGCCTCGAGCTTGGCAATATCAGCGCCTGGAACCCGCACAACCTTAAGGGCAACAGGGAAAACCTCGATATTGTTCAGTTCAGCGACGAGATCCTGGGGCGCTGCGGTTATGCCTGGGACAAGCCTCCGGTCGAGGCGATCGAGTGGACGGCCGATGAGGTCTCTCGGGCCCGCGAATTGATTGCGGGGTATGCCGGCGTTTCACACTGGGGCTTCAAGGATCCGCGTAGCCTGCTGCTGGTCGAGGGCTGGCAGCGGCTGTTGCCGGAGCTGCAGTTCGTCGGCATCTTCCGTCACCCCACAGCGGTTGCCCAGTCGCTGGCTGCGCGCGGTGGCATGCCGGAAGAGCAAGGCTTTGCGCTCTGGCTCGCCTACAACCAGCGGCTGCTCAAGCTCTATCGTCAGTCAGCCTTCCCGATCCTGTGCTTCGACGAGTCCGAGGCGCAATTGCACCGCAAGCTGGATGTCGTGCTCGACGAGCTGGGGTTGCAGGCGCCAAGCACTGAGCGTTTCTTTAGCGCCGAGCTCAAGCATCACGGCTATGAGCGCAAGCGCATTCCCAGGGAGCTGGATCGGCTCTATCGCGAATTGCGCCGCTGCGCTCGCTAAGGGGAGAACCTATGTCGATCTTCCATCGTATCCCCAGGCTTTCGATCGTGCTAATTGTGTACAAGATGCCCGATCAGGCGGAGAAGACGCTTTATTCGCTGAGCCCTGCCTATCAGCAAGGGGTGAGCGAAAGCGACTACGAAGTGATAGTGGTGGAAAACCACTCGGATCGCCTGCTGGGGGAGCGTCGTGCGATCCAGTACGCCGGCAATGTGCGCTATCACCTGCGCCACGAGACGACGCGCTCACCGGTCAATGCCATCAATTTCGGTGCTGAGCAGGTCACGGGCAGCCATCTGGCGATCATGATCGATGGGGCGCGAATGGTGACCCCCGGAGTGGTCAGGTTGGCGCTTGATGCGTTTCGCATGTCGACTCAAGCAGCGGTTTCTGCACCGGGCTACCACATCGGTCACAAGCTGCAGCAGGTGGCGGTTAACGAAGGCTATGACGAAAAGGCCGAAGCCAAGTTGTTGCGCAGCATCGAGTGGCCCCACGATGGCTACAAGTTGTTCGACATTGCGGTGCTCAGTGGCTCCTGCCAAGGCGGTTTCTTCCGCTCGAACTACGAAAGCAACTTCATCGCCATGTCGGTGCGCAAGTGGAAGGCAATCGGCGGCATGGACGTGCGCTACGACGATTTTGGCGGTGGCATGGCCAACTTGGATCTGTACAAGCGTGTGCTCGAGTGCCCGGATACGCCGTTCTACCTGTTGTTTGGTGAGGGCTCTTTCCACCAGTTCCATGGTGGGGTCACCACCGGCACCCTTAAAGAAGAACGCGACAGAGTGTTCGAACAGATCAAGGCGCAGGACCAGCTTATTCGTGGTGAGCGTCGGGATCCGCCGAATGTGACGCCGGTGCTATTCGGGACGCCGCACCCCAGCGTTTTTCGCTTCATTCGCTATTCCCTCGACAAGGTAGATCCGCAGTGAGTCAGCCCCTGCTGTCAATCATCGTTATCGCATACGACATGCCGCGACAGGCGTTGAATACGCTGCTCAGCCTGAGCCCGGAGTATCAGCAGGGTGTCACGGGCGATGAGTACGAAGTGATAGTGGTGGAGAATCGCTCCCGGAGAAACATGGATGCGGCCGCCGTGGAGCGTTTGCCGGGGAATTTTCGCTACTTTCTGCGCGACGAGTCCGGGGTTTCCCCTGCTGCGGCCATCAACTTCGGTTATGCGCAGGCGCGGGGGCAGTTCATCGGTCTGATGATCGATGGTGCGCGCCTGGTATCACCGGGTGTCGTGCAGCATGCGCTGATGGCGTTTCGTATCACGCGTGATGCCATGGTGGTGGTGCCTGGTTATCACCTGGGCGAGGATGAACAGCAGTTTCATCTCAGCAAGGGTTACACCGAGGAAAAGGAACAGCTGCTGCTGCAGAGCATCGACTGGCTCAATGACGGCTACCGGCTGTTCGAGATCGCCTGCTGGAGTGGCGCCAACCCGCGCGGCTTCTTCAATCCCTTCATGGAGTGCAACTGCCTGTTCATCTCGGCAGAGATCTTCCGTGACATCGGCCAGGCCGATGAGCGCTTCAATCTTTCCGGTGGTGGCAGTCTCAACCTGTTCATCTATCGCAAGGCGGCCACCGCTCCAAGGACGCAGAGCTTCATGCTGGTGGGGGAAGGCTCCTTCCATCAGCTCCATGGCGGCGTGACCACCTCGGAGGTCGAGGGGCGCGAGGAGATGCTCAAGGAGCAGAATGCGCAACTGTGCCGTCTGCTGGGCTATGACTTTCGCTCTCCAGCGGTTGAGCCGATCTTGCTGGGCAAGGTGCGCGGTCCGGCGCTCCCTTATCTGATAACTTCAGCGGAAATGGGCATGAAGCGCCATCGGCGCTTCAAAGGCCAGGTCGCCGAAATGTTCGTGGATGATTTCGAAAAGCGGCGGCCTTGAGCTTTCGAGGCGCTGTAACCCCTATTTCTAAAGCAACAAGATCCAAGAGGAAGAGTGTATGACCAGCGTATATATGCCCCCGTCGATTCGCCACTTCGAACCGCTGCACATGGTATTCAGTACCTGGGTCGACCACCTTCCGTTCGCCTACGATCTGGTCACGGCGATTCGCCCCAAGCTGCTGGTCGAGCTGGGGACACACAAGGGGCTGTCCTACTTCACCTTCTGCCAGGCGATCAAGGAGAGCGAGATCGATGCCCTGTGCTACGCGGTGGACACCTTCGAGGGTGATGAGCACACCGACAAGTACGACGAGTCGGTGTTCAATATGGTCAACGATCACAACCGTCAGCACTACCACGGTTTTTCCTACTTGATGCGGATGTTCTTCCAAGACGCCCTGCGGCATTTCAGCGAAGACACCATCGACCTGCTGCACATCGACGGCTTCCACACTTACGAAGCGGTCAGCGAGGACTTCGCCACCTGGTATCCCAAGGTGAAGCCGGGCGGCATCATCCTGTTCCATGACGTGCAAGCGCGTGTGCAGGATTTCGGTGCCTGGAAATTCTGGGATGAAATCCGTGGTCAGTACGAGACCTTCACCTTCAACCATGGCTTTGGCCTGGGTGTGCTGCGTAAGGCCGGCGGCGACCGTAGCAACGACCCCGAGCTGTTGAAGCTGCTGTTCTCCGGTGAGTCCGAAGTATCGGCGTCGGCTCTGCGCGCATTCTATGTGCATGCCAGCAAGCATCTGGAGAACAACCGTAAGATCAAGCGCCTGGGCCAGGGCAAGCCTGCTGTAGCGGCTTCCTGAGTTAAGGGGCGCCAGTGAGCCATACCCCTGGCATGGCCGGGTTGCGACAACCCGGCCAGTACATCCCAGAGCTGGAGTCGTTGCGTGGCTGGGCGATTCTTCTGGTGGTCGCCTTCCACTATTTCGGCATCATTACCGGCGGCACCGAGCCGTTGCTGAGTGATGCGCCAGTGTGGTTGCAGGTCGTGGCCTCGGGGCATACCGGGGTGACCTTGTTTTTTGTCCTCAGCGGGTTCCTGCTCAGCCAGCCCTTCATTGCGTCAGTGCGCGGAGGCGCTGCCGTCGACATCAAGCGGTTCTACATCGCCAGGGTGCTGCGGGTGCTCCCCCTCTATTACCTGTTCGTGGTGCTGGGCTGGTGGGTGACTGGTAACACTCAGGGGGCGATGAAGGCGTTTTCCTTTATCCACGTTGGGTTTTCGCTGTTTCCGTTCAGTGTGCCGTGGTGGTCGCTGTGTACGGAAATGCAGTTCTACCTGCTGCTACCCTGGCTGATGTTGCTTCTGCGCTACCGTGTAGGGCGGTGGGTGATTGGGCTGGGGTTGCTGACCTGGTTCGCCGTGCATGTCTACTTTTTCCAGCAGCCGCGCTGGTTGGCCAATCCACAGAACTGGATCCTTCAGGCGTCGGTCTTTGGGCGTGGCCTGGCATTCGTGCTAGGTGCCTGCTGTGCAGGACTCCATGCCTCTGCGCTGTATCGTCAACTGGTGAGTCGGCAATGGTTGGTGGGGCTGCTGCTGCTGTTGTTGTGGGTGTTGTTCCACCAGCTCAGCCTGCATTCACAACTGGGCATAGTGGAGGCTCAGAGGAGTCTGCCGCTTTACTACAACATCGAAGCGATGCTCTGGAGTGGGTTATTGCTTTGCTGTGTGGCTTGGAACTCTTCGCTCAAGGTGATTCTGCACAATCGTCTCTTGAGTCATTTCGGCATGTTGTCCTATTCGATTTATCTGGTGCATGTTCCGGTCCAGTTCTATCTGGTTAGTTGGTTCAAGGTGCATCAGGAAAGTCTTCCCCTGCCAGTAGGGGCTCTGAGTAATGTTCTGATAGTAACGTGCAGTTTTGTGTTGATCTGGACACTGTCTTTTGTTCTCTATCGGTGGTTCGAGGTGCCCATGCTGCGATTGAAGTCGAAGCTATCCACCTACTCCGATCAACAACGAGCTCTGCCGGTGTAGCCATCGTGAGTTCAGCTGTTGCCCCATTGCTCTTCTGATCGACCCGGTTGCTGTCGTTTAAGACGATCCTTCAGCGCGAGGAGGGGTTTCTCCACCAGTTGATAGGTCGCGGCCGATAGGAGCGTGGCACCGGCAGTGGCGAGCAGCAGCGCCAGTGCGGGAGCTATTGTTGTTTCTGGTGGCTGTGCCTTATGCCAGATGAAAAAGGCGTAGAACACTGGCATGTGCACCAAGTAGAGCGAGTACGAAACTCTTGCCAGAAAACGGCCGGCAGCCCCTAAGAGGCTTCTCCCGAGAACAATGCAGCTATACAGCGTCACCCCCCAGAGAATCGACTCGGCCAGGGCATGTAGCGGGAATTTGGCATGAAATCCTATTGCGTTTCCCATGCGCGGCATCAGAACGACCACAAGCACGGTGCTTGATACCAGCGTCGAGGCTAGGGCAAGAGTACGTTTTTCGAAGAAAACCTTCTTGGAATACAAGATCGACAGCAAGAAGCCGACCAAGAACGCATGTAGCTGGCAAAGTAGACTTATTCCTAGCTGCATTCTGGTTTGCAGACTAAAAGGCAGCAAGTTGAGTGCATACGCACCGTAGAATGTGCCCCAGCCCAGCATGAGTACGGAAAGCAGCAGGTTCCGATTGGTTTGCTTGCAGGCCAAATAAAGCAGCGGAACTAGGAGGTAGAAGTGAACTTCGACGATCAGGCTCCACCAGACAGTGCTGTATTGTGCGAAGTCATAACCTTTGGCGTTGAACAACAGTGCAGGGATGATCTTGCTGGTGTTGCCTGTGGCGAGTGAGGCAATCAATACTGCGAGATAGTAGAGCGGCAATATTCTAAGGGCGCGTTGAAGTGCGTAGCCTTTCAGGCTCACGGTCTCACCACGCAGCTCTGCCTCGATAAAGGGGCGTGTTACCAAGAAACCGCTGAGGATGAAGAATAAGGTGACGCCGGTAGCGCCAGAGAGCAGCGGGATAAATAGTGGATTGTTGCTGGTTTCGATGCGCGGAAAGAACGTCGTAAAGCCGTGCATGGCAACCACCAAGGTGATAGCAATAGCTCTGAAGTCATCAAGTACGACAAGTCGCTTCTGTGGCATGGATTATTTACTTGTTGTTAGAGGGCTGGCAGAGCTGTTCTGATAGTAATCAGCTCGACTGCTGATAAGAGCTAGGGACTTCTCGCCAGGTCGTGGCAAAGGTAGGTTCCGCCTCACCGTCGGGGCGTCCGTTGGTGTAATAGTACAGGGCGATCGATTTGCGGTGAACGCCGTCGGGGCACTGTAGTGGGTAGGGGTGGCCATGAAAGGAGTTTGCCGTGGTGCTGAAGATCACACAGCGGTTTAGTTTCGGCAGGATGCGCACTGGCGGCCCCTGCATGTCCTGATCCCATAGTTCGAGGTGGCCGCCCCAACTCTCCTGCCAATCGGGATTGAGGTAAAGTAGGAAGTTGATGCGCCGGGCGAGGTCGAACTTGCGGTGGGTGCTGAAGTCGGCGTGAATCTTGAGGAATCCGCCACGGGAGATCTGATGGATGCCTGCACCCTGCAGTTCAGGGTCGGAAATCAGGCGGCGAATGCCACTGAGCATGGTGAGCGCGTCCAGAAAGTGACTGGAGCCAAGCTCCCAGATCAGCTCGCGATAGACTTTTGGCATTGCCAGCACGTCGCGTAAATGCCGCTTCTCGGTTTGAACTTCGCGAAGGTTGGGCGCGCTATGAATCCACTCCTTGCGATCCTGATCCAGAGGGTACTGATCGAGCAGGAGCTGGAGGGTCGACTCAGGCAGGAAGTCGTCAATGACAGCATGCGGAAACGGCTGGCTGCTCGTGTATTCCCCACGTTTAGAAATGAACAGCTCGGTAATTCTGGGGAAGTCCACCAGGGTGGAATAGTCGACGCCATGTAGTGCTTGTGGGCTGTCACCGAGCAGTGTGTCAATGAGATTTTTCAAGGGGTCGAGATCCAGTGTTTGTTCAGTGCCTTGGGTTGGGAGTCGTTTGGGGCGTCACCTTGCTGCGCTGTATAGTGCGATTCTGCCCGCTGGTTGCATTGTGCGCAGGGTGTGGTCAGACGGCAATGATATGCGTCAACTTCATTGCGCCAGTAAGGCTGCCGACTCCTCAAATGTTCAGGATGATCCCTTGCCCCTCCTGTTGAAAAAAGCTTACGGCCTGTTGCTGTTGAACGCGCTCATGTTGCTTGCCGGTTGTGACGCCGGATCGGCAAATGCCGTGGATCAGCGCCCCAACATTCTCCTCATCCTGGCGGACGACCTCGGTAACAATGACATCGCCAGCTGGGGCGACGGGCAGGCCCCCACGCCGACGCTGGACAGCCTCAGCCGGCGCTCGGTGCGCTTTCGGCAGCACTATACCGACAGCACCTGCTCGGCCAGTCGCGCGGCGCTACTCTCGGGGCGCGACCCCGTTGCGGTGGGCTTCCAGCCAGCCGGTGCGGGTCTGCCGAGCGATCTGCTGACCCTGCCTGAGGCGCTTCAGGGGCTGGGTTACCGGACCAGTCACCTGGGTAAGTGGCATGTCGGCGAGGCTCTTGAATACCGGAAAATCCAGCCGGGGGCGCAGGGCTTCGATTACTGGTTGGGCTTCCTCAATCAATTCATGTTGCGCGGCCCGGCTGCCGATGGGCGGCTCGTCAGACAGAGGCCCACCCATACCAATCCCTGGCTGCAGGAAGATGGGAGGCCTCCTAGGCAGTATGAGGGCAATGTCGATGATCTGCTGACCGACAAGGCGATCGAGCTGATTCGCGGCGCCGGCTCCGAGCCCTGGTTCATCAACCTCTGGCTATTCGCACCTCACACGCCGTACCAGCCGACTCCGGAGTTCCGCCGGCAGTTTCCAGATACACCCGAGGGACGCTATCTCGCAGTGCTCAAGCAGCTCGACCATAACGTCGAGAGGCTATTGGCTGTGTTGCGTGAGCGGGGGTTGGAGGACAACACGATTGTGGTGTTCGCGAGCGACAACGGTGGTGTGAATCGGGTCAGGGATAACAATTTCCCCTTTGCTGGCAACAAGCTCACTTACCGCGAAGGGGGCGTACGTGCTCCCCTGCTGCTGTCATGGCCGAAGCGATACGAGAATGCTGACCTGCTGGCAGTGTCCAGCCTCAAGGATCTGTATCCCACGCTGATGGCGTTGGTCGGCGGCGCGGCCCCGGGCGATCTGGATGGTCGCAGTCTCAAGCCGATGCTTGATGGTCGGGCGCCGAATGATCCCGCGCAACTACTGTGGGCATCCGAGGCAGGGGCTGCCGACATGGCCTATGGGCTGCACGATATGCTGTCACGACAGACCTACTTTCAGGCTGGCAAAACGCAGGTCGTGGCCGAGCCCATGTCCCCTCCTATTGGCCACGCCGGGCCACGCATGCAGCAGGGGCACGATTACCTGCCTGCGGCGGAGCTAGAGCGTCGTCTGGTCGCTTGGGAGGCCGCTGCCCGAGCGGTGCCGCTGAGCTGGACGCCTTCGGCCGATGGTCGGCCTGCCAGGCTCGAGGGCCGAGATCTGCAGAGAGCGCCTATTTTCGCGGGTTATGCGATCGGCCTGGCTTTGCCGGTGTGGTCTGCCTCGGCACGCGAGGAGGTCCTGCTGGATCAGCCGGAAGTCTGGAGTCTGCGCCTGGATGCGGCCGGCCGGCTGTTGCTGCGTTATGCGGGGACGGAGATTGTCAGTCCTGCGTTGCGTCTCGATCGCTCATGCAACAGCCTGATTGTCAGTATCAATATTCGACCGGCGGTGACGATGCCATTTCGCAAAGAGGCGTCCAGCAGAACCAGCGTAATGCTGAACGGTGACCTGGTGCTCGACAGTGCGCAGCTCTTGAGTCGCCCGCAAGACGAGAAGGTTCTGACAAATGCCACGGCCATAGGTGCTGCGGCCGATGGCAGCAAGCCCTTTGCGGGGGACATTCCCCGGCCCCGGGTGATGGGCAAGTACCTGCTACCCGCTCGGCCTGGGTACGATGCGGACGACCTGCGAACTGCACTCTGCCCGGGGGGCTGAGGTGCTTATGAGAGCCGCTTGAGCAGGCGCTGGGCCGCGTTCGTTAGGCGATTTCGACTGCTGCGTGGGGGCGGCGTCTGTGGCTCGCCCCCGGGACTGCGTAGCTGGTGAAACAGCTGGGCCGCGGCTTCCGGCGCGAGCTGGTGCGGGGCTTGTGGGCGAGGTTGGCCGATCAGGTCGCAGAGCTCTTCGAGGGTCTCTCCTGCGGTGTGAATTAGGTCGGCTTCACTGTTGACGGCATAGGGGGTGCTTCTCGGCTGCTCTTGCAGCGACTGGCCCAGACGGTCTTCCATCCAGCCAATGTCCTCGGCGAAGTGCTGGTGTATGGCTTGGGTCAGTTCCGGTGACAGTGCGAATCTGTCGCTCCAGGTCGTCAAGAGTCTGCGATTGAGCGCCTCCACTTCTTCTATCTGCAGTGACTCGGCCAATTGCGGGGCATATTTTCGGTAGACGTAGAGGAGGCCTACGAGCTGCCTCGACAGTGATTCGTTTTCCGTTCGGATGCGCGCGCTGGGCAGTGCTATTGCCAGGCGCTGGCAGAAGTCGGAGACCGCGCAGCGGTTATGCAGGATACTCGGTTCGAACTTCCAGAGCGTGACCTGTTCTGCGCCAAATATCTCGTCGAACTTGCCAAAGGTGTCTCTGTAGGATCTGTACAGGCGCAGTGGCTCAAAGGTCGGATTGCGTTTCTTTAGGCGCTGCTGGAAGGCGCTGGCAAGATAGGATGCGGGAGGGCGTACGTAGCTGACGACACGCAGGGTCTCGAAGTGCGTAGCCAGGAAGTCGTGCAAACGCTTGATGGCGTTCGGATGCATGGAGCTGATCTGCTCGCCGGAGATGATCAGGTCGCGTTGCCCAGTGTCTGCGATGGCCTGCCGCAGTTGCCGCTCGTGTGCCTCGATCACCTGCGCTTGTGGTGCGGCGTCGAAGAATCCTCGCTCACCGTCTCGGGTAAACAGGTCATACACCGCATAGCTGTGGTTTGGGCTGTTGCCCAGGCTGGCAAAGCTGAAGCGTTCATCCTGAAATCCGTCCAGCGAGTGCTGAATGGAGGTGCTGCCGGTTTTGTGCATGCCAATATGGATGATGCAGGTAGCCATTGGCGTCTCTCGCTGAAGTTCGCTCGCGATGGTCAGGCTGATGAGGTGCCAAGTCAATCCAGCTTTCCGGTCCGGGAGGCACTTACAAAAAACCCGGCTCAAGGCCGGGTTTTTTGTGACTGGAGCAAGGCGTCTTAGTCGACGGCCTTGACCATATCTTCGATGACTTTCTTGGCGTCGCCGAAGACCATCATGGTTTTGTCCAGGTAGAACAGTTCGTTGTCCAGGCCGGCGTAGCCGCTGGCCATCGAGCGCTTGTTGACGATCACGGTCTTGGCTTTGTAGGCCTCGAGGATCGGCATGCCGGCGATCGGCGACTTCGGATCGTTCTTCGCGGCCGGGTTGACCACGTCGTTGGCGCCTAGCACCAGTACCACGTCGGCCTGGCCGAACTCGGAGTTGATGTCTTCCATCTCGAACACCTGCTCGTAAGGCACTTCGGCCTCGGCCAGCAGGACGTTCATGTGGCCAGGCATACGACCGGCAACCGGGTGGATCGCGTACTTCACGGTGACGCCGCGATGGGTCAGCTTCTCGGCCAGCTCCATCAGCGCGTGCTGGGCACGGGCCACTGCCAGGCCGTAGCCCGGAACGATGATCACGGTGTCGGCGTTGGTCAGCAGGAAGGCGGCGTCGTCGGACGAGCCGGACTTCACCGGGCGGGCCTCTTTGGCGCCAGCCGGGCCGGCTTCTTCAGCCGCACCACCGAAGCCACCGAGGATCACGTTGAAGAACGAGCGGTTCATCGCCTTGCACATGATGTACGAGAGGATGGCGCCGGACGAGCCCACCAGGGAGCCTGCGATGATCAGCATCGAGTTGTTCAGCGAGAAGCCGATACCGGCCGCCGCCCAGCCCGAGTAGCTGTTGAGCATCGACACCACGACCGGCATGTCGGCACCGCCGATCGGGATGATGATCAGCACGCCGATGACGAAGGCCAGGGCCAGCATGATGGCGAAGGCTTGCAGGTTGCCGGTGAAGACGAACACCAGGCCCAGGCCGACGATGGTCAGGCCGACCAGCAGGTTGAACAGGTGCTGGCCCTTGAACTGCACAGGTGCGCCCTGGAACAGGCGGAACTTGTACTTGCCCGACAGCTTGCCGAAGGCGATCACCGAACCGGAGAAGGTGATGGCACCGATGGCTGCGCCGAGGAACAGTTCCAGGCGGTTACCGGCAGGGATGGCGTCACCCAGGTTGGCGACGATACCCAGCGATTGCGGCTCAACGACCGCCGCGATGGCGATAAAGACCGCGGCCAGACCGATCATGCTGTGCATGAAGGCCACTAGCTCCGGCATCTTGGTCATTTCCACGCGCTTGGCCATGATCGAGCCAGCGGTACCGCCCAGCAGCAGGCCGACCAGGACGAAGCCCAGGCCCTTGGCAGCGCCGCCTTCGGCCATTTCCGCGCCCAGCTTGAACACCAGGAACACGGTGGTGACCACGGCGATGGCCATGCCGATCATGCCGAAGGCGTTGCCCTGGCGCGACGAGGTCGGGTGCGACAGACCCTTGAGTGCCTGGATGAAGCAGATCGAGGCAACCAGGTAGAGAACAGTGATCAGGTTCATGCTCATCAGTGTTTCTCCGCCTGCGCTTTAGGCGCCTTTTTCTTGAACATTTCCAGCATGCGCCGGGTGACCAGGAAGCCACCGAACACGTTGACCGCGGCCAGGGCCACGGCCGCGGTGCCCATGAACTTGCCCAGCGGGGTCACGGTCAGGGCGGCGGCCAGCATGGCGCCGACGATGACGATCGCGGAAATCGCGTTGGTCACCGCCATCAGCGGGGTGTGCAGGGCCGGAGTCACGTTCCACACCACGTGGTAGCCAACGTAGATGGCCAGCACGAAGATGATCAGGTTGTAGATGCCGTGGGAGATCAGCATGTCTTCCATTGTCTGGCTCCTTATCCGTTCTTGCGCACGACTTCACCGTCGCGGCACATCAGGCACGCGGCGACGATGTCGTCTTCGAGGTTGAGGTGGAACTTGCCTTCGGCGTCGATCACCAGCTTGAGGAAGTCCAGCAGGTTGCGCGCATACAGGGCCGAAGCGTCTGCCGGCACCAGGGCCGCCAGGTTGCTGTGGCCGACGATGGTCACGCCATGCTTGACTACCACCTGGTCGGCTTCGGTCAGCGGGCAGTTGCCGCCTTGCGCTGCAGCCAGGTCGATGACCACGGAGCCCGGCTTCATCTCGGCAACGGTGGCCTCGTGCAGCAGGGTCGGCGCCTTGCGGCCCGGGATCAGTGCGGTGGTGATGACGATATCGGCCTGCTTGGCCTTCTCGTGCACGGCCTTGGCCTGACGCTCCATCCACGAGGCCGGCATCGGACGGGCATAGCCGCCAACGCCCTGGGCGCACTCGCGCTCTTCATCGGTCTCGAACGGTACGTCGACGAACTTGGCGCCGAGCGACTCGATCTGTTCCTTCACCGCCGGACGCACGTCCGAGGCCTCGATCACCGCACCCAGGCGCTTGGCCGTGGCGATGGCCTGCAGGCCGGCAACGCCAGCACCGAGGATCAGCACGCGTGCGGCCTTCACGGTACCGGCAGCGGTCATCAGCATGGGCATGAAGCGCGGATAGTGGTTGGCGGCGAGCATCACGGCCTTGTAGCCGGCGATGTTGGCTTGCGACGACAGCACGTCCAGGCTCTGCGCGCGGGAGGTGCGCGGGGCGGCCTCCAGGGCGAAGGCAGTGATGCCGCGAGCGTTCATGCGCGCGATGGTCTCGTTGCTGAACGGGTTGAGCATGCCAACCAGCACGGCGCCGGATTTCATGTGGGCCAGTTCGGCGTCGGTCGGGGCGACCACTTTCAGCACCAGGTCGGCGCCGAAGGCGGCGGCCTCGTTGCCAATCGCTGCACCGACGGCGACATAGGCGCTGTCCGGGATGCTGGCGCTGACGCCGGCACCGGCCTGGACGGTCACCTGATGGCCTTGGCCGATCAGCTTCTTGATGGTTTCGGGAGTAGCGGCAACCCGCGTCTCGCCGGCATGGGTCTCGAGAGGAACACCGATGTGCACTTCAATTCTCCTGCGTGATCTTTTTAATGAACCAGCGCACTACGGATGGCGCACTGGCGAGGGCGGATCAGCACAATCCCGCACGAAAAGTGGCGGGGCGCGGCATTTTGCAGGCGAACGACGAGCCCATCAAGAAGTTCTGGAGTCAGACTGATTAATAACTACAAGTCACAACAAGACCGATGATTTTTGTTTTTCGCCGCAAAGCGCCGGATTTGCTGGGCCAGACCCGTGAAAAAGGCGCTCGGGGCCGCGCCAGTCATAGCTTTGCTGAATGACCATTCGTCGATTGCGCTGAGGTTTGGCGGGCGCCCATGGCGCGTGAACGGGAGGTTTTTGCTCAGCCGCAGGGCAATGGGCGGCTATAAACGGGAGTTATGTAGTAGTGCGGGAAACGTACTACTGAAGGGGCGCAGCGCTCTGCGCCGCGGGATTGCCGAGGGGCAAGGGGGATTTCGGCTGCGTGTACGCAGCCGAAATCTGCCTGAACGGTCAGGCCAGGGCCTTTTTCTCGCGGATACAGGTGGGGCCGGCGCGTTTTTCCACGGCTTCGCGCACTTCGTCGCGCAGGCCAAGGAGGAAGGCCAGTTCGGCGACCACGAACAGCGGGCCGATCACCAGGCCCATCAGGTCGTCGACGAAGGCCGGCTTGCGCCCCTCGTAGTAGTGGCCGATGAACTGGATGATCCAGCCGACCACGAACAGGCCCAGCCCGCTGCTCAACCAGACCAGGGTGCTCTCGACCGCCAGCAGTGCGCCAGCCCACAGGCTCAGGGCCAGCAGCGCGGCCATCAGCAGGCCGAAGCGCAGATCCAGGCGCAGGTAGTAGATCCCGGCAGCCAGCGCGGTGAGCAAGGCCGGCGACAGCCACAGGCCGGCGACTTCCAGGCCCGGGCGCGACAGCAGCACGGCGACGGCCACCACGATCAGCGGGATACCGATGAAGTGGCTGAAGATATTGCGCCGGTCGCGGTGGTACTCCGCATACTGGCTGAGTTGATCGACGAGGGTTTTCACGGGCCTACTCCTCATGGCTCTGGTGATGTGGTCGATAATGGCTGCAGTTATCCGCCAGGCTCTGTCAGCTAGGCGACAAACCCCGGAGATCCGATGACCGACCCCGAGACCCCGCGTGCGCTGCTGCTGACCGGCCACTGGTTCAGCAACCTGCCGCCGGCACTGCAGGACGCCCTGCTGGAAAGCGCTTGCCAGCGCCAGCTGGAACCCGGCCAGCGCCTGTTCTGCCGCGGCGATCCGCCCTGCGGCCTGTATGCGGTGCTGGAGGGGGCGATTCGCGTGGGCGCGGTGAGCCGTGACGGCAAGGAGGCGCTGCTGACCCTGGTCGAGGCGCCGTACTGGTTTGGCGAGATTTCCCTGTTCGACGGCCAGCCGCGCACCCATGACGCCTATGCCGAGGGCGCCACCCGGCTGCTGCAGATTCCCCAGACCAGCCTGCTGGCCCTGCTCGAGCGCGAGCCGCGCTACTGGCGCGAGTTTGCCTTGCTGATGAGCCAGAAGCTGCGCCTGGCGTTTATCGCCCTGGAGGACATGAGCCTGCTGCCGGCCGCGCCGCGCCTGGCCCGGCGCCTGCTGCTGATGGCCGAAGGCTACGGCGAGACCGGCGAGCGGCGCAGCCTGCACCTGGCCCAGGAGCAGCTGGCGCTGATGCTGGCGCTGTCGCGGCAGACCACCAACCAGATCCTCAAGGAGTTGCAGGCGCGTGGCGCCCTGCGCCTGACCTATGGCGAGATCGAGATCCTAGACCTGCAGCTGTTGCGCCAGGCCGCCGGCATGCTCGACTGATCAGGCCGGCTGCAGCAGGCGCGCTGGCAGGTGTTCAAGGAGGTTCGGCGGCAGGCGCAGCAGGCGCGCGCTGCGGCAGTCCTGCAGGCTCTGCGGGGCTTGATTGGCTGGCAGGGCGAGCAGCTCGGCGCACAGGTTGAGCACCAGCGCCTCGCGGGAGAACACCCCGCTGCCCAAGGCGTAGTAGGCGGCGATCAGTTCGCGCAGGCCGAACGGCAGGCGCCAGCGGATGCGCAGGGCCGAGCCGAAACCGGCGGCGCGGCGGCGCAGGGTGCTGTCGATCTGTTCGTTGCTCAGCTCACCACCGGCGTTCTGCCAGTCCTGCAGGCTGCGTAGCAGGGCCAGCTCGCCGATGTTATGCAACAGGCCGGCGGTGTAGCACAGCTCGTTGTCCAGGCGCAGCTGGGCGGCCAGCCAGTGAGCCAGCTCGGCGCTGCGCTGGGCCTGCTCGCCGGTGTGGCTGGCCAGCTCGGCCAAGCGCGGATCCTGCAGCAGAGCATTGCGCTGGATGGCCAGGCCCAGCACCAGGTTCAGGCTGCGCGCCACGCCCAGACGCTGCAGGGCCTGGGACAGGGTCTGGCAGGCGCCGCTGCGCTGTTCGCCGGCGCTGTTGGCCACGGCGATCAGGCGCGCGGTGATCTGCGGGTCGCGGGCGAACTCGCTGGCCAGCTCGCCCAGGTCGGTTTCGCTGGCCTGCAGACTACGGCTCACGGCGCTGCGCACATCGGCCAGCAGCGGTGCGCCCTGGCCTTCCTCGCGCACGCTGTCGAGATAATGCTCGAGGCTGTCGACCAGCAGGGGCGGCGGGCACGCCGGCGCTGCCGTGGCGTTGCCCAGCAGGGTCTGCAGGCGTTGGCGCAGGTGTTCGGCATTGAACGGCTTGGCCAGGTAGGCGGTGGGGGCCAGCGGCAATGCCGCACGCACACTGCTGGCGTCGACGCGGTTGCTGATCAGGATATAGGGCAGAGCCGGGGTGCGCGGATGGCGGCGCAGCTGGCGCAGCAGCTCGATGCCGTCGAGCCCGCCCAGTTCGCCGTCGGCGATCACCAGATCCGGCAGCTGGCGGCGGCAGCGCGCCAGGGCGGCGCTGCCGTCGTCGACCTTGAGCACCTGTGCGTCGCTGCGGGCATCGAGCACCAACTGGGCCAGCAGATCGGCAATCCAGGGGTTGGCCTCGGCTATGAGGACTTGGGGTGCGGCAGCCGGGGCGGACATGGAAACCTCTGGGTGATGGCGAAATAGTGGCGCTGGGTAAATGGCGGCGCACAGTCTACGGATTGCCGGACGTCTGGCCAGGCCGGCCCGACGAAGGGCCTGGCACTTCGTCAGGTTAGCCCGCGGGCGCTAGGGTTGGCGATAGGGAAGGCTCTATTTCGCTACTTTCGGCGTTTCATCGCAGCGTGCGAGAGACTCCGCCAGCAGCGCCTTGCTGGCGCCCAGTACTTCTTCCTGGCGCTGCGGCGTGGCCAGCATGCGCGCCACCACTAGGGCGCCCACGCACTGGGCGAGGATCGCCCAGGCCAGGTCGGCGCTGCCCAGTACGCCGCTCCAGGCCTGCTGCAGGCGCACCAGCCAGTGTTCGGCCTGCTCGCGCACGGCGAGGTCGGCGCGGGCGATCTCGGCGCCCAGGCTGGGAATCGCGCAGCCGCTGTCCGGCTGCTGCACATGGGCCATGCTCAGGTAGATGTCCAGGCAGTGCTGCAGCTTGGCGCGGCTGTTCTCCGCGTTGTCGCCGAGCAGTTGCAGGCTGTGGCTCAGCTCGCGCTCGACGATGGCGGCGAACAGCGCATCCTTGGACGGGAAGTGGCTGTAGAAGGCGCCGCCGCTGAGGCCGATGGCCTTCATCAGGCCGTCCACTCCGGTGCTGGCGAAACCGCCATGCTTGGCGATGGCGCCGCTGCTCTGCAGCAGGCGTTCGCGGGTTTCGGCCTTGTGGTTGCTCGAGTAGCGCATAGGGTCTCCGCAATGGCAGCGCTTGACGATGAGCAGAGCGTAGCATAACGTTCGTTTAGCTAACGACCGTTTAGTAAAGAGAGGCAAGCAGCATGAGCACGCAAAGCAACGACAAGAAAGTGGTGCTGGTGATCGGCGCCGGCGATGCCACCGGTGGCGCCATCGCCAAGCGTTTCGCCCGCGAGGGTTACATCGCCTGTGTGACCCGGCGCAGCGCCGACAAGCTGCAGCCGCTGGTCGACGAGATCCGCGCCGCGGGTGGCGAGGCCTACGGTTTCGCCTCCGACGCGCGCAAGGAAGAGGAGGTGGCGGCCCTGGTCGAGCAGATCGAGAGCAGCATCGGGCCGATCGAGGCGTTCGTCTTCAATATCGGCGCCAACGTGCCGTGCAGCATCCTCGAGGAGACCGCGCGCAAGTACTTCAAGATCTGGGAGATGGCCTGCTTCGCCGGCTTCCTCACCGCTCAGGCGGTGGCGCGGCGCATGGTCACCCGCGGACGCGGCACCATCCTGTTCACCGGCGCCACCGCCGGCCTGCGCGGCGCCTCGCACTTCGCCGCCTTCGCCGGCGCCAAGCACGGCATCCGCGCCCTGGCGCAGAGCATGGCGCGCGAGCTGGGGCCGCGGAACATCCATGTCGGCCACGTGGTGGTGGATGGCGCCATCGACACCGCCTTTATCCGCGATACCTTCCCGGACATGTATGCGCGCAAGGAGCAGGACGGCATCCTCAACCCCGAGCATATCGCCGACAGTTACTGGTTCCTGCATGCCCAGCCGCGTGATGCCTGGACATTTGAGCTGGATCTGCGCCCCTGGATGGAAAAGTGGTAACGACTGGCTGCGCGGGGGTGATGCGGCGTTGGCCGGCTGGTGAAAAATGCTCATTGGCTACAGCCAACTGCGCTTTTTCCCCAGCCGGCCGCCTTGCCTGACCCGCCGCTCGCTCAGTCGTGCAGCGTCTGAGTGTCCCAAACAACAAAAAGCGAGAAACCCTTATGAGCAAATCCGTCGAGTTCTACTTCGACTTCGGCAGCCCGGCCACCTACCTGGCCTGGACTCAGCTACCGGCGCTGTGCGCCGAGCAGGGGGCCGCGCTGATCTACAAGCCGATGCTGCTCGGTGGCGTGTTCCAGGCCACCGGCAATGCCTCGCCTATCACCATCCCCAGCAAGGGCCGCTTCATGATCCAGGATCTGCAGCGCTTCGCCCGTCGCTACGGGGTGCCGATGCAGTTCAACCCGCACTTCCCGATCAACACCCTGGGCCTGATGCGTGGCGCGGTGGCCGTGCAGCTGCGCATGCCGGAGCGTTTCGAGGCCTTCATCACCACCATTTTCCGTGCCCTCTGGGTGGACGGGCAGAACCTGGGGGATCTGGCGGTGCTGGGCAAGGTGCTGGCCGAGGCTGGCTTCGAGCCGCAGGCGTTGCTGGCGCTGACGGCTGAGCAGGAAGTGAAGGACGTACTCAAGGCCACTACCGAGGAAGCGGTACGCCGCGGAGTGTTCGGCGCGCCGAGCATGTTCGTCGGCAACGAGCTGTTCTTCGGTCAGGATCGTCTGGACTTCGTCCGCGAAGCGCTGCAGGCCCAGTAGGCCGGCAAGCCCGCCCGAGTTGCTCGGGCGGTTTTTCTCAGAAGCTGTTTCGGGTCTTTTGAGCTAGAGCCAGGCAAGGCGAAATCGGGCGAGGACGCGGAGTTTACGAGGTGTAAATGAGCAGTACTCGTTTCACTCGCCCTTCGGGTCACGCTAAAGCGCGTTAGCCGCAAGCGGCTTTCCGAGCTCGATTGACCAGCCTGCGGCTGTTACTGCGTTGTAACGCTGCATGGCCGACGATCAAGAGATCCGAGACAGGTTCTCAGTGCGGGTGGTTGAACTGCGAGGCCAGTTCGCGCAGCGCCACTTCCGCCTGCAACACCTTGTTCAGCGCATCGTCGGCCTTGTCGCGGCTGATGCCCAGGCGTTCGAACAGGCTGTCCGGAATCTCGCCCTGCGGGCCGCTGCCGATGCCGCGGTTGCGCAGCAGGCTGACCGCCAGGCACACCAGGTTCGAGTAGGCGCTGTGCGGGCCGTCGTAGTCCGGGTCGTGCTGGAAGCGCAGGGCGCTGGCCAGCTCTTCCGGCATGTCCCAGAAACGCATCAGCCAGGCGCCGATCTGCTCGCGGCTGATGCCCAGCAGGTGCTGTTCGATATAGCTCGGCGGCAGGTGCGGGTTGACCTCCAGATGCCGGCAGATCAGCGAGAAGTGCGGCGGGAACACATGCGCCAGCACCAGATAGCCAAAGTTGTGCAGCAGCCCGGCGAGGTAGGTCAGGCCGGCTTCCGGGCGCTGCGCACGCGGCATGGCGCGGGTCAGGCCCTCGATCACGGCGGCGCTGTAGATCGCCTGCTGCCAGTAGGGGGTGGTCTGTTGCGGGTGATCCTTGGGCAGGCTCAGGGTCTTGCCCAGGGCCAGGCCGAGGGCCAGGTTGATCACCAGGTCGAAGCCCAGCACGCGGACGATGGCGTCTTCCACCGAGCGGATTTTGCCGGGGGCGGCGTAGTAGGGCGAGGCGGCCCAGCTGACCACCTGGGCGGCCAGCGCCGGGTCGGTCTCGACCACACCGGTGATGTCATCGACGGTGGCGTCCGGGTCGACACGCAGCTTGATGATCTTCTGCGCGGTTTCCGGCAGCGGCGGAATCTCGATGGTCTCTTCCAGGCGCTGCTGGATCCGGCGGGCGGTGAAGGCCTGCACCGCCTGGGTGATTTCCGCACGGTCGTCGTCGGGGCGATCGAGGTTGGGCTTGATCGCCAGCACCGGCTCGCCGAAGCGCGCGGCACTGGCCTTGCTCAGCAGGATGGTCTTGAACGCGTCGCTGGCGATTTCCAGCAGCACGCCGGGTTGCCCGGACTCCACCAGCAGGCTGGGTTCCTGCAGCATGCGTTCGTCATACAGGCAGGGCGAGCTGGTCAGCGGCGGCAGGCCTGGCAGCACGCTGAGGTTGTGCTTGCCGAGCATGCGCTCCATGCGCTCCGGCTTGACCGCGGCGAGCTTGCGCCCGGTCAGCTCGGCCAGACGGTTGAGATCCAGCAGCAGGCTCTGCGGAAACAGCACCAGCAGGGCACCGACGGCATCGTCGAGCAGGGCGACCTGGACGCGGCGGGCGGCGGGCAGGGCCGGATGGTCGTGGCGGATATGGCAGGCCACGCCGAGCTTTTCCAGCAGTTGCAGGATCACCGCCGGCGGACGCGGCGCAGAATCGGGGGCGAGGGCGACTTCAGTCATGGACGGCATCCGGCTAGGAAACGACTGCGAGGAGTATAACCAGCGCTCCGCCCAGTCGGCGCGACCGCCGGACAGGTGACCAGCGGAGCGCTGTGTGCTGGCTCACACTTGGCCATATTGCTGGCCATGGCGCAACCAGCGTTCGAGCAGCGGGCTGACGTGCTGCGGCCAGTGTTCCAGCAGGGCCTGGGCGGCGTCGCGCACGGCCGGCAGCAGGTCGGCGTCGCGCATCAGGTCGGCGACCTTGAACTGCAGCAGACCGGTCTGGCGGGTGCCGAGCATTTCGCCGGGGCCGCGCAGTTCCAGATCCTTTTCCGCGATGACAAAGCCGTCGCAGGTCTCGCGCATGATCGCCAGGCGCTCGCGGCCCAGCTGCGACAGCGGCGCGTGGTAGAGCAGCACGCAGTGGCTGGCGGCGCTGCCGCGGCCGACCCGACCGCGCAGCTGGTGCAGCTGGGCCAGGCCCAGGCGCTCGGGGTTCTCGATGATCATCAGGCTGGCGTTGGGTACGTCGACACCGACCTCGATCACGGTGGTGGCGACCAGCAGCTGCAGCTCGCCGCGCTTGAACTCGTCCATCACCGCGGCCTTCTCGGCCGGCTTCATGCGCCCGTGAATCAGGCCCACACGCAGCTCGCCCAGCGCTGCGGAAAGCTCCTCGAAGCTGGTCTCGGCAGCCTGGCAAGTGAGCTCCTCGGATTCCTCGATCAGGGTGCACACCCAGTAGGCCTGGCGCCCTTCGCGGCAGGCGGCGCGCACCCGCTCGACCACTTCGAGGCGGCGGCTGTCGGCGATCACCAGGGTGTTCACCGGGGTGCGCCCGGGCGGCAGTTCGTCGAGGATCGAGGTGTCGAGGTCGGCGTAGGCGCTCATCGCCAGGGTGCGCGGGATGGGCGTGGCGGTCATGATCAACTGGTGCGGGCAGAGGCGGCCGTTGATGCCTTTCTGCCGTAGGGCCAGGCGCTGCTGCACGCCGAAGCGGTGCTGCTCGTCGATGATCGCCAGGGCCAGGCGCTGGAATTGCACTTCGTCCTGGAACAGCGCATGGGTGCCGACCACCATCGGGCAGCCGCCGGCGATCTGCTCCAGGGCAGCGGCGCGCGCCTTGCCCTTGAGCTTGCCGGCCAGCCAGGCAACTTCGATGCCGAGCGGCGCCAGCCAGCGAGTGAAGTTGAGGAAGTGCTGCTCGGCGAGGATCTCGGTGGGCGCCATCAGCGCCACCTGGTAGCCGGCTTCCAGTGCCTGCAGGGCGGCCAGGGCGGCGACCACGGTCTTGCCGGCGCCGACGTCACCCTGCACCAGACGCAGCATCGGCTCGTCCTGGCTGAGGTCGTAGGCGATCTCGGCGCCGACCCGCTGCTGCGCGCCGGTGGGCTGGAAGCCGAGGTTGTGCAGGAACAGCTGCGGCAGGCGCTTGGCCAGCGGCAGGCGCGGTGCCTGCTGGGCACGAACCTGCTCGCGCAGGCGCTGCAGCGACAGCTGGTGGGTCAGCAGTTCCTCGAAGGCCAGGCGATGCTGGGCCCAGTGGCGGCCTTCGGCCAGTTCTTCCAGGTCGGCATCCGGCGGTGGCCGGTGCAGGTAGCGGATCGCTTCGTCCAGCGCGCCGAGGCGGTAATCGCGGGCCAGTTCTTCCGGCAGCCAGTCCGGCAGGCTGTGCGGGCCGAGGCGGGCCAGGGCCAGCTGGCTGAGGCTGCGCAGGCGCTGCTGGGTGAGGCCTTCGGTGGTCGGGTAGATCGGCGTCAGGGTCTGCTCCACCGGCGCCACTTCGTCGGCGCCGAGGGTGCGGTATTCCGGGTGGTAGATCTCCAGGCCGGAGGCGCCGGGGCGCGCCTCACCGTAGCAGCGCACCTGGGTGCCGCGCTTGAGACCGTCACGCTGGGCCTGGCTGAAGTGGTAGAAGCGCAGGCTGAGGGTGCCGCTGCCGTCCTGCAGGCGTACCAGCAGGCTGCGGCGCTTGCCCATGACGATATCGGCACCGGCCACCACCCCTTCGATCACCGCGTCCTGGCCGGGGCGCAGGGCGCCGATCGGTACCACGCGGGTGCGATCCTGGTAACGCAGGGGCAGGTGGAACAGCACGTCCTGCAGGGTTTCCAGGCCGACCTTGGCGAGCTTTTCCGCCAGTGCCGCGCCGACTCCCTTGAGCGCGGTCACTGGCACCTGGGCCAGTTCGGTCATGCCGGCAGGGCTTCATCCTGCGGGCGGGCAGCCACCGAGCACAGGCGGATCGAGTCGGCCAGCACCTCGATGGCTTTCGGCCGCGGGAAGCTGGCGCGCCAGGCGATGGCCACCGTGCGGTAGGGCGCCGGCGGGGTCAGCGGGCGGATGGCAATGACACCGGGGGCGTAGTGGTGGCTGTCCACCGCGGTGAACGGCAGGATCGACACGCCGAGACCGGAGGCGACCATGTGGCGGATGGTCTCCAGCGAGCTGGATTCCACCGTGGTGTGCTTGTTTTCCTCGCTCTTGCGCGTGGCCGGGCAGGCTTCCAGCACCTGGTCGCGGAAGCAGTGACCCTCGCCGAGCAGGAGCAGGCTCTTGTCGTTGAGCAGGGCCGGGTCGATGTGTTCCTTGGCCGTCCAGGGGTGGTTGGCCGGCATCAGCACGTAGAACGGCTCGTCGTACAGCGGCTTGGTCAGCACGTCGGCTTCCTGGAACGGCAGGGCAATGATGATCGCGTCCAGCTCGCCGGTGCGCAGCTTGTCGCGCAGCACGTGGGTGAAGTTTTCCTCGATGTACAGCGGCATCTGCGGGGCGACCCGGTGCAGCTGCGGAATCAGGTGGGGGAACAGGTAGGGGCCGACGGTGTAGATGGCGCCGATCTTCAGCGGCGCGGTGAGCTGGTTCTTGCCGGCCTGGGCCAGCTCGCGGATGCCCTGGGCCTGCTCCAGCACCTTCTGCGCCTGGGTGACGATGCCCTCGCCGACCGGGGTCAGGCGTACCGCACTCTTGCTGCGCTCGAAGATCAGCACACCGAGCTCATCCTCGAGCTTCTTGACCCCCACCGACAGGGTCGGCTGGCTGACATGGCAGCGCTCGGCGGCCCGGCCGAAATGCTGCTCCTGGGCGAGGGTGACGATGTAGCGCAGTTCGGTGAGGGTCATAGGCAAATTCCATTGAAGTGCGCCCAAGCATAGCGGTTGCATTCAATGGAACCAACCGAGGCTGCCGGAAAACTGCAGCCCCGGTTGGCGCGCGCCACTCAGCGGGTGATGGTGAAGTTGATCGGGTAGTTGATGGGCATGGTGCCGCTGCTCAGCACCTTGCTCGGCGGTGCCGGAACCGGGCTGGCCTTGCGTAGCTGGCGCTGGATGTCACGGTTGAACGAGTCGCGCGCGCCGGACTGCTTGATCTCGCTGGCGACGATGCGCCCGCGGGTGTCGATGGTGAAGTTGAGCAGTACGGCCTGGGTGCTGCCAACCTTGGCGAAGCGCCGCTCACGCTCTGGGTAGTGCAGGTGGCGGCTGAGGTACTGGTGCACCTTGTTCAGCCACAGCGCGCGCTCGCGGTCGATCTCGCCGGTGTCGCGCTGTTGCTGCGGCGGGGCCTGTACCGGGGCGGCGGATTTCTCCTGCTGGGCAACGGCGGGCGCCGGCGGCTGCGGCTTGACCTCGGGCTTGGGCGGCTGCGGCTTGGGTTTCGGCTTGGGCTTGGGCTGCTGCAGGACGATCTTCGGCTTGGCCACCTCGATCAGCTTGGGCTGCGGCTGTGGCTCCGGCGGTTGTACCTGCGGCGGCGTCGGTGGCGGCGGGGCCAGCGGTTCCAGCTCGATCAGCATGGCCGCCGGGGTCAGCTCCACCGGGGTGGCCACCGGGTGCCAGAACAGCGCCCAGAACAGCACGGCGGCGTGCAGGCCGACGACCACCAGCAGGCTGACGCCCCAGGATGGCAGGCGGGCGGAAGCGGTCATGGGGTACCGACCGTTTCCAGGCCGACCAGGCCGATCTTCAGGTAGCCGGCGCCGCGCAGGTTGTCCATCACGCCCATCAGGTCGGCGTAGTCGACGCTCTTGTCGCCACGGACGAAGATGGTCTTTTCCTTGTCGGCGGCGGTCAGCTTGTCCAGCGCCTCGCCGAGCTGGGCGGCATCGACCGGCTGGTCGTTGAGGAACAGGCTGGTGTCTTCCTTGATGCTCAGGTAGATCGGCTTGTCCGGGCGCGGCGCCGGCTTGGCGCTGGAGGCCGGCAGGTCGATCTTGACGTCCACCGTGGCCAGCGGCGCGGCGACCATGAAGATGATCAGCAGCACCAGCATCACGTCGATGAACGGGGTGACGTTGATCTCGTGGTTTTCCTGGAGATCGTCACCGCCTTCGTTGAGGTGCAGACCCATGCCTCAGACCGCCTTGACCATGTGCGGCTGGGCGCTGCGCTCGCCAGTGCTGGCGGGCGGCAGGTCGAGGTCGCGGCTGACCAGCAGCAGCACCTGGGCCGAGGCATCGGCGACCTGGGCCTTGTAGCCGGCGATGGAGCGGGCGAAGACGTTGTAGATGACCACGGCCGGGATTGCCGCGACCAGGCCCAGGGCAGTGGCCAGCAGGGCTTCGGCGATGCCCGGGGCGACCACGGCGAGGTTGGTGGTCTGCGATTTGGCGATGCCGATGAAGCTGTTCATGATGCCCCACACGGTGCCGAACAGGCCGACGAAGGGCGCGGTGGAGCCGATGGTGGCGAGCACGCCGGTGCCCTGGCTCATGTTGCGGCCGCAGGCGGCGACCAGGCGCTCGAGGCGGAAGCTGACGCGTTCCTTGATGCCGTCTTTTTCCTTGCTGGCGGCGGACAGCTTGAGCTCTTCGCGGGCGTCGTCGATCAGCAGGGCGCTGAAGCTGTGCTTGGCGCGGGCCTGCTCGGCGGCCTGGTTGAGGTTGCGCGCCGCTTTCAGGTCGAGCAGCTCGCGGCTCAGGCGACGGCGGGCGCCGATCAGCTCGAAGCTCTTGGCGATCCAGATCGTCCAGGTCAGTACCGAAGCCAGCAGCAGGCCGATCATCACGCCTTTGACCACGATGTCGGCGTGCTGGTACATGCCCCAGGGCGACAGGTCGCTGACCACTTCCTCGGCTTCGTCCGGCTGCGCTGCGGCGCCTTCGGCCAGGGCGGCGTCCGCCGCGGCGCCTGGGTCGATAGCCGAGGGGGCGACAGGGGCTGCGCCGTTATCGCTGGCGGCGGCCTGGCTGGCCGGCGCCGGAGCGGTGGCTTCGTCGGCATGGACGCTGGAAGTCAGCAGCAGGCTGCTGAGCAGGGCTGCGGCGCACTGGGCGCGGAAGGCGATGGAGTTCATGCGGGCCTGACCTGAAAAGAACAAGGAATAACGACGGCGGCGAGAGCCGGCTGATGGAATGCCGTGGATTATCGCAAGTATTGTCTGCTAATGAAAGTATTTCTCATTGGCATTATAGATTGGCTTGCGTGCTTTTCCTGGTCGGAGCGGGGCGCTACCCTGCGCCTTTTATCGCGGAGTAGAGCTGATGCCTGTTGCCATGCTTGCCGGTTGCGGCGATATCGGTGGTCGTCTGGCCGAGCGTTTGCAGGCGCACGGCTGGACGCTATACGGCCTGCGCCGCAACACGGCGGCGCTGCCGGCCGGGGTGCAGCCAGTGGCCGGCGACCTGCAGCAGGCCGAATGCCCGGCCGCCTGGCCGAGTGCTCCGCTGGACTACCTGGTGTACTGCGTGGCGGCCAGCCAGCATGACGAGGCTGGCTACCGCCTGGCCTATGTCGAAGGGCTGCGCCATGTGCTGGCCTGGCTGCAGCAGCATGGCCAGCGTCCGCGCCGGCTGCTGTTCGTCTCCAGCAGCAGCGTGTATGCCCAGGCCGATGGCGGCTGGGTGGACGAGACGTCGCCGGCCGAGGCCGAGGGCTACTCCGGACGCATCATGCGCGAGGCCGAGCGCCTGGCCTGGGCCAGCGGCCTGCCGGCGACCGTGGTGCGCCTGACCGGGATCTACGGCCCGGGCCGCGAATGGCTGCTCAAGCAGGTGCGCCAGGGCTACCGCGTGGTCAGCGAGCCGCCGCTGTACGGCAACCGCATCCATGCCGACGATGCCGCGGCGCTGCTGGCTTTTCTGCTGCAGGCCGATGCCCGCGGGGTGGCGCTGGACGACTGCTACATCGGCGTCGACGACGAGCCGGCGGCTTTGCACGAGGTGGTCGGCTGGTTGCGTGAGCAGCTGGGGGTCAGCCACTGGGCCGAGGAGTCCGCGGTACGCCGTTCCGGCAGCAAGCGCTGCAGCAACGCCCGCGCCCGTGCCCTCGGCTGGGCGCCGTACTACCCCAGCTACCGCGAGGGCTACGCGGCGATCCTGGCGGACAGCTGAACATGGACGCCAATCGCCTGCTGGCCAGCCCCAGGCTGGCGGGCGTCGAGCTGTTCCATGCGGATTTTTCCGGCCAGCCCTTCGGTCGTCACAGCCATGATGCCTTCGCCATTGGCGCGATCCTCTCCGGCGTCGGTGGCTACCAGTGCCGGGGGGCGCGCCACGCCATCCCGGCCGGGCATCTGTCGCTGATGAATCCGCAGGAGCCGCACACCGGCCACGCCGAGTCGGCGCGCCTGGTCTACCGCATGCTCTATATCGAGGAAGAGCGGCTGCCCGCGCTACTCGGGCGCAAGCGTCTGCCGCGCGGTTTCGCCGAGCTCAATCCGCGCGACGATGGAGCCGTGGCGGCGGCTCTGGCGCGCCTGGCCGGTGAGTTCGAGCGGCACGATTACCTGGCATTGGAGAGCGAGCTGCTGGCCCTGCTCGAACTGGTATTCGTGCGCCATGGTGGTATGCGTGCCCTGGCCACTGCGCCGCGCGATGGCGGGGTGACCGCACGCCTGCGCGACTACCTGGAGGCGCACTATGCCGAGGCGCTCAGCCTGGAGCAGCTCGGCGTGCTGCTGCAGCGCCATCCGCGCCACCTGATCGAGGCCTTCCGTCGCTGCTACGGGGTGCCGCCGCACACCTACCTGCTGCAGCGCCGGGTACGCGAGGCCAAGCGCCGCTTGCTGGGCGGCGAACCATTGGTTGAGGTGGCGCTGGGTCTGGGCTTCTACGACCAGGCGCATTTCTCCAGCACCTTTCGCCGTTTCACCGGCGTGACCCCGGGGCGTTTCCAGCGCGGCCTGCCCGCCTGAGTTTCTTCCAAGACGCAGCGCCCGCCTGACGCCGAGACTGCCGGCCAGTTCGCTGGAGGTGTCTCGATGCTCGCCCTGTTCCTGCTGGTTGCCAGTACCCATTTCGCCGCCCTGCTGTCGCCCGGGCCGGATTTCTTCCTGTTGCTGCGCAACGCCCTGCTCAAGGGGCGGGCCCAGGCCGATGGCTGCGCTGCCGGTATCGCCCTGGCCAATCTGCTGAGCATGTTGCTGGTGCTGGTCGCGCTGCAGGCACTGGCCGGCCAGCAGGGCTGGGTCTGGCAGGGGCTGCAATGGCTTGGTGGCGGTTACTTCATCTGGCTGGGTGTTTCGGCGTTGCTGGCGCGGCGTCAGCTAGCACTGCCCGAGGCGAGCGGATTGGCGACGGCGGGGGAATGGCAGGCGGGAATGCGCCAGGGACTACTGGCCAGCAGCCTGAATCCCAAGCTGCCGATCTTCTACGCCGGGCTGTTCGGTCTGTTGCGGGAGGCGGCCATGCCGGGCTGGGCGCTGGCCCTGTGCGTGGCCTGGATGAGCCTGGTGGTGCTGATCTGGGATCTGCTGCTGATCCGTCTGCTCGCCCGGGGGCGCTGGCGGGACTGGCTAGGTCGCCACGTCAGCCGGCTGGATCGGCTCTGCGGGGCGCTGTTGCTGGTGCTGGGCGTCTGCCTGCTCTGGAGTTAGAGCCTGTGAAGGCGTCAACAGGGCTTAATCGCGCTCCAGCAACCACACCTGCCGGCCGGGCTGGAAGTCGGGCATTTCGTCCGGTTGCGCGCGGTTGAGCGCTTCGCGGATAAGCAGCTGGTCGCCGTCGCGCTCGAAGATCCAGGTGTTGCCCTGCTGGCCGAGCTGCAGCCACAGGCTGTCGTGCTCGCCGCTCATGGCCGCGCAGTCGCCGGCCAGGCACAGGGCGTAGCGCTCGGCACCGGGGAAACCCTCCAGACTGCCGTCCGGGTGGAACAGCACCAGGCCGCCCTGGCCGACGCCTTCGCGGATCTTCCAGGTGCCGCCCAGGTAGGCGTCGTACAGCGCCCACTCGAAGCTGCTGCCGGGCGGGGCATCGGCCGCCGCTGGCTGCGCGGGGTGGCTGAAGTGTTGTTCGGGGCCGTTGTCGCTGGCCTGCTGGTGCAACTGCTCGCCGCTCAGGCTGAGCAGCTCGTGGAAGTCGCCGTGGTAGTCGACCCGCCAGTGCCCCGGCTCGAGCGCCACCAGCTGACCTTCGCCAAGCTCGAAACCGTTGCTGTAGGTGGCCAGGCCGCGCTGGCTGTCGACCTGCCATTCCAGATTGGGGCCGTAGGCCAGCAGCGCCTCGCGCAACGAACCGCCCTGGCGGGCGGCCTCGATGATCGGCTGGTTGATCCACACGCCATCCGGGCTGGCCGGCTGGCCGGCGCAGCCGCTAAGCAGGGCGCCGAGGAGGGCGAGGCAGGCAAGCTGGCGCATGGCGGGTTCCTCGCGGGGGCTCAGCCGAGTACCAGGATGCCGTCCATTTCCACCTGCGCGCCGCGCGGCAGAGCGGCTACGCCAATGGCGGCGCGGGCCGGGTAGGGCTGCTGGAAGTAGCGGCCCATGACTTCGTTGACCTTGGCGAAGTGGCTGAGGTCGGTGAGGAAGATGTTCAGCTTGACCACGTCCTGGAAGGTGCCGCCGGCTGCTTCGATCACGGCCTTGAGGTTCTCGAACACCTGCACGGTCTGCTCTTCGAAGCCCTGCACCAGTTCCATGGTCTTGGGATCCAGGGGGATCTGCCCGGACAGGTACACGGTGTTGCCGGCCTTGATCGCCTGGGAGTAGGTGCCGATGGCGGCGGGGGCTTTGTCGCTGCTGATGACGCTCTTGCTCATGGTGAGCTCCTTGTTATTGATCGGTGGCTGCGGCCGGGCGGCCGCGACGCAAAGGTTTCAGGCGCGCATGCGGGTGATGCGGATCACCCCGGCGAGGGCGCGCAGTTTCTTGATCACGCGGGCCAGGTGCACGCGGTCGTGTACGCTGACCACCAGCTGGACCACGCTGATGCGGCCATCGCGTTCGTCCATGCTGATCTTCTCGATGTTACCGTCGGCGGCGTTGACGCTGCTGGCCAGCAGGGCGATCAGGCCGCGCTGGTGCTCCAGCTCGACGCGCAGTTCGACGTTGAATTCGCCGGTGACATCCTTGGCCCAGTTGAGCTGGATGCATTTTTCCGGGTTGTGGCGGATTTCGCTGATGTTACGGCAGCTGTCCAGGTGCACGACCATGCCCTTGCCGGCGGACAGGTGGCCGACGATCGGGTCGCCGGGGATCGGCGTGCAGCACTTGGCGTAGCTCAGCACCAGGCCTTCGGTGCCGCGGATGGCCAGCGGGCCCTGGGCGCTCGGCAGTTCCTCGCCTTCGCTGGCCAGCAGGCGGCGCGCCACCACGTAGGCCATGCGGTTGCCCAGGCCGATGTCTTCCAGCAGATCCTCGATGACTTCCAGGCGGTACTCGTCGAGCACGGCGCGGATGCGCTCGGCGGAGAGTTTCTCCAGGTGGCTGTCGAAGCCGGTGAGCACCTTGTTCAGCAGGCGCTCGCCGAGGTTGATCGACTCCGAGCGGCGCTGCAGCTTGAGCGCGTGGCGGATGTGCGTGCGCGCCTTGCCGGTGACCACGAAGTTGAGCCAGGCCGGGTTCGGGCGGGCGCCCGGGGCGGTGACGATTTCCACCGTCGAGCCGCTTTCCAGGGCCTGCGACAGCGGTGCCAGGCGGCGGTTGATGCGGCAGGCGATGCAGCTGTTGCCGACGTCGGTGTGCACCGCATAGGCGAAGTCGACCGCGGTGGAGCCTTTCGGCAGCTCCATGATGCGGCCCTTGGGCGTGAACACGTAGACCTCGTCGGGGAACAGGTCGATCTTCACGCTCTCGATGAATTCCAGCGAGTTGCCGGCGCGTTGCTGCAGCTCGAGGATGCCCTTGACCCATTGCCGCGCGCGGGCGTGGCTGCCCTTGGGCGCCTCGTCCTCGCTGGACTTGTACAGCCAGTGGGCGGCGATGCCGTTGTTGGCCAGCTCTTCCATCTCGCGGGTGCGGATCTGGATCTCGATGGGGACGCCGTGCATGCCGAACAGGGTGGTGTGCAGTGACTGGTAGCCGTTGGCCTTGGGGATCGCGATGTAGTCCTTGAAGCGCCCGGGCAGGGGTTTGTACAGGTTGTGCACGGCGCCGAGCACGCGGTAGCAGGTGTCGACCTTGTCGACGATGATGCGGAAGGCGTAGACGTCCATGATCTCGTTGAACGCCCGGCGCTTGCCACGCATCTTCTGGTAGATGCTGTAGAGGTGCTTCTCGCGGCCGATCACGGCGCCTTCCATGCCTTCGCGCTGCAGGCAGGCGGTGATCGATTCCTCGATCTTGTTGACGATTTCCTTGCGGTTGCCGCGCGCGCGTTTGACCGCGGTGCGGATGCGCTCGGAACGCATCGGGTGCATGGCCTTGAAGCCGAGATCCTCGAACTCCACGCGCATGCTGTGCATGCCCAGGCGGTTGGCGATGGGCGCGTAGATTTCCAGGGTTTCCTTGGCGATGCGCCGGCGCTTCTCGCCGGACAGCACTTCCAGGGTGCGCATGTTGTGCAGGCGGTCGGCCAGCTTGACCAGAATCACGCGGATATCGCGGGCCATGGCCATGGCCATCTTCTGGAAGTTCTCGGCCTGGGCCTCGGCCTTGGACTGGAAATCCATCTGGGTCAGCTTGCTGACCCCGTCGACCAGCTCGGCCACGGTCTCGCCGAACTGCGCGTGCAGGGCTTCCTTGGCGATGCCGGTGTCCTCGATCACGTCGTGCAGCATGGCGGCCATCAGGCTCTGATGATCCATGTGCATGTCGGCGAGGATGTTGGCGACGGCGAGCGGGTGGGTGACGTAGGCTTCGCCGCTGCGGCGGCGCTGGCCGTCGTGGGCCTGCTCGGCGTAGAAGTAGGCGCGGCGAACCAGGTTGACCTGATCCGCGGCCAGGTAGGTCGAAAGTCGGTCGGCGAGGGTGTCTATGCTCGGCACGGGATTACCCCCTGCCGTGCTGGCTGTTGACCCGGTGCCGCGTGACTTCGACCAGGCATGGGCTTACAGAGGCTCGTTGGCCTCGTCCTCGAAACCAGCGAACAGCGGTTCTTCTTCGACCAGGTCGTCCTGGGCAATCACGTCGTAGTCGACCAGGCCGGCAGCGATTTCACGCAGGGCAACCACGGTCGGCTTGTCGTTTTCCCAGGCTACCTTGGGCTCTTTGCCGCCGGTGGCCAGTTGGCGGGAACGCTTGGTGGCCAGCATGACCAGCTCGAAGCGGTTATCGACGTTGTCCAGGCAGTCTTCAACGGTAACGCGGGCCATGGTGTACCTCGTGGCAAATAGCAGAAAAGCAGGGCCCGGATGGGCGAGCGGACTGAATAGTCTAAAAAATCACCAGCGTTTAGGGAAGCCCCGATCAGACCAGCAGTTCGCCGAGCAGGCCGGCATGGCGCTGTTGCTGAGGCTCCTGCAGTAGCTGGTTGGCCCGGAAGATCGCCTTGAGGTCGCTCAGCGCGTGGGCGAAATCGTCGTTGATCACCAGGTAGTCGTACTCCACATAGTGGCTCATCTCGCTGACCGCGTCGCGCATGCGCCGCTCGATGATCTCGCCGCTGTCCTGGCCGCGGTTGGTCAGGCGATGGCGCAGGGCCTCCTGGGTCGGCGGCAGGATGAAGATCGACTTGGCCTTGGGCATCAGCCGGCGTACCTGCTGGGCGCCCTGCCAGTCGATCTCAAGGATCAGGTCGTAACCGTCGGCGAGGGTCTGCTCGACCCACTTCTGCGAGGTGCCGTAGAGGTTGTCGAAGACCTGGGCGTGCTCGAGAAAGTCGTTGTGCTCGAGCATGCTGGTGAACTGCTCGCGGCTGACGAAGTGGTAGTTGACCCCGTCGGCCTCGCCCGGGCGCATGGCTCGGGTGGTGTGCGAGACGGAGACGCGGATCTGCGTCTCGCTATCGAGCAGGGCCTTGACCAGGCTGGTCTTGCCGGCGCCGGAGGGCGCGGAAACGATGTAGAGGGTGCCGGTGGTAACGGTCATGAATGCATCCTGGAAACGTTGTTCGAAGCCTAGCAGCGGCTTATTCGATGTTCTGTACCTGCTCGCGCATCTGCTCGATCAGCACTTTGAGATTGACCGCCGCCTGGGTGCTGCGCGGGTCGAAGGCCTTGGAGCCGAGGGTGTTGGCCTCGCGGTTGAGTTCCTGCATGAGGAAGTCCAGGCGCCGCCCGGCGGCGCCGCCGGCCTTGAGCACACGGCGTACTTCGCCGACGTGGGTGTTCAGGCGGTCGAGTTCTTCGGCCACGTCGCTCTTCTGCGCCAGCAGCACCAGCTCCTGCTCCAGGCGTTGCGGGTCGAGCTCGGCCTGCATCTCGGCGAAGCGCGTTTCGATCTTCTGGCGCTGGCCGGCGAGCATCTGCGGCACCAGTTCGCGCAGGGCGGCGACTTCCGCGCTGATGCCGTCCAGGCGCTCATTGAGCAGCTTGGCCAGTTCGGCGCCTTCGCGGCTGCGGCCGTTCTTCAGTTCACTCAGGGCCTGCTCGAACAGGGCCAGGGCGGCGGCGTTGAGCGCCTGCGGGTCGGCGGCGTCGGCCACCAGCACGCCGGGCCAGGCCAGTACCTCCAGGGGATTGAGCGGCGCCGGCTGCTGGATCAGGGCGGCCACTTCCTCGGCGGCGGCGATCAGCTGGCGGGCGCGCTGGCTGTCGACCTGCAGGCTCTTGCCGGCGTTTTCCTCGGCGAAGCGCAGGGTGCACTCCACCTTGCCGCGCGACAGGCCCTGGCGCAGGGCTTCGCGCACCGCGCCTTCGAGGTCGCGGAAGGCGTCCGGCAGGCGCAGGTGCGGCTCCAGGTAGCGGTGATTGACCGAGCGCAGCTCCCAGCTCAGGGTGCCGTGGGCGCCGGCTCCTTCGACGCGGGCGAAGGCGGTCATGCTGTGCACCATGGGGTGACTCTCCTGGAGTGGACGATTGAAGCGGCGGATTGTAGCGCAGTGCGTCGGACGGCCCAATCTGGCGTGTCGCACCGGGGATGGCGGCCCTATAATGCCGGCAGACTCCATGCTCTCTACAGGTATTTAGCAGATGAAACGTCCCAGCGGCCGTGCCTCCACCCAGTTGCGCTCCGTACGCATTACCCGCAACTACACCAAGCACGCCGAGGGTTCGGTGCTGGTCGAGTTCGGCGACACCAAGGTCATCTGCACCGCCAGCGTCGAAGCCGGCGTGCCGCGCTTCCTCAAGGGCCAGGGCCAGGGCTGGCTGACCGCCGAGTACGGCATGCTGCCGCGCGCCACCGGCGAGCGTAACGGCCGCGAGGCCAGCCGTGGCAAGCAGGGCGGCCGCACCCTGGAGATCCAGCGCCTGATCGGTCGCTCGCTGCGCGCCGCGCTGGACATGAGCAAGCTGGGCGAGAACACCATCTACATCGACTGCGATGTGATCCAGGCCGACGGCGGCACCCGCACCGCCTCCATCACCGGCGCCATGGTGGCCCTGGCCGATGCCCTGAAAGTGCTGAAGAAGCGCGGCGCGCTGAAGGGCGAGCCGCTCAAGCAGATGGTTGCCGCGGTGTCCGTGGGCATCTACCAGGGCGAGACGGTGCTGGATCTGGACTACCTGGAAGACTCCGCCGCCGAGACCGATCTCAACGTGGTGATGACCGACGCCGGCGGCTTCATCGAAGTGCAGGGCACCGCCGAAGGCGCCCCCTTCCAGCCGGAAGAACTGAATGCCATGCTGGCGCTGGCCCAGCAGGGCATGCGCGAGCTGTTCGAGCTGCAGCGCGCGGCCCTGGCCGACTGATTCCCTTCCCCACAAGCACGGAGCGCCACCATGGATGAGCAGAACCCCTCCCCGACGCCGAGCCAGGAAGCCCGTCAATGGGCGATGTTCTGCCACCTGGCGGCCTTCATCGGTTTGCTGATTCCGTTCGGCAACCTGATCGGGCCGCTGATTGTCTGGCAGATCAAGCGCGAGCTCGATCCGCTGGTCGACGACCAGGGCAAGGAAGCGCTGAACTTCCAGATCACCGTGTCGATTGCCGCGCTGGTCTGTCTGTTGCTGACCCTGGTGGTGATCGGCGCGTTGCTGTTGCCGCTGCTGGGTCTGGCCGCCCTGGTGCTGACCATCATCGGCGGGATCAAGGCCAACGAGGGCCTGAATTACCGTTATCCGCTGTGCTGGCGCCTGATCAAGTAAGCGCTGCACGGCATGCACCGGCCCCGATTACGGGGCCGTTTCGTTTCAACCTGCGCCAATAAGGATTTGTGTAGTGGCTGGAGCCAACCTGTTAGCCCTGATCGATGACATTGCCACCGTGCTCGACGACATGTCGGTGATGACCAAGGTGGCGGCGAAGAAAACCGCGGGCGTGCTGGGCGACGACCTGGCGCTGAATGCCCAGCAGGTCACCGGGGTCAGCGCCGAGCGCGAGCTGCCGGTGGTCTGGGCAGTGGCCAAGGGCTCGCTGCTGAACAAGGCGATCCTGGTGCCGGCGGCGTTGCTGATCAGCGCCTTCGCGCCCTGGGCGGTGACGCCGCTGCTGATGATCGGCGGCGCCTTCCTGTGCTTCGAGGGCTTCGAGAAGCTGGCGCACAAGTTCCTCCATAGCGCCGCCGAGGACGAGGCGCAGCATGCCGCGCATGTTGAGGCGCTGGCCGATCCGGCGGTGGACATGCAGGCCTACGAGCAGGACAAGATCAAGGGGGCGATCCGTACCGACTTCGTGCTGTCGGCGGAAATCATCGCCATCACCCTGGGGGTGGTGGCCAGCCAGCCGTTCCTGCAGCAGCTCGGCGTGCTGGCGGGGATTGCCCTGGTGATGACGGTCGGGGTCTACGGACTGGTGGCCGGCATCGTCAAACTGGATGATCTCGGTCTGTACCTCAGTCGCCGCGCCAGTGCTGCGGCACAGGCGCTGGGTCGCGGCATCCTGCGCGCGGCGCCCTGGCTGATGAAGGCCTTGTCGGTGGTGGGCACGGCGGCCATGTTCATGGTCGGCGGCGGCATCCTGACCCACGGCCTACCGTTCGCCCATGGCCTGGTCGAGCACCTGGTCGGGGCTGTGGCGCCGCTGCCGGCACTGGGTGGGGTGCTGGCCCTGCTGATGCCGACGCTGTTCGATGCGCTGTTCGGCATTGTCGCCGGCGCGCTGGTGCTGGCTGCGGTCAGTGTGGCGGGGCGAATCTGGGGTGCATTGCGCGGGAATGCGGCCAACTGAGGTTGGCCGCTTGCCGGGTCAGACGCTGAGCAGCCAGTCGTAGTCGACGATCAGCGGCGCGTGCTGGGAGAAGCGCGGCTGGCGCGGCAGCTTGGCGTTGCGCACCGAGCGGCGCATGCCGGGGGTGAGCAGCTGGTAGTCCATGCGCCAGCCGAGGTTGAGCATCTCGGCCTGCTCGCTGTCCGGCCACCAGCTGTACTGCTCGCCTTCGCGGCTGACTTCGCGCAGGGCATCGACATAGCCCATGGTGCCGATCACTTCATCCAGCCAGGCCCGCTCGGGCGCGAGGAAGCCGGGCAACTGCTGGCAGTCGCGCCAGTTCTTCACGTCCAGCTTCTGGTGGGCAACGAACAGCGAGCCGCAGTAGATGTACTCGCGGCGCTTGCGCCGTTGCTTGTCCAGGTAGCCGGTGAAGTCGTCGATGAATTTGAATTTCTGATTCAGGTTCTCGTCCCCGCCCTGGCCGGATGGCAGCAGCAGGGTGGCGATACTGACTTTATCGAAATCCGCCTGTAGATAGCGCCCGTACCGATCGGCCGACTCGAAGCCCAGGCCGTGGATCACCGCCTTGGGTTGCAGTCGGGAGTACAGAGCCACGCCGCCCTGTTCGGGCACCTCGGCGTCGACGGCATAGAGGAAATAGCCATCCAGCTGGAAGGCCGGGTCATCGAGTTCGAAGGAAGAGGCGCGAGTATCTTGCAGGCAGATCACGTCGGCATTCTGGGCTTGCAGCCAACTGAGCAATCCACGCTCGGCCGCGCCCTGAATACCATTCACGTTCACACTGATGATCCGCATAAATGGCCCCCAAAAACACCTCGGTGTATGATACCCGAGCTCATTCCCATTAGCTAAATTCATAGCTAAATCCGTGCCGTACGGGGCTTTTCATGCAGGCGTATCAACGCGAATTCATTCGTTTCGCCATCGAACGCGGGGTTCTGCGCTTCGGTGAGTTCACTCTCAAGTCGGGGCGTACCAGCCCTTACTTCTTCAATGCCGGTCTGTTCAGCAGCGGTCTGGCCCTGGCCAAGCTGGGGCGTTTCTACGCCGCCGCGCTGATGGAAAGCGGCATCGATTTCGATGTGCTGTTCGGCCCGGCCTACAAGGGCATTCCCCTGGCGGCTGCTACGGCAGTGTCCCTGGCTGAGCATCACGAGCGCGACCTGCCCTGGTGCTTCAACCGCAAGGAAGCCAAGGATCATGGCGAGGGCGGCACCCTGGTCGGTGCCCCGCTGGCCGGGCGGGTGATGATCGTCGACGACGTGATCACCGCCGGTACCGCGATCCGCGAGGTGATGCAGATCATCCAGGCGCAGAACGCCCAGGCGGCTGGCGTGCTGATCGCGCTGAACCGCCAGGAGCGTGGCCAGGGCGAGCTGTCGGCGATCCAGGAAGTGGAGCGCGACTACGGCATGCCGGTGGTCAGTATTGTGTCCCTGGAGCAGGTGCTGGATTATCTGGCTGGCGATGCCGAGCTGAAGAAGCACCTGCCGGCGGTGGAAGCCTACCGCGCGCAGTACGGCATCTAACCATAACAAGGAAAGCTCCATGCTCAGACCGGTGGCATTCTGTTTGATCCTGATGGCAGGACTGGACTTTGCCGCGGCGGCCGGGAAGCCCAAGGTTGTTGAGGCTCCGGTGACCGAATACTACCGCTATGTCAACGACAAGGGCGTGACCGTGATTGATCGCCTCGGCGTACCGCCGGAGTTCATCGAGAAGGGTTACGAGGTGGTCAACGAGCAGGGTCGTGTGCTGCGTGTGGTGCCTCCGGCGCCGAGCATGGCCGAGCGTAAGCGCATTCTGGCGGACAAGGCGCAGGCCAAGTCCGACGCGCAACTGCTGCGTATCTATACCGAAGTGGCTGATGTGGATCGGGCCCGTGATCGCAAGCTGGCCGAGCTGGACGGGGTGATCAGCGTGGCGCAGAGCAACCTGGGGTCGCTGCGTACCCAGCAGGCCAACCTGCAGTCCAAGGCGGCTGAAGTGGAGCGCAGCGGGCGGCCGGTGCCGGAGCATCTGCTGGTGCAGATCGACAACCTGCGCATCGAGCAGGAAGGGCTGAGCAAGGACATCTTGCGTTACCAGAAAAACCGCGAGGATGCCGAGGCCAGCTTCGCTGCCGACCGTGCACGTCTCGAGGTGCTGGTCGGGCACTGAGTTCTGGCCGGCGCAAGGCCGGCCAGCATGGCGTCACTCAGTGGTGGCGTTTGCGGTTGCTGATCAGGGTGCCGACACCGCTGTCGGTGAAGATTTCCAGCAGTACGGCATTGGGCACGCGACCATCGATGATGTGCGCGCTGGTCACCCCACCCTGCACGGCTTCCAGGGCGCAGCGGATCTTCGGCAGCATGCCGCCGTAGATGGTGCCGTCGGCGATCAGGCCGTCCACCTGTTCGGTGGTCAGCCCGGTCAGCACTTCACCCTGCTTGTTCATCAGCCCGGCGATGTTGGTCAGCAGCATCAGCTTCTCGGCCTTCAGTGCTTCGGCCACCTTGCCGGCCACCAGGTCGGCGTTGATGTTGTACGACTCGCCACCGGCGCCCACGCCAATCGGCGCGATCACCGGGATGAAGTCGCCCTGCACCAGCATGTTCAGCAGGTCGGTGTTGACCCCGACCACTTCGCCGACATGACCGATATCGATGATTTCCGGCTGGGTCATCTCCGGGGTCTGGCGGGTCACGGTGAGCTTCTTCGCGCGAATCAGCTCGGCATCCTTGCCGGTCAGGCCGATGGCGCTGCCGCCATGGCGGTTGATCAGGTTGACGATGTCCTTGTTGACCTGGCCGCCGAGCACCATCTCCACCACGTCCATGGTCTGCGCGTCGGTGACGCGCATACCATCGATGAAGTGGCTCTCGATCGACAGGCGCTTGAGCAGATCGCCGATCTGCGGGCCGCCGCCATGTACCACCACCGGGTTGATGCCAACTGCCTTCATCAGCACGATGTCGCGGGCGAAACCTTCCTTGAGCTCGTCGCTCTCCATGGCGTTGCCGCCGTACTTGATCACCAGGGTCTTGCCGACGAAGCGGCGGATATAGGGCAGTGCCTCGGACAGAACCTTGGCGACATTGGTGGCGGCATCACGATCGAGGGTCATTGGACAACGGACTCCGGGGTAGATCAGAACGGCAGGTTGAGGTCAGGGGCGACGCTGTAGAGCTGGGCGCGGAACACTTCCTGGATGCGCGTCAGCTCCGCTTCGCTTTCCGCCTCGAAGCGCAGCACCAGCACCGGTGTGGTGTTGGAGGCGCGCACCAGGCCCCAGCCTTTCGGGTAGTCGACGCGTACGCCGTCGAGGGTGGTCAGGTTGGCCTCGCCCCATACGCCATCGCGCTGCAGGCGATCGATCAGGCGGAACTTGCTCTCGTCGGTGACGGTGATATTGATTTCCGGGGTGGAAATGTCCGCCGGGAAGGCCGAGAACACGTGTTCGGCATCGCGCTTGTCCTGGCTGAGGATTTCCAGCAGGCGCGCGGCGCTGTAGATGCCGTCGTCGAAGCCGAACCAGCGCTCCTTGAAGAAGATGTGCCCGCTCATCTCGCCGGCCAGCAGGGCGCCGGTTTCCTTCATCTTCTTCTTGATCAGCGAGTGGCCGGTCTTCCACATCACCGGGCGACCGCCATAGCCGCTGATCAGCGCGCCCAGGCGGCGGGTGCATTTGACGTCGTAGATGATGTCCGCGCCCGGGTTGCGCGACACCACGTCCTTGGAGAACAGCATCATCAGGCGATCCGGGAAGACCATGTTGCCGTCGTTGGTCACCACGCCGACGCGGTCGCCGTCGCCGTCGAAGGCCAGGCCCAGGTCGGCGCCTTCGGCCTTGACCCGGGCGATCAGGTCGACCAGGTTCTCCGGCTTGCCCGGATCCGGGTGGTGGTTGGGGAAGTTGCCGTCGACTTCGCAGTACAGCGGGATCACGCTGCAGCCCAGGGCCTCGATCAGGCGCGGGGCGATCACCCCGGCCACGCCGTTACCGCAGTCGACCACCACCTTGAGCGGTTTGGCCAGAGCGATATCGCCGACGATCTGCTTGAAGTAGGGCTCGAGGATGTCGACCTGCTCGACGCTGCCGACTCCGCTGGCCAGATCGTTGTTGTCGATGCGGGCCTTCAGCGCCTGGATCTGCTCATTGGCCTGGGTGTCGCCGGCGATGACGATCTTGAAACCGTTGTAGTCCGGCGGGTTGTGGCTGCCGGTGAGCATCACGCCAGACTTGCCCTTGAGCACGTGAGTGGCGAAGTACAGCGCCGGAGTCGGTACCATGCCGACATCGGTGACATGGCAGCCGCAGTCGAGCAGGCCCTGGATCAGCTGTTGTACCAGCTGCGGGCCGGACAGGCGGCCGTCACGGCCGACGGCGACATTCGGTTCGCCCTTGGCCAGGCTCTCCGAGCCGATGGCGCGGCCGATCCAGTAGGCGGCTTCGGTGGTCAGGGTGTCGCCGACCACGCCACGGATGTCGTAGGCGCGGAAAATGCTGGCGGGAAGATTCGGTGGGGTTTGTGCGGCGCTGGCCATGGATGATTGCTCCAGTCCCAGGAGATCCTGGTCTTCGTCGAGAATGTCGATATCGAGAATATCGGTGTCTTGGAACAGCGGGTCGGCCAACTGCGCGGGCTTGGCCACTGTTGTCGGTTTGGCAGTGGTGATTGGACTGCCGGCCTCGTCTGGCGAGGCTTCTTGTTTGCGGCGCGGCAGGCGCGCCAGGCTCTGGGCCAGGCTGTCGAGGGCAGCCAGGCTCATGCTGAAGGGTTTGACCGACTTGCCGTTGGAAAGCTCCTGCAGCATGCCGGAAAGTTGTTGTACGTCACGGCGCAGGCGGCCCAGCAGGCGGTTCTGGGTCAGCAGCAGACCCAGCAGGGCGCCGGCCAGGGCCAGCAGGGCGGCCAGGCCGAGAATCGGCGGCGTCAGTGCCGCATCGCCCAGCGCTGCGCCGGGAGCGAAGCTGAGCTTCCAGTTGGGGTTGCCGGTGTCGAACTCCAGGGCGGTGGCGCTGGCGCCGCTGCCGTATTCGCTGAGCAGCTGGGCCGGGCTGCTGCCGAACTGCTGGCTGAGCTGTACCTGGCCGACACCGTCGGGCAGGGCCGGCAGGGTGTTGAGCAGGCGCTGCAGGTCGGTCACCAGCAGCAGGGTGCCCTGGGCCGGCGCATTGCTGTCGCTGCGCAGGATGGCTGCGCTGTATACCAGCCAGCGCTCGCCGATCTTGTAGGCCTCGGGGGCAGGCACCTGACCATTTTCCAGGCGGCGCAGCAGATCCAGCGCGGCGAAATTCATCGGGCCCTGGCGGCCGACATTCAGGCTGGCCCGGCCGGGAGCGTTGAGGTGGACGTCAATCACGCCCTGCCAGTGCTGCTGGCTACGCTCGGCAGCGCCGATCTGCTCGAGATCGCCACTTTGCACGGCGGCGATCAGCGCCGGGTTGGCGGCGGCGGCCTGGGTATCGGCCTGCAGCTGCAGCAGAGCCTGCTGCAGGGCGCTGGCCTGGCTGCCGCCCCAGGCTTCGATCAGCTGGGTCTGCTGTTTCTGCGCGTTGCCGGCCAGGCTGAAACCGAGCAGCAGGCCGGCGGCGAGCAGCCCGGCGAGGGCGGCCAGAGCGCCCGGTAGCAGAACCTTGTGGTCGTTGCCGGGCCGCGACGACGGGCTGTCGCTCGGTGTGACCAGCGTGGCGGAGGTGTCCTTGGCGCTGCGCTTGAAGAGTTTCACCGCACGTCTCCCGGGCAATTCATCCTGAAATTAGGCTCAGTGGCTACCGGAATGGCCGAAGCCACCGGCGCCGCGCTGGCTTTCGTCGAACTGCTCGACCAGTTCGAAATGCGCCTGTACCACGGGCACCAGCACCAGCTGGGCGATGCGCTCGCCCACGGCGATGGTGAACGGGGCCTGGCCGCGGTTCCAGCAGGACACCATCAGCTCGCCCTGGTAGTCGGAGTCGATCAGGCCGACCAGGTTGCCGAGCACGATGCCGTGCTTATGGCCCAGGCCCGAGCGCGGCAGGATCAGCGCGGCCAGGCCGGGGTCGCCAATGTAGATCGACAGGCCGGTGGGAATCAGCAGGGTCTGGCCCGGCTCCAGCACGGTGTCTTCCTTGAGCAGGGCACGCAGGTCGAGGCCGGCGGAGCCGGGGGTGGCGTACTGCGGCAGCGGGAATTCGCTGCCCAGGCGCGGGTCGAGGATCTTGGCTTGCAAAGCGTGCATGGCGGGCCCTGTGAACGGTCGTAAGGGGTCAGGCGCGGTTCAGGCGCTCGGCGATGAAGGCCACCAGCTGGCGGGCGATCTTGCCCTTGCTGGTCTGGGCAAAGCTGCTGGCCTGCAGGTCGCGGTCGATGATGGTGATGGCGTTTTCTTCGCTGTTGAAGCCGATGGTGGGGTTGGCCACGTCATTGGCGACGATCAGGTCGAGGTTCTTGTCCTTCAGCTTGCGCGCAGCATAGCCGAGCAGGTTCTCGGTTTCTGCGGCAAAGCCCACGCTGAACGGACGATCTTCGCGGCCGGCCAGGGTGGCGAGGATGTCCGGGTTGCGCACCAGCTGCAGTAGCAGGCCGTCGCCTGTGGTGGGGTCTTTCTTCAGCTTGTGTGCGGCGATCACTTCCGGGCGGTAGTCGGCCACCGCGGCGGAGGCGATCAGCAGGTCGCAGGGCATCGCGGCCTCGCAGGCGGCGAGCATGTCGCGGGCGCTGACCACGTCGATGCGGTTGACCCGATCCGGGGTCGGCAGGTGCACCGGGCCGGTGATCAGGGTCACCCGAGCGCCGGCTTCCACCGCGGCCTCGGCCAGGGCGAAGCCCATCTTGCCGGAGCTGTGGTTGGTGATGTAGCGCACCGGGTCGATGTTTTCCTGGGTCGGCCCGGCGGTGATCAGCACGTGCTGGCCGGTCAGGCTCTGGCGCTGGAAGCAGTCGGCGGCGCGCTGGGCCAGGTCTTCGGCTTCCAGCATGCGCCCGGGGCCGACGTCGCCGCAGGCCTGGCTGCCGGCGGCCGGGCCAAACAGCTTGAGGCCGCGTTGTTCGAGGAGCTGGGCGTTGGCCTGGGTGGCGGGGTCGCGCCACATGGCCTGGTTCATCGCCGGGGCCAGGGCCACGGTGGCGTCGGTGGCCAGCACCAGGGTGGTCAGCAGGTCATCGGCCACGCCCTGGGCCAGGCGCGCCATCAGGTCGGCGGTGGCCGGGGCGATCAGCACCAGGTCGGCCCATTTGGCCAGCTCGATATGACCCATGGCGGCTTCGGCCTCGGGGTCGAGCAGATCCAGGTGTACCGGGTGGCCGGACAACGCCTGCAGGGTCAGCGGGGTAATGAACTCGCGGCCGCCGCGGGTCATCACCACGCGCACTTCGGCACCCTGGTCGCGCAGGCGGCGAACCAGTTCGGCGCTCTTGTAGGCGGCAATGCCGCCGCCGACGCCCAGGACGATGCGTTTCCGATACAGCCGCTGCATAGGCCTGCCTTAATAATGTGTGATGGATAGCAACGCGATGAGAGACGCCTCCCCAGGCCAGTCACCGCGCCAAAAAGCCGGGCTAAGATAGCACCCGGGCCTGCGCCGGAACAGCGGGCCGACTGACAGGGAGATGTCATGAGCATACGCGACTGGCCTGCGGCGGAGCGCCCGCGGGAACGGCTTCTCGAACACGGGGCGGCGGCGCTGACCGACGCCGAATTGCTGGCGATCTTCCTGCGCACCGGGGTCACCGGGCAGAGCGCAGTGGATCTGGCCCGCCACCTGCTCGGCGACTTCGGCAGTCTGCGCGCGCTGCTCGAGGCCGATCTGGACTCCTTCAGCCGACGCCTGGGCCTCGGCCCGGCCAAGTATGCGCAGCTGCAGGCGGTGCTGGAGATGGGCCGCCGCCACCTGGCCGAGCGACTCAGGCGCGATGGCGCCCTGGAGAGCCCGCAGGCGGTGCGCGACTACCTCAAGGCGCGCCTGCGCCACGAGCCCCACGAGGTGTTCGGTTGCCTGTTTCTCGATGCCAAGCACCGGGTGATCGACTTCGAGGTGCTGTTCCACGGCAGCATCGACGGCGCCAGCGTCTACCCGCGCCAGGTGGTCAAGCGCGCCCTGGTGCACAACGCGGCGGCGGCGATCCTGGTGCACAACCACCCGTCCGGGGTGGCCGAGCCGAGTCAGGCCGACCGCCTGCTCACCGAGCGCCTCAAGGAGGCACTGGGCATGATCGAGGTGCGCGTGCTCGATCACTTCATCGTCGGCGATGGCGAGCCGACCTCCATGGCCGAGCTCGGCTGGCTCTGAGCGCTACAGGCTGACCCGCGACAGATCCAGGCGGCCGAACGGGTTGCTCCGGTAGCCCTGCACATTGCTGCGCAGCAGGGTGAAGGCGGTCGGATGGGCCAGCGGCAGCCACAGGGCCTGCTGCTGGATCAGGGTTTGTGCCTTGAGGTACAGCGCGCTACGGGCGGCCTGGTCGGCAGTGGCCTTGCAGGCGGTGATCAGCTGATCCAGCTGCGGGTCGCAGTAGCGGGCGAAGTTGAGGCCGGACTGCACCGAGGCGCAGGAAAACTGCGGGGTGAGGAAGTTGTCCGGGTCGCCATTGTCGCCGGCCCAGCCCATGAACAGCAGGTCATGCTCGCCAGCCTTGGCGCGGCGGATCAGCTCGCCCCACTCGATCACGCGGATCTCGGCCTGGATGCCGACCTTGGCCAGGTCGGCCTGCAGCAGCTGGGCGCCGAGGGCCGGGTTGGGGTTGAGCAGGCTGCCGGAAGGGCGCGTCCAGATAGTGGTCTTGAAGCCGTTGGCCAGGCCGGCCTCGGCCAGCAGCGCCTTGGCCTTGGCCGGGTCATGGGGGTAGCCGGGCAGTTCCTTGGCATAACTCCAGGTGTTCGGCGGGTAGGGGCCGCTGGCCGGCGTGGCGCTGTCTTCGAACACCGCCTTGAGGTAGCTGGCCTTGTCGAAGGCCAGGTTGATCGCCTGGCGTACCTGGGGTTTGTCCAGCGGCGGGTGCTGGCTGTTGATGCCGACGAAGGCAGTCATGAAGGCAGGGGTTTCACTGATGCGCAGTGCCGCATCCTGGCGCGCGGCCTGCACATCCAGCGGCTTGGGCGACAGGGCGATCTGGCATTCGCCGCGCTTGAGCTTCTGCAGGCGCACGTTGGCGTCCGGGGTGATGGCCAGCACCAGGCCGTCCACCGCCGGCTTGCCGGCAAAATACTCGGCGTTGGCGCTGTAGCGCACCGCGGCATCCTTCTGGAAGCGCTTGAAGACGAACGGGCCGGTGCCGACGGGTGCACTGTTGAGGCGCTCCGGCGTGCCGGCCTGGAGCAGCTGGGCGGCATACTCGGCGGAATAGATGGAGGCGAAGCCCATGCTCAGGGTGGCGAGGAAGGTCGCATCGGCATGGTTGAGGGTGAACACCACCTGCTGCTCGCCATCCTTGGTGATGCTCTGGATCAGCGCCGGCAGCTGCATCGACTGGGCATGCGGGTAGCCGCTCTTGGCCACCTTGTGCCAGGGATGGGCGGGGTCGAGCATGCGCTGGAAGCTGAACAGCACGTCGTCGGCATTCAGCGGGCGGCTCGGGGTGAAGTAGTCGGTGTGGTGGAACTGCACGCCCGGGCGCAGGCTGAAGCGGTAGTGCAGGCCGTCGGCCGAGACCTCCCAGCGCTCGGCCAGGCCGGGTACCAGCTTGCCGGCGGCGGCGTCGAACTCCACCAGGCGGTTCATCAGCAGGTCGGCGGCGGCGTTGGTGGTGGTCAGCGAGTTGTACTGCACCACGTCGAAACCTTCCGGGCTGGCCTCGCTGCACACGCTCAGGGTGGCGGCCTGGCTCAGCAGCGGGGCGAAGAGCAGGGGTAGGGCGGCTAGGCGCATGGTGTCCTCCTGGACGGCGACGAACGGCAAGGCTCTTACCCTAGACCAAGGAACCGGCCGGAACAATGCGCGAGTGGCGACGAGTGGTCATGGGCCGGCGCGCCGCTGAGGCCCGCGTGGCAGGCGGGGCGGCCGGTCGCGCATGGGGTTTGCCAGGTACAAGGTTTCTTGCGAGTGCCGGGGTGTTCTGGTATAAAGCAGCGCTCTTTTCTAGGGGCCCGCCTTCTGCGCAAGCAGACAAGTGCGGTAAGACCCCCGAGAAACGTGGCGCTGAGCGCCAAATGACTATTGAGTTCAAGCGGCCAACCCATGCCGGGTTGGGCATGTGGTTTTAGAGGGCTGAGGCATGTCGAGAGTCTGTCAAGTTACCGGTAAGGGTCCGGTAACCGGGAACAATATTTCCCACGCGAACAACAAAACCCGTCGTCGTTTCCTGCCGAACCTGCAGCATCACCGCTTCTGGGTCGAGTCCGAAAAGCGTTTCGTGCGTCTGCGCGTTTCCGCCAAGGGCATGCGCATCATCGACAAGCGTGGTATTGATGTAGTTCTGTCCGAGCTGCGCGCTCGCGGCGAAAAGGTTTAAGGAGCAAATCATGCGTGAACTGATCCGTTTGGTGTCCAGCGCCGGTACCGGCCACTTCTACACCACCGACAAGAACAAGCGCACCACTCCGGACAAGATCGAGATCAAGAAATACGATCCGGTCGTCCGTAAGCACGTGGCGTACAAGGAAGCCAAGATCAAGTAATTGATCCGGCTCCTGCAAAAGAACCCGCCTTATCGGCGGGTTTTTTTTGCCCGCAGAAAAGTGCGGGCGAAAAAAAGCCCGCGGGACGCGGGCACAAGTTACGCAGGATAAAAGCTTGCTTGGCGAGGCGCGCGGCCTCGCCAGCGTGATCATTTCTGCTCGAACATCACGTAGACCTTGCGGCACGGCTCCAGTACTTCCCAGGTGCCGGAGAAGCCGGCCGGGATGACGAAGCGGTCGCCGGCGCGCACGGTCTTGGCGCTGCCGTCCTGGTCGCGCAGTACCGACACGCCCTGGAGGATCTCGCAGTACTCGTGTTCGGTGTAGTTGACCGTCCAGTGGCCGATCGCGCCTTCCCAGATGCCGGCATGGAACTGGCTGCACGGGCTGCTGTAGTGGTTGCGCACGCTCTGCTCGGGGTCGCCCTTGAGAATCTTCTCGGCGGCGGGGCGGTAATGCTCGGGGGCGGTGCTGGCGCTGGCGAAGTCGACGATCTGTTCGGTTTTCATGGGCTTGTCCATGGGGTGGGTGCGGTGTGATCCGCGGTCGATCGGCAGTCTATGTTTGATAAATCGAACATTGCAAGGCGTTTGGCGGCTGCCTGTCAAAAATATTGAAAAGCCTAGGGCCTCTGGTTTAGTGTTACGGGCACGAGGGCCGGCAATCGGCCTGGCAGAATAATTGACAGTGCGTGTTGTCGATTTGCGACACGCTTTCACCGAGGATGCACTCCATGACTACCCTGACTCGTGCCGACTGGGAACAGCGCGCCAAGAGCCTGCAGATCGAAGGCCGCGCCTTCATCCACGGCGAATACACCGAGGCGGCTGCCGCTGACACCTTCGAGTGCATCAGCCCGGTCGATGGTCGCCTGCTCGGCCTGGTGGCCAGCTGCGACGCGGCCGATGCCGAGCTGGCAGTCAAGGATGCCCGTGCCACCTTCGAGTCCGGCGTGTGGTCGCGCCTGGCGCCGGTCAAGCGCAAGGAGATCATGATCCGCTTCGCCGACCTGATCGACGCCCACGCCGAGGAACTGGCCCTGCTGGAAACTCTGGACATGGGCAAGCCGATCAGCGACTCGCTGAACGTCGACGTGCCGGCTGCCTCGCGCGCCATCCGTTGGAGCGGCGAAGCGATCGACAAGATCTACGACGAAGTGGCTGCCACCGCCCATGACGAGTTGGGTCTGGTCACTCGCGAGCCGATCGGCGTGGTCGCCGCCATCGTGCCGTGGAACTTCCCGCTGCTGATGACCTGCTGGAAGCTCGGCCCGGCGCTGGCTACCGGTAACTCGATCATCCTCAAGCCGTCCGAGAAGTCGCCGCTGACCGGTATCCGTATCGCCCAGCTGGCCATCGAAGCCGGTATCCCGGCTGGCGTGTTCAACGTGCTGCCGGGCTTCGGCCACACCGTGGGCAAGGCCCTGGCCCTGCACATGGACGTCGACACCCTGGTGTTCACCGGTTCGACCAAGATCGCCAAGCAGCTGATGGTTTACGCCGGCGAGTCGAACATGAAGCGCGTCTGGCTGGAAGCCGGCGGCAAGAGCCCGAACATCGTGTTCGCCGACGCCCCGGATCTGCAGGCTGCTGCCGAAGGTGCCGCCGGCGCCATCGCCTTCAACCAGGGCGAAGTCTGCACCGCCGGCTCGCGCCTGCTGGTGGAGAACTCGATCAAGGACAAGTTCGTGCCGCTGGTGGTCGAGGCGATCAAGGCCTGGAAACCGGGCAACCCGCTGGATCCGGCGACCAACGTCGGCGCCCTGGTCGATACCACCCAGATGAACAACGTGCTGGCCTACATCCAGGCCGGCCATGACGACGGCGCCAAGCTGGTCGCCGGCGGCAAGCGCGTGCTGGAAGAAACCGGCGGCACCTACGTCGAGCCGACCATCTTCGACGGCGTGAACAACGCCATGCGCATTGCCAAGGAAGAGATCTTCGGCCCGGTTCTGTCGGTAATCGGTTTCGACAGCACCGAGCAGGCCGTGGCCATCGCCAACGACAGCATCTACGGTCTGGCCGCTGGCGTGTGGACCAGCAACCTGTCCAAGGCCCACCTGGTTGCCAAGGCCCTGCGTGCCGGCAGCGTGTGGATCAACCAGTACGACATGGGCGACATGACCGCGCCGTTCGGCGGCTTCAAGCAGTCCGGCAACGGCCGCGACAAGTCGCTGCATGCCTTCGACAAGTACACCGAGCTGAAGGCCACCTGGATCAAGCTGTAATCACCTATTGAAGGGCGCTGCGGCGCCTGAAGGTCCGCCCTTCGGGGCCGGCTCCTCGCGAGCCACACCTGCGGCCGGGTTTCCTAGGAAACCCGGCCGTTTGCTTTTTCGCGGCCAGACAATGGAAAGGACATGGCTATGCGTTGGGGAACCTATTTCGCCGTCACCGCAGCGGTGATCATCGTCGGCCTGGCGCTGGGGGTGACCCTGCCGCTGGTGTCGCTGCGCCTGGAGGGCTGGGGCTACGGGCCGTTCGCCATCGGCGTGATGGCCGCCATGCCCGCCGTCGGCGTGCTGCTCGGGGCGCGCCTGACCGGGCGCCTGGCCGGGCTGTTCGGCACGCCGCGCAGCCTGCGCCTGTGCCTGCTGGCCAGTGCAGTTTCGGTGGGCCTGCTGGCGCTGCTGCCGAGCTATCCGCTGTGGCTGCTGCTGCGCCTGTTGATCGGCATTTCCCTGACCGTGGTATTCGTGCTCGGCGAGAGCTGGATCAACCAACTGGTCGAGGATCGTCTGCGTGGGCGTCTGGTGGCGCTGTACGGCACCGGTTTCGCCTTGAGCCAGCTGTCTGGGCCGCTGCTGCTGAGTCTGATCGGCAGCGACGGCGACCTGGGTTTCTGGATCTCGGTCGGCCTGTTGGTGTGCGGCAGCCTGGTGCTGCTGGGCCACACCGGGGCGCCGCGGGTCGATGCGCACAGCGCCGCCGGGCGCGGCCTCACCACGTTCTGCCGGCAGCTGCCGGCAATTGCCTGGGCGGTGGTGCTGTTCGCTGCGTTCGAGTCGATGGTGCTGACCCTGCTGCCGGTGTACCTGCTGCGCGAAGGCTTCGCCCAGGCAACCGCGCTGCTGATGGCCAGTGTGGTGGTGGTCGGCGATGCCCTGCTGCAGCTGCCGATCGGCCTGCTCGCCGATCGCGTATCGCGCGCCCTGCTGTTCCGCGCCTGTGGCGTGATCCTGCTGCTGTCCAGCCTGGCGATTCCGTTCCTGCTGCACACGGCGCTGATCTGGCCGCTGCTGGTGCTGTTCGGTGCGTCGGCCGGCGGGCTCTACACCCTGGCGCTGATCCTGGTCGGGCAGTTCTACCGTGACGATGCGCTGGTGCGCGCCAATGCCCATATCGCCTTGCTGTGGGGCGCCGGTTGCCTGCTCGGGCCGCTGTCCACCGGGGCTGCCAGCCAGTGGCTGAGTGGCCACGCGCTGCCCGTGTTGATGGCGCTGGGGGCGCTGCTGTTCGTCTGGCTGGCCTGGCGCCGCGGTGCCTTTGCCGCACCGCGGGAGCGGGTGCCAGCCTGAGGTTGGGAAGGGCGCCGGCGGGAGATTTGGCGTCGAGCCGGGGCGGCTAGCGGCCCGGCGGGACTATTCCGAAGGCTGATGGCAGAAGGGCCCCCGCTTGCGCGGGAGCCCTTCTGGTATTGCGTTTGGCCAACGTGAAGGGTTATCAGACCAGGCCGACGGCTTCCTTTAGGCGGTACCAGGCCATGCCCAGTGCCAGCAGTGGCGAACGCAGATGCTTGCCGCCGGGGAAGGTCATGTGCGGCACCTGGTTGAACAGCTCGAAGCCGCCACCCTGCTGGCCGCTGATGGCCTCGGCCAGCAGCTTGCCGGCCAGGTGGGTGGCGTTGACGCCGTGGCCGGCATAGGCCTGGGCGTAGAACACGTTGGGCTGCTCCTTGAGGCGGCCGATCTGTGGCAGACGGTTGGCGCCGATGCCGATCATGCCGCCCCACTGGTAGTCGATCTTCACGTCTTTCAGGTGCGGGAACACCTGCAGCATCTTCGGCCGCATGTAGGCGGCGATATCCGCCGGGTCGCGGCCCGAGTAGTGGCAGGCACCGCCGAACAGCAGGCGGTTGTCGGCGGACAGGCGGAAGTAGTCCACCGTTACCCGCTGGTCGCACAGGGCCATGTTCTGCGGAATCAAGTTGCGTGCCTGGGCCGGCGACAGCGGCTCGGTGGCGATCACGTAGCTGCCGGCCGGCAGTACTTTGCCGCCGAGCTTGCTGTTGAGGCCGTTGAGGTAGGCGTTGCAGGCCAGCACCAGGGTCTTGGCGCGCACGCTGCCCTGGGCGGTGTGGACTTTCACTTCGCTGCCGTAGTCGATGCGGGTCACTGCCGAGTGTTCGAACAGCTTGACGCCGAGCGAGGCCGCAGCGGCGGCTTCGCCGAGGGCCAGGTTGAGCGGGTGCAGGTGGCCGGAGCCCATGTCGATCATGCCGCCGGCGTAGCGCTCGGAGCCGACCACCTGGTGCATCTGATCCGGCTGCAGCAGGCGCAGCTCGTGGCGGTAGCCGAGGCTTTCCAGCTCGGCCTTGTCTTCGGCGAAGTCGTCCAGGTGCGCCGGCTTGTTGGCCAGGTCACAGTAACCCCAGGTCAGGTCGCAGTTGATGTTGTACTGCTCGACCCGGCGGCGGACGATTTCCACCGCTTCCAGGCCCATCAGCTTGAGGTTGCGCACGCCGTCCTGGCCGATCACCGAGGCGAACTGTTCGACGCCGTGGCCGACACCGCGGATCAGCTGGCCGCCGTTGCGCCCGCTGGCGCCCCAGCCGACCTGATGGGCCTCCAGCAGCACCACCGAGAAGCCCTTCTGGGCCAGCTCGATGGCGGTGTTGAGACCGGAAAACCCGCCACCGACAATGCACACATCAGCCAGCTCCTCACCCGCCAGCGGCGGATAGGCCAGCTGCTGGTTGGCAGTGGCGGCGTAGTAGGAGGATGCGTGCTGGTCGCTATGCACGGCGGACTGGTGTGGCTGGTGAACGCGGGCGTTCATGTGCGAAATCCTGTTTTAGGTGTTGTTAAAATTTGACGCAGGATAAGCGCGTGACTTGCCGCTAGCCAAGAGGGGTGCGGTAAAAACTGTTTTTCCCGAAGCCGGTCGTCGTGCTGCGGGGAATGGCCGGCAGCGCCGGGTAAACTGCGCGGATCCACTGCGAGCCTGTCCATGAGCTGCATCAACCGCAAGATCGATCACCTGCGCCGACAGATTCCCGGTTTTGCCTGCGTGCCGGGCTGCCACGATTGCTGTGGCCCGGTCACCGCTTCATCCGAAGAGCTGGCACGCCTGTCGGTGAAGAGCGAGGCCGAACACGATGCCGCGCTGGCCGAGTACAACTGTGTGCACCTCGGCCCCCAGGGCTGCACGGTGTACGACCAGCGCCCGCTGATCTGCCGCCTGTTCGGCACCACGCCGAACCTGCCGTGCCCGCGCGGGCAGGGGCCGGAAGTGCCGATCGAGCCGGCGGTCGAGCGGCAAGTCCATCAGCTGATCGCCAGCACCCGCCAGCGTCTGGTCTGAGGATCGGCTGCGCGTCGGCGTCATTCCGGCACCGGCAGGCTCAGGCTCTCCTTCACCTCTTCCATGACGATGTAGGACTTCGATTCGCGCACGTGCGGCAGCTTGAGCAGGATGTCGCCGAGCAGCTTGCGGTAGCTGGCCATCTCGTTGATCCGTGCCTTCACCAGGTAGTCGAAGTCGCCGCTGACCAGGTGGCATTCCAGCACGTGGGGCAGCTTGAGCACGGCGCGGCGGAAGTCCTCGAAGGTGTCGCCGGACTTGTAGTCCAGGCTGATCTCGACGAACACCAGCAGGCTGGCCTTGAGCTGCTGCGGATTGAGGCGGGCGTGGTAGCCCATGATGATGCCTTCGCGCTCCAGGCGCCGCACCCGCTCGGTGCAGGGCGTGGTGGACAGGCCGACCCGCTCGCCCAGCTCGGTGAAGCTGATGCGCCCGTCCTCCTGGAGGATGCGCAGGATGTTGCGGTCGATCTTGTCCAGTTCGCGGCGGCTCTGGTGCTGGGTGCGCATGGCGGGCTCCGGTGGGCGGTGGCGTGTGTGGAATAGCAGAACGCGATAATTCACTGGGAGTATGCTGCAAGTCCAGCCATATCGCCTGGGTGGCTTCCTGTCAAACCGCTCTGCGTCGAGAACTAACGCCAAATGCAGTTTGATAAACAGTGAATATCGCTAGCCTCGCCTTCCTATACTGCGCCCATCGTTGGTCAAAATAACAAACGCTTGTGGCTGTGCCCGCAGCGAGGAGACGAAGATGCGTGTTCTGGTTCTTGGCAGTGGTGTGATCGGTACCGCCAGCGCCTACTATCTGGCCCGTGCCGGATTCGAGGTGGTGGTGGTCGACCGCCAGAATGGCCCGGCCCTGGAAACCAGCTTCGCCAACGCCGGCCAGGTTTCCCCTGGCTACGCCTCGCCCTGGGCCGCGCCGGGCGTACCGCTGAAGGCCATCAAGTGGCTGCTGCAGCGCCATGCGCCGCTGGCGATCAAGGCCACCGCCGATGTCGACCAGTACCTGTGGATGGCGCAGATGCTGCGCAACTGCACTGCCGCCCGCTACGCGGTGAACAAGGAACGCATGGTGCGCCTGTCCGAGTACAGCCGCGACTGCCTCGACGAGCTGCGCGCCGAAACCGGCATCGCCTACGAAGGCCGCCAGCTCGGTACCACCCAGCTGTTCCGCACCCAGGCCCAGCTCGACAACGCGGCCAAGGACATCGCCGTGCTGGAAGCTTCCGGCGTGCCCTATGAGGTGCTCGACCGCGCCGGCATCGCCCGCGTCGAACCGGCCCTGGCCAATGTCACCGACAAGCTGGCCGGCGCCCTGCGCCTGCCCAACGACCAGACCGGCGACTGCCAGATGTTCACCACCAAGCTGGCGGATATGGCCAAGGCCCTGGGCGTGGAGTTCCGCTTCGGCTGCAACATCGAGCGCCTCGACCATGCCGGCGACCGCATCAACGGCGTGTGGATCGACGGCAAGCTGGAAACCGCCGACCGCTATGTGCTGGCGCTCGGCAGCTACAGCCCGCAACTGCTCAAGCCGCTGGGCGTGCGTGCGCCGGTGTACCCGCTCAAGGGCTACTCGCTGACCGTGCCGATCACCAATGCGGCGATGGCGCCGGCCTCGACCATTCTCGACGAGACCTACAAGGTCGCCATCACCCGTTTCGACAACCGCATCCGCGTCGGCGGCATGGCCGAGATCGCCGGTTTCGACCTGAGCCTCAACCCGCGCCGCCGCGAAACCCTGGAAATGATCACCAGTGATCTGTACCCCGAGGGTGGCGATCTGGCCCGGGCCGAGTTCTGGACCGGCCTGCGTCCGACCACTCCGGACGGCACGCCGATCGTGGGCGCCACCGCTTTCCGCAACCTGTTCCTCAACACCGGACACGGTACCCTTGGCTGGACCATGGCCTGCGGCTCCGGTCGCTTCCTCGCCGACCTGATGGCCAAGAAGCGCCCGCAGATCAGCCCGGAAGGCCTGGATATTTCCCGCTACGGCAACACCAAGGAGACCCACAAGCATGCCCATCCAGCGCCTGCGCATTGAAAAGCGCTACAGCGAAATCGTCATCCATAACGGCACCGTCTACCTGGCGGGCCAGCTGGCTGACGACTACGCCGGCGACATCCGTGAGCAGACTCGCCAGACCCTGGCCAACATCGACCGCTTCCTCGCCGAGGCCGGCAGCGACAAGTCGAAGATCCTCTCGGTGACCATCTACCTCAAGGACATCGCCGCCGACTACGCCGGCCTCAACGAGGTGTACGACACCTGGGTCGCCGAAGGTGCTGCTCCGGCCCGCGCCTGCGTCGAGGCCACGCTGTACGACCCGCGGGTGCTGGTGGAAATGACCGTGGTCGCTGCCCAGAACTGATATCCCTGACTCGCCCGGCACTCGTGCCGGGCTTTTTTTACCAATAAGAAGTGCCTGCCATGCGCCCCGCCCGTGCCCTGATCGATCTCGAAGCCCTGCGCCACAACTACCGCCTCGCCCGCGAGATCAGCGGCGCCAAAGCCCTGGCGGTGGTCAAGGCCGATGCCTATGGCCACGGCGCCACGCGCTGCGCCGAGGCGCTGGCGGCGGAGGCTGACGGCTTCGCCGTGGCCTGTATCGAAGAAGCGCTGGAGCTGCGTTACGCCGGCATCCGCAAGCCGATCCTGCTGCTCGAGGGCTTCTTTGAAGAAGCCGAGCTGAGCCTGATCGACCAGCACCAGCTGTGGTGTGTGGTGCATGCCGCCTGGCAGGTCGAAGCCATCGAGCGCGCTCGTCTGGCGCGGCCGCTGCAGGTGTGGCTGAAACTCGATTCGGGTATGCACCGGGTCGGTCTGCACCCGGCTGAGTACCGCGATGCCCACGCCCGCCTGCTGGCCAGCGGCAAGGTTGAGAAGATCGTGCTGATGAGCCACTTCGCCCGCGCCGACGAGCCGGACTGCCCGCGCAGCGCCGAGCAGCTGGCGCTGTTCCACGAGGCACGCAACGGCCTGCAGGCGGAGATCAGCCTGCGCAACTCGCCGGCCATCCTCGGCTGGCCGGAAATCCCCAGCGACTGGGTGCGCCCGGGCATCATGCTGTACGGCGCCACGCCCTTCGAGCAGGCGCAGGAACAGGCTGCGCGGCTGAAGCCGGTAATGACCTTGGAATCGAAGATCATCAGCGTGCGTGAGCTGCCGGCCGGCGAGCCGGTGGGCTACGGCGCGCGCTTCGTCAGCGAGCGGCCGACCCGCGTCGGCGTGGTTGCCATGGGTTATGCCGACGGCTATCCGCGCCACGCACCGACCGGCACGCCGGTCATGGTCGATGGCCAGCTGACCCGCCTGATCGGCCGCGTATCCATGGATATGCTCACCGTCGATCTCACCGAACTGCCCCAGGCCGGCCTCGGCAGCCGGGTCGAACTGTGGGGGCGCAACGTCCTCGCCAGTGATGTCGCCCAGGTTTCGGGCAGCATTCCATACCAGCTGTTCTGCAACCTCAAGCGGGTGCCAAGGCTCTATTCCGGGGGCTGAGCAACACCCTGCAAAGGATTTGCGGAGCGAGTGTTGTAAATACTGAACACTGTTGCCATGATACGGCGATCTAACCGTGCCTGTTTCCCAAGGAGGATCCCCGCATTGGACGTCGGTGTTCGACTGCAATCTATTCGCAAACTCAAAGGCCTATCCCAGCGTGAGCTCGCCAAGCGCGCGGGAGTTACCAACAGCACCATTTCGATGATCGAGAAGAACAGCGTGAGCCCCTCGATCAGCTCGCTGAAGAAGGTGCTCGGTGGTATCCCGATGTCGTTGGTGGAGTTCTTCTCCCTCGATCTGGAGCAGGACAACCACACCCAGGTGGTGTACCGGGCCGACGAACTGACCGACCTTTCCAGCGGTGCCGTGACCATGAAGCTGATCGGCAAGGCACATCCCAGCCGGGCCATTACTTTCCTCGACGAAACCTATCCGCCGGGCTCCGATACCGGTGACGAGATGCTCAACCATGACGGCGAAGAAGCCGGCATGCTGGTCGACGGGCGTCTCGAGCTGACCGTGGGCGCCGAGGTGTTCATCCTCGAGCCGGGCGACAGCTACTACTTCGACAGCACCAAGCCACACCGCTTCCGCAATCCGTTCGACCGGCCGGCGCGTCTGGTCAGTGCCACCACACCGGCCAACTTCTGATTGAGCGGGGCGTGAGCAGGACTTTGGGTGTGCATCCAAAGTCCAATGCCCCTGCGACAAGTTGGGTTGTTCCGGCCGGCAGGTCTTACCGTTATACTGCGCCCGCTCGCGAAACCGTGGCCGCGGGCGTGACTAGCCACAATGAGGGTGTACCGTGAACCTGATCAAGAAGCTGCTGGCAGCCAACGCTGCCGTATTGGCCCTGTGGGCTGTGAGCGCTCAGGCTGCGACCAACGACGAGATCGCCGAGCGCATCAAGCCGGTCGGTGAAGTCTGTGTCCAGGGCCAAGAGTGCAAGGGCATCGAAGCCGTAGCGGCTTCTGCCGGCGGCGGCGCGAAGACGCCGGACGACATCATCGCCGGTCACTGTGGCGCCTGCCACATGGCGGGTGTGCTGGGCGCACCGAAGATCGGCGACAGCGCCGACTGGAAGAAGCGCGCCAGCGAGCAGGGCGGCCTCGACGGCCTGCTGGCCAAGGCCATTTCCGGTATCAATGCGATGCCGCCGAAAGGCACCTGCGCCGACTGCTCGGATGATGAGCTGAAAGCCACCATCAAGAAGATGTCCGGCCTGTAACAGCCCGGCTGTCGCCGAAAAAACCGCCCCTGTGGCGGTTTTTTCTTGCCCGCGATTTGTCGGCGCGGCGCGCGGCTACTTCTTCAGCAGTGCGCGCATGCTGGCCAGGGCATCGTTGCCGCGGGCGGCCTTGACCTCCACCGGCGCGTCTTCCTGGCCTTCCCAGACCAGGTCTTCCGGCGGCAGTTCGTCGAGGAAGCGGCTTGGCGTGCAGTCGATGATCTCGCCGTACTGCTTGCGCTTGGCGGCGAAGGTCAGCGCCAGGTTGCGCTTGGCGCGGGTGATGCCGACGTAGGCCAGGCGGCGCTCTTCCTCGATGGTGTCGGCCTCGATGCTGGAGCGGTGCGGGAGGATCTCCTCCTCGAAGCCGATGATGTACACCGAGGGGAATTCCAGGCCCTTGGAGGCGTGCATGGTCATCATCTGCACGCCCTCGGCGCCTTCTTCCTCTTCCTGCTGGCGTTCCAGCATGTCGCGCAGCACCAGCTTGCCGATGGCGTCCTCGACGGTCATGTCGCCGTCTTCGTCCTTGTCCAGGGTGTTCTTCAGCGCCTCGACGAGGAACCAGACGTTGCCCATGCGTGCCTCGGCGACCTTGTCGCTGGAGGCGTTCTGCCGTAGCCAGTTTTCGTAGTCGATATCCACCACCATGCTGCGGATGGCGCCGATCGGGTCGGTGCCGGCACACAGCTCGCGGATCTTGTCCATGTAGCGCTTGAAGCGCGAGAGGCGCTCGGTGTAGCGGCTGTCGAGGTGCTCACCCAGGCCGATCTCGTCGCTGGCGGCGTACATGCTGATCTTGCGCTCGGTGGCGTAGTTGCCGAGCTTCTCCAGGGTGGTCGAGCCGATCTCGCGGCGCGGTACGTTGATCACCCGCAGAAAGGCGTTGTCGTCATCTGGATTGACCAGCAGGCGGAAGTAACTCATCAGATCCTTCACCTCCTGGCGGGCGAAGAAGCTGGTGCCGCCGGACAGGCGATAGGGAATCTGGTGGTGCTGCAGCTTCAGCTCCATCAGCTTGGCCTGGTAGTTGCCGCGGTAGAGGATGGCGAAGTCGCTGTACGGGCGCTGGGTGCGCAGGTGTTCGGTGAGGATCTCCAGGGCCACCCGCTCGCACTCGGCGTCTTCGTTGCGGGTGCGGATCACGCGGATCTCGTCGCCCATGCCCATCTCGCTCCACAGCTGCTTCTCGAAGGCGTGCGGGTTGTTGGCGATGAGGGTGTTGGCGCACTTGAGGATGCGGCTGGTGGAGCGGTAGTTCTGCTCCAGCATCACGACCTTCAGCGACGGGTAGTCCTCTTTGAGCAGCATCAGGTTTTCCGGGCGCGCGCCGCGCCAGGCGTAGATCGACTGGTCGTCGTCACCGACCACGGTGATCTGGTTGCGCATGCCCACCAGCAGCTTCACCAGCAGGTACTGGCTGGAGTTGGTGTCCTGGTACTCGTCCACCAGCAGGTAGCGGATGCGGTTCTGCCACTTCTCGAGGATGTCCTTGTGCTCCTGGAACAGCTTCACCGGCAGCAGGATCAGGTCGTTGAAGTCCACCGCGTTGTACGCCTTGAGCGTGCGCTGGTAGTGCAGGTAGACGATGGCGGCGGTCTGCTCCTTGGGGTTGCGCGCATTGGCCAGCGCCTCCTCGGGCAGGATCAGGTCGTTCTTCCAGCTGTCGATGTAGTTCTTGACCTCGTCGGCGCCGTCATCGCCGGCGTATTCCTTCTGCATGATGTCGGTCAGCAGGGCCTTGATGTCGCCGTCGTCGAAGATCGAGAAGCCCGGCTTGTAGCCCAGCGCCGCGTATTCCTTGCGGATGATGTTCATGCCCAGGTTGTGGAAGGTCGACACGGTCAGGCCGCGCGCCTCGGAGCCCTTGAGCAGGGTGCCGACGCGCTCCTTCATCTCGCGCGCGGCCTTGTTGGTGAAGGTCATGGCGACGATGTGGCGGGCCTGGATGCCGCAGTTCTGCACCAGGTGGGCGATCTTGCGGGTGATCACGCTGGTCTTGCCGGAGCCGGCACCGGCGAGCACCAGCAGCGGGCCGCCGACGTAGTTCACGGCCTCTTGCTGCCGGGGATTGAGTCGGGACATGACGGGAATCGAAGTCGGAAAAAACGAGGCGGGCATTCTAACAGGGCCAGACTGACCACGGGCCGTCGGCGAAGGTTCACTCCGTCGGGGTGTCTCTCTGGATAAAAAGCTTCAGGAATGTGTGATAAGTCACTATTTTTAAAGATCATGTACGATTGTTCCGCCCGTCCGCGGTTGCCGCTGCTATGCCTTTCCCGCAGGATGCGCAGAAAGCTGCACAAGGACGAGCAGACAGAGACGCCGAGTACGGCGCATGCAGACGAGGTAAGTCTGTCTTGATGACCCCGGGGAGGTCGTTTGTCCGCGCTAGTCGAACCTTTGCGCCTGGTCCTGCTGGCTGAGCAGCCGGAATGGGCCGCCTTGCTGCGTACGCGGCTGGCGGCGCTGGGCAACGGCTATCCGCTGATTACCGCCCCGACCTGGGAAGCGGCCTGCAGCCTGTTCGACAACCCCTACGAAGGCCTGCTGCTGACCACTCCGGCCTGCCAGCCGGCCCCCGGGCTGTGCCCGCTGCCGGTGGTACTGCTGCTCGACGAGGAACCGCAGCAGGCGCCCGCCGATGTCTACGACTGGCTGGTGCGCGACCACCTGAGTACCGACCAGCTGCGCCGCTGCCTGCGTTACGCCGCCGAACGCAGCCAGCTGCAGAACACCCTGCAGCGCCTGGCCGAGCAGGATCCGCTGACCGGCATCGCCAACCGCCAGGGCTTCCATACCCTGCTCGCCGCCCACCTGGCGGAATACCGCGGGCGTGGCCTGTCCCTCGGCCACCTCGACCTGGACAACTTCAAGCACGTCAACGACGCCCTCGGCCACCAGGCCGGCGACCGCCTGATCCTGCAGGTGGTGGCGCGACTCAAGGGGCAGCTGGAGGCCGGCGACCGCCTGGCCCGCCTGGGCAGCGACGAGTTCGCCCTGCTGCTGGATACCCGCCGCGACCCGCTGCGCGCCGAGCAGGTTGCCGAGCGCATCAGCGAGGCCCTGGCCGAGCCCTACTGGATCGATGGCGAGAGCCTGCTGCTCGGCAGCAGCCTGGGCATCGCCCATGCCCGCGCCGATGCCGGCGCCGACCCGCTGATGTGGCACGCGCACATCGCCATGCAGCAGGCCAAGGCGGCCCAGGGCTGCACCTACCGTATCTACGACGAGCGCATCAACCGCAGCGCACGTAGCCTGGCCGACCTGGAAAGCGAGCTGCGCCGCGCCCTGCGCCGCGACGAGCTGGAGCTGCACTACCAGCCGCGGCTGTGCCTGCAGAGCGGGCGCATCGTCGGCATCGAGGCGCTGGTGCGCTGGCGCCACAGCGAACGCGGGCTGCTCGGCCCGGACGAATTCGTGCCGCTGGCCGAAGAGAGCGGGCTGATCGTGCCGCTTGGCTACTGGGTGATTTCTCGCGCCCTGCGCGACATGCAGTGGCTGCGCGGGCGCGGCCTGCCGGCGCTGCACATGGCGGTCAACCTGTCGTTCCGCCAGTTCCAGGACAGCCAGCTGCTGAGCACCCTGGAGCGCCTGATCGAGGAGCGCGGGGTGGATGCACAGTGGCTCGAGTTCGAGCTGACCGAAACCGCCGTGATGCGCCGCAGCGACCAGGTGCAGCAGACCATGCAGGCCCTCGGCCGCCTCGGCGTGCGTTTCTCGCTGGACGACTTCGGTACCGGTTTCTCCTCCTTCGTGCACCTCAACAACCTGCCGATCACCCTGCTGAAGATCGACAAGAGCTTCGTCGGCGGCATGGGCGAGCGTTCGGAAAACCGCCAGCTGGTGCGGGCGATGATCAACCTGGCGCACAACCTCCATCTGGAGGTGGTCGCTGAGGGCGTGGAGAACGCCGAGCAGCTGGCCCTGCTGCGCCAGTTCGGCTGTGACCAGGTGCAGGGCTACATGATCAGCAAGGCCCTGCCGCTGGCCGATCTGGCGCGCTTCCTGGTGTTCGGCATGCGCCAGCCATTGCTGGCCGCACTGCCCTCCTAGGCCGCTCGCCCGCCCGATCCTACGACAGGCAGGTCTCGCCCGCGGCCACAGCAGGCCGCAGCAGCTGCGCGGTCTTCCATTCGAAGGCCAGGGTCAGGCCGATGGCCGCGCAGGCCAGGCCGCCAGCCAGCCCCCACCACACGCCTTCGGCACCCCAGCCGAGGGCAAAGGCCAGCAGCCAGGCCAACGGTGCGCCGATCGCCCAGTAGCAGGCCAGGCCGACCAGGAAGGTGGTCTTGCCATCCTTGAGGCCGCGGATGGCGCCCATGGCGATGGTCTGGATACCGTCGAACAGCTCGAACCAGGCGGCTACCGCCAGCAGGCCGACGGCCAGGCTGGCGATCTCGGCGAAGGCCGGGTCGTGCGCATCGAGGAACATCCCCACCACCCACTGCGGCGCCAGCCAGAACAGCAGGGCGAAGCCGAGCATGCACACGCCGCCCACGCCGATGCCCAGGCGCCCGGCGCGGCGCGCCTCGCGCATGCGCCCGGCGCCATAGTGCTGACCGATGCGGAAGGTGGTGGCGTAGGAGATGCCCACCGGCACCATGAAGGCCACGTATACCGACATGATCGCGATCTGGTGCGCGGCCAGCGCATGGCTGCCGATGGCGCCCATGCACAGGGTGGCGAAGGCGAACAGGCCGGACTCCACCGCATAGGTGCCGCCAATCGGCAGGCCCAGGCGCAGCAGTTCCTTGAGCTCGGCCAGGCGCGGTTGCAGCAGGCCCTGGCGCAGCGGGTAGGCGGCATAGGCCGGATGGCGCAGCAGGTAGAGGAACAGCAGCAGGGTCATGGCATTGGCCACCACTGCGGTGACCAGGCCGATGCCGGCCAGACCCAGCGGCGGCAGGCCGAACCAGCCGTGGATCAGTGCCCAGTTGAGGGCGAAGTTGGCGATGGCGCCGCCGATGCTGATGGCCATCACCGGCCCCGGCCGGCCGATGGCCGCCGGGAAACCGCGCAGGGCCATGAAACCCAGGTAGCCGGGCAGGGCGAACACCAGGGTGGAGAGGAACTGCTGGGCGCCCGCGATGTTGTGTGGCTCTTGACCAAAATGGGCCAGCAGCGGGCCAAGGTTCCACAGCAGCAGGCCGCTGGCCAGGGCCAGGCCGCCGGCCAGCCACAGACCGTTCTGCGCCAGGCGGGTGACCCCGGCCGTGTCGCCGGCGCCGTGGCGAATGGCGACCAGGTTGCCGACTGCGGCCAGCACGCCGACGCAGAAGATCGAGACGAACGAATAGCTGGCCGCGCCGAGGCCGCCGGCGGCCAGTTCGGCGGGGCCGAGCTTGCCCATCATCAGGGTGTCGGTGAACACCATCAGCACGTGGGCCAGCTGGGCGGCGATCAGCGGGCCGGCCAGGCGGAAGATGGCGAGGAGTTCGTTGCGGATCGCGTAAGGCATGAGTCAGGCTCAATCATCAGGCTTGCCGGCCCGAGTCGGGCGAGCGGAGAATCAGCTTATTCTGTTGATTCGGCCGGGATGGCACAAAAGGAAAAAAGCGATGCTTGGCATGATTAAAACTCATGAAATGGCCGCCCGGTGAGCCGCCGTCTGCCACCGCTCTATGCCCTGCGCGCCTTCGAGGCTGCCGCCCGGCATGCCTCTTTCACCCGCGCCGCCGAGGAGCTGGCCATCACCCAGAGTGCGGTGAGCCGGCATATCCGCACCCTGGAAGAGCATTTCGCCTGCCGCCTGTTCGAGCGCAGCGGGCGCAACCTGCGCCTGAGCGAGAGCGCACGGCTGCTCTTGCCCGGCGTGCGCGACGGTTTCGATGCGCTGGAGCGGGCCTGCACGGCGCTGAGTGCCGACGACGCCACCCTGCGCCTGAAGGCGCCCTCGACCTTGACCATGCGCTGGCTGCTGGCGCGGCTGTCGCGCTTTCGCCAGCGCAATGCCGACATCGAAGTGCAGCTGACCAGCGCCTGGATGGACGTGGACAAGGTCGATTTCCATCACGAGCCGTTCGACTGCGCGGTACTGCTGAGCAATGGCAGCGCCTTTCCCGAGGAGTGGGAAAGCGTCGAGCTGTTCGCCGAATGGCTGATTCCGGTCTGTGCGCCGGAGGCGGCCGCCGCCGGGCCCTGGGATCTGCCGCGTCTGCAGGCCAGCGAGTTGCTCCATCCGACCCCGGATCGCCGCGACTGGCGGCGCTGGCTGCAAGCCATGCAGCTGGGCGAGCAGGTGCCACTCAAGGGCGGGCAGGTGTTCGACACCCTGGAGCTGGGCATAGTCGCCGCCGCACGCGGCTACGGGGTATCGATCGGTGACCTGGTGATGATCGCCGAGGATGCCGAGCAGGGTCGCCTGGGCCTGCCCTGGCCCTCGGCGGTGGCCAGCGGCGACAGCTACTACCTGGTGTGGCCGAAGGGTCGCCGCGGCGAGGAGCGCCTGCGCCGCCTGCGCGAGTTCCTGCTCGGCGAGGTGGCGCAGATGCGCCTGCCGGCGGTGCAGCGCATTGCCGGCTGAGGTACTGGCCTTTCAGGATTTCATACGGTTGGCGTAAAAAATAATGGACCATCGCGCCGGGATCCTGCCGGCTTCACGCCGCTAATGCGCCGTCATTCGGCCGCTCTGGCTCCAGGCGCGGTCTGATTCTCAAACGCTATCGGCTTGAAATGTTTGACATATTTTACGGCTCAGGCAGACTGTGTGGGCGGTTCGTCTGTTCATGCGGCCGTCGCGGGAGGTTCGTTACCTTCCATTCCCATGCCTCCAGGCGAGGCCCAGCTACGCCGCCGACAGACGGAAACCGTGCCAAACAGGTAGCGCGTCGATCTCCCGACCCACCTGCACAGCAACGGCAGGCCGACCTGCCCCAAGGTGACGTATGTCCAACAACAACAGTGCCAAGAACACTTCTTCTGCCAAACGCAAACCCGTCGTGCTGATGTCCATGGGCGCCCAAGAGCGCAAGGGCCACGACTACCAGGTGATGACCCACAAATACATCAAGCCGCTGGTGGAGATCGCCGGCTGTGTACCGGTATTGGTGCCCACCTGCTGCGGTACCGAAGACCTCGAGCAATACCTCGACATGGCTGACGGCGTGTACCTGACCGGCGCCGGCTCGAACATCGATCCGGTGCTCTACGGCCAGGAAAACCTGACTCCCGAGAAAGGCCAGGATCGCGACCGCGACCTGTTCGACCTGCCGCTGATCAAGGCCGCCATCGCCCGTGGCCTGCCGATCTTCGGCATCTGCCGTGGCATGCAGGAAATCAACGTGGCCCTCGGTGGCGACATGTACCAGAAGGTGTATGCCGAGCCGGGCTTCAACGACCATCGGGAAAACACCGAAGACCCGGTCGCCGTGCAGTACGCCGAGGCACACAAGGTGCGCCTGCAGCCGAACTCCTGGCTGGCCAAGCTGATGCAGAGCGAAGAAATCGGCGTCAACTCGCTGCATGGCCAGGGCATCAAGACCCTGGGCAAGGGCCTGGAAGTGCTGGCCCGTGCCGAAGACGGCCTGGTCGAGGCCTTCCATGCGCCGAGCCTGTCGCCGTTCCTGTTCGCCGTGCAGTGGCATCCGGAGTGGCAAGCCGCGCAGAACCCGGACTCGGTGAAGATGTTCCAGGCCTTCGGCGAAGCCTGCCGTCAGCGTCAGGCCGGCCCGGTTTACGATCTGGCCAGCTGATGCGCGCCGGCTGATCCAGCCGCAATGAACAAGCCCGGCCGTTGCCGGGCTTTTTCGTTTCAGGCCGACGCCGGGCGGTATTGCAGGGCCTCGGCCAGGTGCGCCCGGGCAATCTGCGTTACGCCTTCCAGGTCGGCCAGGGTGCGCGCCACCTTGAGCAGGCGGTGGGCGGCGCGCAGCGACAGACCGAGGCGCTCGCAGGCCTGTTCCAGCCACTGGCGATCCACGAGGGCCAGCGCACAATGCTGGTGCAGGCCGCTCAGCTCGAGAAAGGCATTGGCACAGCCCTGCCGCTGCATCTGCCGCTGGCGCGCGGCGGCCACCTGCTGCGCCACCTCGGCGCTGCCCGGGCCGGGCGCCGGGCCGGGGCCGAGGGCAGTGCTTTCGCGGGCCACGGTCAGGTGCAGGTCGATGCGGTCAAGCAGCGGCCCGGACAGCTTGCCGCGGTAGCGCTGGATCTGTTCCGGGGTGCAGCGGCAGCGCCCGCCGGGATCGCCGAGGTAGCCGCAGGGGCAGGGGTTCATCGCCGCCACCAGCTGGAAGCGCGCCGGGAAGCGCACCTTGTCGCGGGCCCGGGCAATCACGATCTGGCCGCTCTCCAGCGGCTCGCGCAGCACCTCCAGCACCTTCCGGTCGAACTCCGGCAGCTCGTCGAGAAACAGCACGCCCTGGTGGGCCAGGGTGATCTCCCCGGGTTGCGGGCGGCTGCCACTGTCGGCTTTCGAAATAGATGCAAAGCAGCTAGGCTAGAGGCCTAGAAGCGCTGTTATGGTCATTGGAAATGGATGCGAATATCCTCGCAAATAGGTGCGACAGAGCTAAAGATGAGCGTTAATAGCTGCGACCAGCCTAAGCAGATAAGACGTATCAAACCCACCCGACGTAGCGTGTCGGGTTTTCTGCCGTTCCGGGACGTGGGAGGAATTCCTTTTGAGTCTCTGCTTGAGCGCGATTTCCTCAAAAGGATGAAGTTCAACTACCGCGTCCAGTCGGTGGTCGCTCAGCCGATCGCAGTTGGGTTCGTTGACTCGCTAGGTCGCCCGCAGACCTATACGCCCGACTACTTGGTTTATTTCGACCAAGGCGACGCCGACTATCGGGACTACATCAAGCCAATGCTGGTGGAGGTCAAGCCGGCGTATGAGTGGCGCGAGCATTGGCGGAAATGGTCGGGGAAATGGAAGGCTGCACGTCGCTATGCGATTCAAGAGGGATGGACCTTCAGCATCTACGACGAGTCTCGTATTCGAGGCTTGGGGTTGGAGAACATCGTGTTCCTGGAGCGGTTCGAGCGGATGGCTTTCGATCAGGAAGACATCGATATGGTGTTGAAAACGCTGAGTGAAATGGAGATTGCGCCAGTGCACTACCTGCTAGCTCGGCACTTCAGGGGGATCTATCGCGGGAGAGGCGTTGCCTTGCTATGGCACCTCATTGCGACCAGAAAGATCGAGTGCGACATCAACGAACCCTTGGACGAGTATCTTGAGGTTTGGGTGATCGCACCATGAATCTTTATGAAGTCGACGTTGAAGAGCATCTGCTGCCGTTCGAGCCAACCAGAGCGCGGGTGGCCATCGAAGTCGGCGCGGTAGTACGCCGCGAACAGCAGATTTTCCGCATCGTCCAGATTTTGGACTTCCAGAACGTCATTGGTGTGGAGGTGGAATCGGGAAGGAGCGCGGCGCTGCGAGTCTCTGAGCTGAGCGCTGTTGAGCAAGAGAAAGTCGATGGTCTCTATGCGAACTATGACATTGCGACGATCAGCTCAGCCGAGTGGGCTGTGGCTCAACAGCGCTTCTCAGCAATCCAGCCTTTCATCAACAACGCAGTGACTCCCAAAGACAGCGTTGAGAAGCGGGCAAAGGAAGTTGGCGTCGATACCGCCACTCTTTACCGTTGGTTGGAACGATATCGAAACTGGAACGAGGTGCTCGCGCTGATTCCGAGAAGGCGCGGATGGAAGGCAGGAAGTAGCCGTCTGACGATTGAGGCTGAGAAGCTCATCAACGAAGTCATCGACCAGCATTATCTGAATCTGCAGCGGCCAACCATTCAGTCTGCGATCGCGGAAGTAGAACGACGTGCAAAGGCCTTAGGTATCACGCCACCGGGAGCTTCGGCCGTCCGCGCGCGGATCAAGCGCATCCCCGAAAAGCATTCCTTGCGAAAGCGTGGATACGCCGACAAAGCGAAAAACAGACATACCCCTTCAGTCGGAAAATTCCCCGGAGCGGATTACCCACTTGAGGTCGTGCAGATCGACCATACGCCCGTTGACCTGATCATCGTCGACGACCAACACCGCATGCCTATTGGGCGGCTCTGGTTAACCCTAGCCATTGATGTCCATTCGCGGATGATTGTCGGCTACTACCTGTCTCTAGAAGAGCCATCCGAGATTTCCGTCGCCATGTGCATCGCTCATTCGGTGCTGCCGAAGGAGAACTGGTTGCATCTGCACCACATCGATGGTGAATGGCCTGTTTGGGGTTTCCCGCGAATCGTTCATTCCGACAACGGACCGGATTTCCGTGCTGAAAACATTCGCCGGTCCTGCTCGAACTACAACATCGAGAACATATTCAGGCCTGTGAAGGTTCCCAAATACGGTGGCCACATTGAGCGCTTGATTGGATCGTTCATGCGCATGGTGCACGAGCTTCCGGGCACGACCTTCAGTAATACTTTCGCTCGTGACGGCTATAACTCGGAGAAGAACGCCGCACTGACGATGGACGATTTTGAAAAATGGCTGGTCCGATCAATTCTTCGGTACCACCAGGAGCCTCACTCTGCGATCTACATGAGCCCTGCTCGCAAGTGGCAGATCGGGTTCTTTGGAAATCGCGAACTAGATCCCCTGGTGGGTATTCCTGCTAGACCTTCAGATCCGCTAACCGTCCAGCTTGACTTCATGCCGTCCTTCACGCGGACCATTCAGCCGTATGGCGTGCAGATCGACGTGTTCTACTACTCCGAGGCTCTTCGTCATTGGATCAATACGAAGGATCCAGGGACTGGGTTAGCGAGGAAGTTTGTTTTCCGGCGGGACCCCAGAGACATCAGCGTCGTCTGGTTCTATGACCCTGTGCTGAAGCAGTACTTCCGCGTGCCGGTCGCCAACCAGGCATTCCCAGCTGCCACTGTTTGGGAGTACAAGGCCGCTAAGCGCAAGGCAACTGAGGAAGGGCGTAAGCACATCGACGATGCGCTGATTGCCAGGCTGATCATTGAGAATCGAGAGCTGGTAGAACTTGCATCTGGCAAGACGAAGAAAGCTCGCCGAGAGGCGCAGCGCCACCGTGTTCACCGCGAGAACGCGACCCCAGCTGTCCCCAAAAAATCGCCACCTAAGCCTGTCGAGGAAATGCTCTCCACCGATGGACTACTGCTTGATGATGTTGATCTGATCGGAGATATCAAATGAGCAGTGACTTCTCCCACCTTCTCGCAGACTTTAGACCTGTTTTACAGCTGTCAGATCGTGAGCGGATTCGCTTCATGGGGGAGCCCCGATGGATTGGGTATCAGGCAGCTCACAGTATCCTCGACACGCTTGAGAGCCTATTGGAAGCGCCGAAGCGACCGAGGATGCCAAATCTTCTAATCGTGGGCGAGCCGAACAATGGTAAGACCACAATTGTTCGGCAGTTCCTCAAAACCCATGAAGGTTACGTGGATGAGAACTCGGAACCTGTCCGGCCGGTGATTCTTGCTGAAGCACCTCCTTCTGCAGATGAGAAGGATCTCTACGTCGCGATACTTGAAACCTTATGGATGCCTTATCGAACAACGGACTCGAAATTGACGTTGCGGTATCAGGTCATTCATTCGCTGCGCGAACTGAAGGTCCGCATGCTGATCATTGACGAGATCCACTCTATGTTGACGGGATCCGCTATCAAGCAGCGTGAGGTCATGAACGCGCTCAAGAAGCTGTGCAACGAATTGGTGATCCCTATCGTTGGCGTCGGTACGCCAGATGCGGTGCAGATTCTTCATCTAGATCCTCAGCATGCGAGCCGATTCGATGTAGTTAAGCTGGCCACATGGAAGCTGAATGCTGACTTTCAGAGGATGCTGAAGGCGTTTGAAGCGGTGTTACCGTTGAAGCAGCCATCGGAGCTGTACAAGCCGGAGCTTGCACAGTTAATTCACTCGATATGTAACGGGAACACTGGTGACCTTCATAGCCTGCTTATCGAGTGCGCAAAGGAAGCGATCACCTCTGGCAAGGAGTGCATCGACCGAAAGCTTATCGAGAGCAAATCGTGGGTGCGCCCTACTCGTGGCATTCGGGAGCGCGTGGTCTAGCGCCCCGTTGGCCGCTAACTCCTCCGCTGCTGGCTGACGAGCTGCTTTCATCGTGGCTGGTGAGAACGGCATTGGCCCACGGGTGCCCGATATCTTCGCTGACTTATGCCGTATGGCCGCGAGTTCGTGCTTGGACAAGGGATCTCGATAGGGGATTGGATCATCAGCGGCTTATAGCTCTTGCCGAAATCACTGATCTCTCTGTGTCCCAAGTAGCTGCAGCGACTCTTGCTCCTGCGGCTCGATCTCTACGGCTTGCCTCTGAAACGCTGCCTATTGGAACTTGGCCTTGGATTCTGGCCCTAGGCTGCCGTAACAGATCGCACGCAGGAGGGCTTCAGTGCTGTCCGGAATGTATTGCTGATCCAACGCCTCACTACCTGATCCAAGGGCGCCTTGCCTGGCATACAGCCTGCGCAAAACATCAGGTTCAGTTGATTGATCGATGCCCCCACTGTTTTGCGCCGCTCCAGCCAGGGCTCCTACTTCCAGGGGCCAGCATTTGTCGTTGCCACCGGTGTAGATGGCCACTTGGCGAATGCCAGCGGATCCCGTCCAAACCTTCAGCGCTAGCTTTCCAAGCGCACGTGGACCGGTCTTTAGGGCATACCATAGCTTTTGGGCGGGTTGAGCTGACTTTCTCCGAGTGGATGTTTGTAGCCCGCGTCATGATTGGATTTTTGCAGGGGGCGGCGAGGTATTGCTCTGCCGAAGCCGCGGGCTTCTTCCGGGCGATAGGAATTGAGCCCTCAAACCTTCAGCCAATAGCCACTGGATTGCAGCTCGAATACTTAGGGCCGGTTGAGCGTGCTGGGTTGATCGAGAGTGTATGGGCAATAATGCGCGCAGGCCCTGAGAGGTTTATGGATCTAGCGGCTAACGCCTCGCTCCCGGCATCCGTCTTGCCGATTCCAGCAAAAGGATCTCCCGACATACTAGTTCGCATGGCGTCGGTGCTGAAAAAGCGTACAAGAGCCAGGACAGATAAGCCGGATCATCAGTATCCCCGCAAGCCACGCGAGGTATTACGGATGTGGCTGCGTTTGCAAAGAAGGATGCGTAGAAATGGCGGCGGATGAATCGCCCCTTAAGTTAGGGTGCGAGGCCTGCGGGCGAGCAATGGCCAAGGCTTCTAAGGTTCACGAGGGGAAGAAGTACTGTGCCACGTGCTACCCGCGACTTTTCAAGCGTCGCATGTGCGCTGGTTGCGGGAACATTGGCCGGCTTCCTGTCTTCGATCTAGCCGCGCGCTGCAGCGCCTGCGAACGCAATGTCGCCTGCTTCCGATGTGGGAAGACGGACTACAAGATCGGTATGCGTTCAGCGTACGGGCCTGTGTGCAAGACGTGCGCACATCATTTTCGAGCGATTGAGCCCTGTGAGGTATGCCGGAAGCCCTCGCAGCGGTTAGCTCGCAACACGACGACCGGTTTGCGTGTATGTCCTCAGTGTGCGACTCCTGCTGCTACATGCCCAAGCTGTAGACGGCATAGAGTGCTCGTTCCTGGGGAGGATGGGATTTCCCGCTGCCGTGCTTGCACCAAAGAAGTGACGCGAGCCTGTGAAAAGTGCGGGAAGGGAATGCCGGCCGGGCGCGGACGTGAGTGTGAGGATTGCGGCTGGACCAAGACCTTCGAGAAGCGTTTGGCGATCAATCTCCATGGCTTTAGTTCGGACCAGTTCGAGCAGCTTTTTAGCCGCTTTGGGCAATGGGTTTTCGAAAGAATCGGGCCATCCAAGGCTGCTATGAAGATCAATGGTTTCTACAGGTTCTTTCGGTCGATCGAGAAGCGATGGGGAGGTATCCCGTCCTACGACGAGATGCTCAAGCACTATACGGCCATTGGTTTGCGCCGAGCCGAAACTCCCATGCGATGGCTGTCAGAGATAGGAGCAATCAGCGTAAACGCTGAAGATCGAGAGACCCGCACAGAGGAGCGGCGGCTTGATGCGATCTTGGCTGAAATCGAAGATCCCTGGTCACAGCAACTGCTGATGGGGTACTTCACAGCGCTAAGTGCCCGCAGAGAAAGTGGTGAAACGGATCTTCGCTCCATCCGGCTGGCATTGCGTCCAGCCGCCAACTTGCTCAAGAGCGCTCGCCTAGCGGTAGGGGCGCTGCCCACTCAGAAAGCGCTGGAATCATTCTGGCGTGGTTCGCCTGGGCATGTCGCTGCCCTGTCGGGGTTTATTGGACATCTAAATAAAAGCTATGAGCTTCAATTGAAATGGCGTCCAAGCGATGATTGGCTGGCGAAAGCAAAGAAGGACAAAGCTGAGCGTGAGCTGGTTGCACTTCTTAAAGAAAAAGATCAGCAGGCCAGTGATTTTGAGGCCAGGTGGATTGTTAAAGGACTGGCGTACTTTCACAATATCCGAAGGGCAAGTCAAAAAACTTTGGTATATAAAAAAGAAAGTTACCAGGGGATCGATGGTTTCAGCGTCGACCACGCTGGCGAGAAGTTATGGGTGCCGAGTGTGTCTAGCTATGACCGCGGGCGGGTTATAATGGAGTAATTTCAAATGAGCTCAACGCCTAGCTCTTCAAATGCGTTGATCAATGTCTTTCGATAAAGAATTTTTTGATCTTTCTGCATGTGGTTGAAGATCTTGGTTTGCTCTGGAAAAGTTGAGCGTATATTTTTGAAGCTGCCGATTGCGTACCGGATCCTTGAGCAAACGTCTTCAACAAATTCCGTAATTTCTTCTTGGGCGCACATGCTCGATTTCATGAGCAGCCCAGCGTGCCCTTTTATCGTGCCACCCTCTTCTGCTTCTTTTCGCTGTATTTCCAAACAAAGATAGTCAACCCCATCGATCTTCATTTTCAGCACCATCAGACCACGGCGCAGGTATGTCTCTTTGTCGAGATAAACCCATGCTCGAACCTTGCTGTCAGGATGGTCATCGGCGGGGGGGATGAGAATAACCTGGGGATCACTTTGATTTCTGAACCCGTGGTTCGGTGTGTACCAGCTTAGTTCTGATACTCTTTCCAGATTGGCCGCCTGAATTGTCTTGAACGCGTTCCATATGTCTCGAAGGAAGCCGCGAGACTCAAGCTCAATTTCCGAGATGTGTTCAATCTTGCCTGTGTTCTTGCCGGACCCGGTGCCGGTACCGCTGGAATGGGTCTCCGCCTTGGGTGGTTTGGGCCCCATTCTCCCCCGATTGGCTTGCACCGCTCGTTTGATTTTTATCACGCTGCGTTTCTGACCGAGTCGCTTGAAGGTCCGCGCTTTAACAATTTTAATTTCAGCGTGACGGTCGGGCTCAATATTCGATGCTTCTGCTAGAAATTCCTCTGCTGCAAGGGTGGTGATAGGTCGTGGAAGCAACATGTTTCCGCCATCCACTCCAGAGGAAGTATCTACTTGTTTTCGCTGCCATTCTATCTGTTGACCTAAAGGCTCACTTGAGCCAATTAGATCAAGACAAATAAACGTCCGACCTTGGTTAATCCATCTGCCGCGGCACAGTAGTTCTCCAGGCCCTTCGAACCAAGGTGCCACATCGAGGAAAATTTCCTTTCCAGGCGAGCTCGATATGAATTGCGAATTAATATGCTTGACGCGCATCTCCGTATAATCTTCGTACAGAAGATGGCCAAGAAAAATTGCGTCATAGAAGCGCATGATTCCGGACGGATTGACCTGCCAGCGCAATTCACTTCGTAGCGGTGGATCGTAGAACGCGGACATGACGTCCGACCATCTCAATGTCGCTAGAGCGCGACAGATTTCCATGTTTCTTGCATATGCGCGAACAAAATACTCGGTGCAGGGGATGAGTAGGTTTTTCTCATCAGCAAGTTTAAAGTTAATTAGCCTGCATTTGTCGCGGTCCCGCCAAAGAAGAGGATATTCCCTGTCAGGAAAAATATGAGAGTTCCCTTCGGCACAAAGCTCAGCTCGGGAGGTCAGCGACCAACCAGCAGGCGAAAAGTTGACGTTGAACCTTTCTTCCTCTGCCTCGGTATCTGAAATGCATTGTCCCTTCCGCCAAATAGTGCCCTTTCGGTAATGGGGAAGGCTGCTTAAGGGCAGCTGTGCCCTGAAATATCCACCTGGCACATCATTCTTCAACGCCCGAAAAATAACGGTTACTACTGGAATGGAACGGGTGCGAGAGCCATGCTTGATAGGACCGTACCACCAGACCAGAAGGTCGCTTTCATGTGCCTGCAATCCGCTATCAGGGTGTCTCACATCAGATAGCGGATAGGAGAACGCGATACGCTTTACCGCCCCATCCAAAGCCTGTTCCTCTGGCATTCGCATGCTGGGAGTGTATCGATTCACCGTGCGAGGCGCGACGAAATTGCGGCGCCGGTTTGCAGGCGTTTGCAAGTGGTGCTCAGGCCTGCTGCGTGGACTGGCTTGTCGGGGCTCTAGTGAAAATGCGCTTGCGAGAGCCTAAAGAAGCTTTGGTGTAGTCATCGATCGGACCTACTCATGCCGCAACCTACCACCCCATCCAGAGTACTTTTTCTCGATTTCGATGGCGTACTGCATCCGGATGCCGTTTTCATGACCCGAAAAGGGCCCAAATTGCGATCTGACGGCGCGCTTTTCATGTGGGCAAATTTGTTGGTGGAAGTGTTAGAAGACTTCCCTCAGGTCCAGGTGGTTTTGAGTACGAGCTGGGCACGCCACCTGGGCTTTTCGCGTGCGCGAAGCTATCTACCTGCGTCGCTCCAAGCACGGGTGATTGGCGCGACTTGGCATAGCTCAATGGGCAAAGGCTGGTTCGATCAAACGTGGTGGGACAAAGCCTCGCGGTACGAGCAGATTTGCCGGTATGTGAGTCGTGCTCACCTTGCAAACTGGGTCTCGATTGATGATGACGCTGAGCGCTGGCCCGTGGATGCGTTAGGGAATTTGGTTCGGTGCAATGGCGAGCTGGGCTTAGCTCAGCCAGGTCGAGTAGAAGAACTTCGGATGCGACTTCGGACCGTTTAAAGCCTCGTCTCCTCGCTCGTCCACTCATGTTTTGCGATTATTTTTGCGTTTAGCTTTTGGAGGGCCGAGGTGTCTATTCCGCTATTGGCGGCGCTCGACGCATATTGCCTTGAAGGTCTTTTTGCGTTTTTGGAATTGCCAAATTTTCCGATTGGTTCCGCGACGAATTCGCTTACCTGAACGACGCCGCGCTGCTTACGAACGCCGCCATTCGCAAGACACTGTTTGCGCTCCGGCCCCCAAGCCGCAATCACGCGACGGCTGGCAAAGTGATCACCCGACGGCCATCAAGCAGAACGGATACGGGTAAGCGGACTAGTTTTCGGTTCCAGATGAGAGGGATTGCAAGGCCAAGAAAGGAGCCTTCAGATATCCCAACCACAACTGCGCGTTCTGGCGTGCCGAGAGCCGGTTGGATAGTTGGCCAGCATATTAATCGCACACAGGGAAAGATAATGGGTAACGCAAATAAGTTAATCGACGCGATGCACGACGCGTGCTTGGAAGTGCATTGTGTGCACGTGTCCATCAGGCAAAAAATAGAACATGGACTTAGCTTGAAGGGGTACGGTGTTTTAAGGATTAATGAAGTTGGCACATTGTATCTGGAGATGATTTGTAAAGAGGCCGATGGTGTTCCCGCTAGTGATTTCTACTCAGCATTTCCGGCTGATCCGTTCGATGGCACCCAGAAATTATATCTTGAGGCAAAAACCCTTGATGGAGATTCCGTGTATTCAGAGGAGTTCTCAATAAGGATTGGTGTTTTCGATAGGAGTCCGCCATTTATGCTGCGCCTGTTATTGCATGAAGTTTATGTGCTAGACACTGATAGGCGTGGTGAAAGCCTGGACGACTATCTGTATTTTGAGCTGTTTGAAAAATCCGGTATACCGGCTAATAAGATGAATACGATGTCTAGCACCTACGGCTCCGAGTCGATGTCCTGGGATGAATCGGAGATATCTTTGAATGGGTCTAAGGTTTCAATTCTAAATAAGAAAGATAGAACGGTGGTAAGGGCGTCTGGAAAATTTGATTCTGAGGAGCTTTACAAGGTCTTGCTCTTCTATATCGGTATGTCGTCTGGAGTGTTGCCTCAGCCGTACTGCTTGATCCGCAACACATCCGATAGTGTTTCAATACACCTAAAAAGCACGAATAAGCAGCTAAGGAACATTAAGATTCCCCAGCCGTTTCCTAGTGCGACCGCAGGGGGAGGCTGGCCCAACTGTCAGTACGACATTCTCCGGGAAATGATTCGAGTTAAGACTGATGCTCCTCTCCATTTTGACAGCTCATACAGCCAATGGATGAGGGTGTGGCATGCGTTTAATTCAGAGAAAAACATCACTATCTTGACGCTTGGTGTGGCGATAGAGGGGTTGCTAAATGATATATTTATACCCGCGCTGAAGATAAATGCCACTGATGAGGCGTTCGAAAAAAGCAAGGTTGACCTGATTGTTAAATTAAAGGAGATTGAGGCGGAGGATACTCATGTAGATTCCCTTGTAAAGCACGTGGAAAGATGGGGGAATATCCATGCAGGCAAGGCGCTTTCTATGCTTGTGGAAAAGGGGATGGTTCTAGATGACGAAAAAAATGCATGGGGCGACTTGAGAAACTCGGCAGCACATCCAAAATTTAAAGAAAACACGGAGGCAAGGCAGGAAAAAGAACACAAACGAATTTCAAAGTGTTTGACCTTGTTCTATAGGCTAATTCTTAACATTTACTCTTACGATGGGCCCATGTACGAATTTGGCAAACTAAGAAATGCTGATCTCGTGAAGAGAGAGTTTGTGAAGATTCTGGATTGAGAAAACCGGAAGGATTCACAGCAGGTTCATCAGAGGCCGCTTCTATCTTTGCTGTCTTTCTCCATAGCCAGTTATGGACATGCTGCAATAGTGGATGGCTGTTTGAATCAATGAAAGTTTCTGCTTCGCACGTCCAGCCCATCAAGCAGATCGCTCCGGTCTTTCAGATGACCCGCAATTTTCAGAGCCCGGCCAGGAGCCCAGGCCAGATGACGGATTTCGGATCATCACGGCCGACTCTGAGGGCGGAATGCTCGATGTGCACGATCGGCGTCCCGTGGTGTTCGAAGCCGACAGCGCCAGAGCGTGGGTCTCGGAAATCAGTCTCGCTGACGCTGGTCGCATGCTTCATGAGCATGCTTTGCCAGTGGACGCGTTTGAATGGTTCGCCGTAGGGCCTGAAGTCGGCAACTATCGCAATGAGGGCGCCCACCTCATTGCGCCCCTGACGCCTCCGCCCAGCTAAGGTCGATCTCGAAGCCACCTTTACGGTCTCGGCTTCACTTCCTCACGTAGCTCTTTTTCCCGGAGGGAGTCAGGCAGTAAACGCCTCCGCGCGGGCCCGTGCAGAAGGTACTGGTGCCGCACGTGCACTCGCCGCTGTCTTGCAGAAGCTGTTGAGGGGCCGCATCTGGAGCGCTGCTCCCCATGTAGGCCGAGCAGCTCTTCTTCGAGCCGCTGATAGAGCCGTCATTGCACAGGAACAGGTCACCATCGCAGCCGGCGATGCCACCTTTCCTGCCCGAGCAGGGAGTATTAGCCGCTATGGCTTGGAGCGAAGCGAAACCGAGCGCGGCAACAATGACCAAGCTCAGCGTGGAAGATGCTTTGGGCAGCCGTGAGGATGGGCTATTCACTGAGGCCGCTACAAAGGGTCGCCGACTAATACCGCACGGCCTGTATCACCCTCGCATTCAGCGGGTGGAGACCAAAACAATGCTGCAGAACTGTCAGGTACGTGAATAACCAAGCGCCGCTCCAAACAGTCACCCATCGCCCTCCCTGCCACGGCCTCAAGCCGATTCGCGTCCCAGAGACTGACCTTGTAGCTGAATACTTGCGCTTCCAAGTCTTCACCCTCGGCGTGATGCACAATCGAGGCGATTGCCTCATGGCATACGCCGGCGGTGCGATTGCAGCGGATTTCAACAGCATTCGTTCCTGGAGCTTGATAACCCGCAATTGTCTTCCAGCCGCCCCAAATGACTAGCTCGTCCTGTTCTTCCTTGATGATCAGAGGAGGAATCGTGGTGTTTTCGAGCGGAGCAGGCTTCATGAACCAAAGCACAAGGTAGGTGGCGCCTAGAGCCGATGCGAGCGCGATGAGGAGCATTTTGAGGTAGCGCATATAGAATCCCTTCTCCTGTCAGCCATCCTGGCCGATCTCAACACTAGAGCACTTTGAGAAATTGAGCCAACTGATGCGCCGCTTCTGACCAGTAGCTGCCTCTCTCCAACGACTGCTCCCGGCCCAGACCGTGTAAAAACGCAGCGGGTGATGGATAGCTGGGTATTGGATTGTTTTAGCGGCGCCCAGAGGCCCTGCGGGCTCCTGGTGTGTCGATCCGAGTCATTCATCTGATTCGGGCAAGTGTGGTTCCGCGATGCTTGGCAACGAGCTCAACGAGCTGCCAATGGGGTTTCAAGCCCTCATCGCGGCCATCAGCGCACTATTGCCCAGCAGGTTCAGCACCCGTTTGAAGTTGTAGGCGAGCACATGCAGGCTCATTTCCGTGCTCACACGGTCGTGTGTCCTGGTGAGGAAATGAGTGGCGCCCATCCAGGCCTTCAAGGTGCCGAACGGATGTTCCACCGTCTGACGGCGGATGCGCATCATCTCCGGAGCCTGATCCAGCCGGAACTGCATCGCGTCGAGCACCGACTCATGTTCCCAGCGGCTCACTCGCCGCTGTGCGCTTGGCGTGCACTGATCTTTCAACGCACAACCTTGGCAATGCGAGCTCCAGTAACGGTGCAGTTTCAGGCCTTTCTCAACCGTTGAGAAACGCCAGACCAAGCGCTCTCCGGCTGGGCAACGGTACTCGTCATGGGCTGCGTCGTAGATGAAATCATCGCGACCAAAGCGACCAGCTGCTGCGGCGCCCGATGTCCTGGCCTTGGGCACGAAGGTGGTGATGCCCGCTTCGTGGCAGGCGAGGATTTCCTCGCTTTTGAAATACCCCCGGTCTGCGACCACCGACAGTGATTCCACGCCCATCGCGTCCCGTGCCTGCTTGGCCATGGCACTCAATTGGTCGCGGTCGACACCGTTGTTGGTGACCTCGTGCGTCACGATCAGGTGATGCTTCGTATCGACCGCAGCCTGGACGTTGTAGCCAACCAGGCCGGTGCCGCGTGTCATCATCGAGCGGGCATCTGGATCGGTCAGGGAGATCTGCTTGTCCGGGGCGGACTCAAGCTGAGCCTCGATATCTCGCAGTTCCTGCATCTTGGTTTTCAGGGCGGCAATCTTGCTGTGCAGACGCTCTGCCTTGGCCTGTGCCACTACGGGCTCCTGTCGGTCGGCAGTATCTAGCGCAGTCAGGTAGCGGCTGATGCTGGACTCGATCTCCTCCATCCGACGTTGCAGCTTGGCACTGGTGAAGTTGCGGTCACGATTGTTGACCGCCTTGAACTTGCTGCCGTCGATGGCCACCAGCGCTTCGGCGAACAGACCGAGCTGCTGACACAGCACCACGAACTGCCGACAGACGCCGCGGATTGCCGTGCCGTTATCCTTGCGGAAGTTGGCGATGGTCTTGAAGTCCGGCATCAAACGTCCGGTCAACCACATCAGCTCGACGTTGCGCTGAGCCTCTCGCTCAAGGCGGCGACTGGATTGGATGCGATTGAGGTAGCCGTAGATGTAGATCTTCAGCAGGTCGGCAGGATGGTAGGCGGGCCGACCTGTTTCAGCCGGGACGACACCATCGAAACCCAGCGCGCCAAGGTCGAGCTCATCGACGAAAACATCGACCACCCGCACCGGGTTGGTGTCCGCCACGTAGTCATCCAGGCTCTCGGGAAGCAGCGCGCTTTGGCCTCGGTGCTCTCCCTGGATAAAACGCTTCATCGGCATCCCCCGCAGATTTGAGTCCATCAAATCACAGCAAGGTCGATGCCAGCGTTTTTACACAGCCTGGGCCAGAAGCGGACACTTGCAAGGGCTGATTCCGATTCACCGCGTCCTCTACATGAATAGGTATTACTCCAAACTACTAGGGGGCAAACGCATCCCTCCAGGCCGGCGCCAAGAGATGGTCCGTCACGGTGTATACCCTGCTGTTCACTGCCTGCGAAGCACCTCCAACGTGGTGATGGATTTTCGGGCGAAGTCCATCCATCAGCATTTTCCCATGAGAATGCTGAAATGAAACTGGGATCAGGCCGTTCGCGGGAACGAAAGCGTTGACCGGCGGGGTCCTATCAGGCATTCCTGACGCGGCCCACTCTGGCTTCCCTCGCTTACGTGGAGCATCGTATAGCGATGTTGAAATCTGCCCACGAGCGACGCGCGCTGCATCCACGAGGTCGTCTCGCTTGAACGCGGTTACGTCAGCAATCGCGGCATCGATTAGCTCCGGGGCGAGTTCGTTGAAGACCTCCTTCAGATGTTCAGCTTGGGCAAACGAATGCTCGACATCGTTCAAGGGAGTGAAAATCTCCGTGACACGTGTCACTCCGTTGCGCTGACGCTCAGAGGCAGCAATTGATAGTTCGAACTCCATCTCCTGTTCGGTTCGGAAGTCTCGATCCCGATGCAAAATGATCCGGGCGTCAGGGCGCATATCGGTAATCATGCTTGCAAGGAGCCTTGCTGCTGGGAGGTTTCCACACCCGTTGTAGGAGAGAACTGCTAGGTTATCAGGCGCGTCGTTAGCCTTTGCTAGGATCGTAACTGGCCGCGGCAGTTTGTCCTCGGTCATCAGGATTACTGGCCGGGCAGGATCGAAAGCGTCGGCACCGGCCGATAGCGCACCAAGCGTCATCAGAATGGGGATCGCAGGACGTTGAGCATCGTCGACAGGAACCTTCGCACCTGCGCTCATCCATGTAACCGCAGCGTCGGGGTCGTACATAAGACGCTGGATCAGCTGGGGAGAGTGGCTGGCAAACAGAATACGGGTTTTCGTCTCGGCCGCGACGCTTCTGAGAGCATCGTAAAGTCGCGCCTGGCTGTCGGCATGTAGGTGTGCATCTGGCTCATCTAGCAGAATCAGAGGAGGTGCGTAGAAGCAGGCGTAGGCGATGATCTGAATGACCTGGAGCATACCTGTCGATGCCATGTCGAGAGTGACCGTAGCATCAGATGTTTCGACTTCAACTTGTACGTAACGATCTCGCTGTTGATCATGTCTTACTATGACGCGTGTGCTTGGGTAGCAGCGCTCGAGAAGCTTGGAAAAAGTCTTCCATCCACTGTCCGGTAGGCGGTCAATGTCGCGCTCTTGGCGCCAGGCAGTCCTCGCCATCTCATCCAAATCGCGTGTGAAGAGATGATCAAGCACGGTGCGTAGATAGAGGTTGGCATCGCCATGCATAACTGCAGCGTCCATCGCGCCCTTCGTCCGCCATTCTTCGCGGATCGGAATGCCCGATAAACCGGGTGTGAATATTGAGAAAGGGCGATCACTGTTCGCGAGGGCGGCCGCGAAGTCGTCATCTCCGCTGCGGGTGATGGCAATATTCGCGTTCTTTCCACGGCGGATATCGATCATTATTTCCTTGTCCGCGTTTGTGTCGATATCTATGCCTCGGTAGGTGACCGAATAGCCGAGTTTCTGAGTCGCACTTTCCCCACGCCTCAGGTCCAGCAGCCGCTCAGTTGGGCGGAATAGCACCGCATCGTTCGCGACCGTACCAGCGAAGTCTGGCACGCCATTGGGGCGAATACTGCGAAGCGCAGCCTGCAAGATTGATACGCCGAGTTGCGCCGCCTGCAATGCGCTACTTTTACCGCTCGTATTACCGCCGACCAGCGCGGTCACCGGTTTCAAATCAATTTCAAGCGAACCTATCCGCTTGAAGTCATTGATGATTATTTTATCGAGCCGAACGCGCATGCTACTTCCCTAGAGCTTGTCGAATAAACGTGTTGGAGCGCGGACTGCTGTAACTCCGCCGGATCGCAGCCGAGTCGTACTCTACAGTTTTTGTCGCATGCTGCTCCGCGATGAGCTCCCATTTCTACCGCAGTCAGCCGCAGAAACTCAAAGTATTGATAACGGATCCAGTGACCGCTTCAGCGAAAGCAGCCACTCGCGAAGGTCAACTACCGGCCCAAAGCGGACCCGCAATATAGGCATGGAATCCAGGGCTATTCAGGCCTATCCAGTAGACAGTTCACAGGTTGGGTAGCGGTGGAAGTGGCGATGTTGCGAAGGCTCGTGCTTCCTTGAGGGGGACGCCTAATGCTTTCAGTACTAGTTCTGCCGTCTCTGGACCTGCATCGCGCCAGGTTCTGTGGCCTTCCAATACCAAGGAGATGGCGGCCAGCACCGCGCCGGCGATAAGACCGGTCACCGATACCAGTTGCTCCGGGCGGAAGTTGTAGCGCTGGGAGGTTAGACCGCTCAGTACATCGTGAACCGGTGGGCCTTCCCACAGCTTCTGCAGAGAGGCGGTGGTGGCTGAGTAGCGCGCCAGGAAGTAGCCCCAGTGTGGCTCTTCATGCGCGCGGCGCAAGTAGAAGCGGATGCCATTGGCTAAGCGCTGTGCTGGATCTAGGTCGGGGGTGATGCTTTTGACGATCCGTTCGTTCATCTCGGCAGCCAGTTGAGTGGCCACGCTCTCAAATAGCGACTCAATAGATTCAAGATTCTTGTAGATAGTGCCACGCGCGACGCCTGCGACGTTTGCCAGTTCGCGGATGCTTATATCGGCCCCTTTCTTTTCGGCGAAGAGACGCATGGCTGCGTCATGAATGCGTTGCTGAATTGGATTCACGGATCAAGACTCTTGGCCGAAGCGGATGGATAAATTCGGTACCCGTGTTCACCATGGCCAGCCTCTTCGTTGGGCGTGATTGCCTTGCTTTCATTTCGAGAGGGAATGACCCGTCCCCTGAGCTACAAGGTGCGCTCTGAAAGTCGTGTATTGGCCCTGATAAGTAGGGAGTCAGGGGGGGCGTTCAGGGTGTCGAGAGGCAGCGCGACAATGGCTTTTGCCTCAGGAACTTCTGTCCCAAGCCCACGCAAGATTACCTCTGCAATGTGTTCCGCAAAGCCTGCTTCCACGCCAGCCTGAATATGTGCAATAGCGGCAATCACTGTCCCGGCTATGAGGTCCAAGGCCACCGGCATTGGTGTTTCGACAAAGCGACCTTTGGCTATCCCTTCCTCGATATCCGGGGGGAGCAGAGAGAAAAGCAAATTGTCAGGGCTCGCGGTTTGCAGCTTGATCCCGCACACGAAGCGAGCCAGGACCGGGTAGGTCTCGGCTGTATGGAGGTACAGGCGGATACCTGTGGCTATCCGACGTGCCGGGTCATCGATGCCCCCCACAACCGACTCGATGATGCTCATGAGCTCGTTGTTTAGCTCATCGATAACGGCTGCAAGCAGATCCTCATTGGTGCGGAAGTAGTTGTAGAAGGTGCCGTTGGAGACACCAGCCTCCGCGACTACCTCCTGGATCACGCTGGCCCCTGCCCCTTTATCTGCAAAGACCAGCATGGCGCTCTCGACTAGGCGCCGTCGCATCTTCACGCGGCGCTCCGCGGCAACGCGCGATCTGTGGTCAGTCGGTGTGGACTCAATCATTTGAAGCTCAGCCTGTGATGACGTAGGGCGCGACTTTACACCATCTCTAGTCTCTCCGAACTCCATTCTGATGTAAACCTCATTATGAGGTAACTGTCATGTTGACAGATGTCTCATTATGGTGGAAGGTAGTGTCAGGTGGCTCGAGGCAGAGGTTGTCTGGGGTCGTGAGCCGTACTAGCCGATTAACCGTTGTAGAGGGCCAGGTGATGCGTGAAACCCCCGTTCTGATCAGTGGCGGAGGCCCGGTGGGCCTCGTGCTGGCCCTTTCCCTGAGTCGGCTCGGTGTGCGCTCGCTGTTGGTCAATGACCGCAAGCACACGACAACCCATCCCAAGCTTGATGTCGTTAATTGCCGCTCGATGGAGCTGTTCCGTCAGTTGGGGCTGGCAGAGAAGGTTCGCGCTGCGGGGAATCCTGACTACGCCAACCAGTACTGTTCAATCGCCGCCAGTGCGAATGGGCCTGTCTATGGCGTCTTGTCGGATCAGCATCTGATGTATCAGCCGGTGGACGCGGGCAGGCGACTCATTGAGGCCTGTACTGACGGGGCGCTGCCATTGGAGCCCATGCAACGAATTGCACAGATCAATCTGGAGCCTGTGCTGTTTTCTGAGGCTCAAGCAGACCCAAACATTGACGTTCGGTTTGGCTGGCGCCTGGTGGACTTCACCCAAGATGCGTCAGGGGTTAGTGCGGTGATCGAATCCGTCGATGGGGGGGCACCGGAACAGGTTAGGGCGCAGTACATCGCTGGTTGTGACGGCCCCAAAAGCCGGGTTCGCACCAGTCTCGGCATTTCCTATGACGGTACGCCGGATTTGGTCGGGGAGCTGTTCATTGTGCACTTCCGCTCCGACGAGTTGGCCAAGCTGTATCCCAATAACGAACCCTACTGGCACACGTGGATTGCCCGCCCGGGATATAGCGGACTCTTGGTGTCACCGGATGCCAGTCGAAATGACTATGTCTTGCACCGACCCTTTGCTCCGCGTCCTGGCGAGACTCTTAAGGAGCTGATTGATCAGGCAATTGGCACCAAGGTCGAGTACGAGATAGTGCAATCGGGGCCGTGGCGCCCTCAGTTTCTGGTGTCCGAGAAGTACATGGAGGGTCGGGCCTTCATCGTTGGAGACGCCGCTCACCAATACATGCCGACAGGTGGGCTGGGTATGAACACCGGTGTTGCCGAGGCGCACAACTTGGCCTGGAAATTGGCTGCTTGCATCCAGGGTTGGGGCGGGAGGGCGCTGTTGACGAGCTACGAGTCCGAGCGCTTACCCATAGGGCGACGCAATCGGGATCACGTCAAGGTCAATGCGGCTACCGTCTTCGAAGTTCAGTTTGGCAAGCCTGAGTACCTACTAGAGGACTCTTCCCGTGGAGCACAAGCGCGCCTACAGCTGTCGCAGGAACTTGAGCGGAAAGTAAGCCGGCTTTATGAGTCGTTTGGCGTTGAGATTGGATATATATATCGAGACTCCCCAGTAATAGTTCGCGATCAAGCGCCTGAGCCAATTGATGACACCTGTGGCTATGTGCCAACCACATGGAGCGGTGCTCGCTTGCCTAGCGGCATGCTGGAGGATGGTACGGCGGTTTTTGATCATCTCTCATATGGCGCATTTTCGTTGCTGGTCTGCAATGCCGAGCCTGAGGAGTATGCGGACCTGCTGATGGCTGCGCGTCATGTAGATATGCCAATAAATGTAGTTGAAATTAACTCCCCGAATTTGATCGCGCTGTATGAGCGAAAGCTCATCCTTGTGCGTCCTGATCAGCATGTGTGCTGGCGAGGCGACTCTCTCCCAAGTGACTGCAGTGCGTTAGTGAACCGGGTGCGCGGAGCCTAATAATGAAAGCTATCGAAAGTCTAAAACTTTACTGCCTGCTGTGGGTTTCTACTTTTCTTGTGCGGCGAGCCAGCAAAAAAAATTCTCGCATTCAACAATTGCTCAAAGAAAAGCCGTTCGTATTTCAAGTTTGCACATCTGACGGCGCAGCAGCTTATCTAGAATTGCGTGGCGCTCGATTGAAAATGCATCTGGGACAACATCCATTGCCAGATTTTTCTCAGCGCTGGAGAAGGGCAAAAGATGCAGTGTCGGTGATGTTGAACCGCGACGAGACAGAGTTGTTGAGAGCTCTTGAAGATGGGCGATGTGAGCTTCAAGGGAGCTTCTTAATTGGAATGTGGCTCAATGAGGTATTGAAGCTGGCGCGAAGCTTCTAGTCTCGGAAACCAAAGAACTAGAGTAACGGTGATCGATATGTCAAAAGCTGCGGCTGGCTCTAAAGTTGTAATTTATGGTGGCGGTATGGCTGGTGCCATCCTTGCGAAAGAGCTTTGCTCTGTTGCGGAAGTGACCCTGGTTGACCCCAACGATTATTTTGAAGTGCCCATGGCTGCACCACGGAGCTTGGTGCATCCCAGCTTTGCCGAAAAAGCCATTGTTCCTTTCAGACAGGCATTGCCTGGTGTTAGGCATCTGCGTGGAAAGCTCACGGAGCTAACAAAAAGTGGTGGTTTGGTAACCCTAAGCTCAGGCCAACGGATCAATGTCTCGGGCGATGTCAGTGTATTGGCTACCGGCAGCAGCTTCAGCAACTCCCTGATGCGTGCATCCGACGCAACGGCTGGAGAGCGCAAGGGATTTTATTCCCGTTATAGCCAACGTATTGCTGAGGCAGAGAGGATCCTAATTGTTGGGGGTGGCCCCATTGGGATAGAAGTTGCGGGTGAGATCAGTGAGAGCTATCCGAATAAGCAAATCACGATATTGGAAGCTGGTCCCAGGGTGTTGGCTGGGACAACGGTGGCGGCCAGTCAGTTTGCCGTTTCGGTATTGTCACAGCGCGGGGTAACTATCCTAACCGGAGAGAAGCTTGTTGACTCCGAAAGCACACCTCGCGATGTGTTCTCTAATGCTGGCGTCGCGACTACCAGCTCCGGTCGCAAGATAGCTTATGACCTGATCGTCTGGTGCGTGGGCGGGAAGCCCAATACGGATTATATGCGTCCCAATTTCGCATCTCTCTTGAATGAGAAAGGCCAGATCAAGGTAACCCAAAACTTGCGAGTTGTAGGCAAGGCGGATCTCTTTGCTTTGGGTGACATCACTGATCTCGATGAAAATAAAATGGCGTGGCATATCGCAGCGCAGGTCAAGAACTCTGCGTTCAATATTCGCCAAGTGCTTTCTGGAAAGTCTAGCGAGAAAAGTCTGAAGAAGCACAAGGCGCAAACTGGCAACCCAATGATGGCGGTAACGTTAGGCAGCCAAATGGGTGTGGTGCATTTGCCTGTGGTTGGGCTCATTAAGTGCCCTGCGTTAACTCGTGCTGCTAAAGCAGGGCACATGCTTGTTCCCAAGTATCGCAAGATTTTAGGCGTTTAATGGGATTGCCATATTTTTACTGAAATCACGAGCCGACCATAAGGCAGGCTAATGCATCCACTAAGTTCGCCATGAAAATGGCAGCCGAGGATAATATGAGCGCCCCAGAATCATCACCCAAACTGACGACGCCACAACCGGCTCGTCATCCTGCCCCGACAGTCAAGGCGCAAGCGCTACAGCATCTGATCTTTGAGAGACCGGATCTTGATGCTACTTCCGAGTTCCTGACCGACTTCGGCTTAAGGGTTTGCCGTGACGATGGCGAGACTTTGTACCTGCGCGGTACGGCCTCAGGCCCATACTGCTACCGCGCACATCGCGGCCCTACTGCGCGCTTCCTCGGTTTCGGATTTCAGGTCCAGTCTATGGAGGACCTGGAGCGGCTGTCGCGCATTCCAGGGGCTACGGCCATTGAGCCTGTTACTCATCCCGGTCAAGGGCTGTGCGTGCGGCTGGTAGACCCGAATGGCTTCATTGTTGAAGCCGTCTTCGACCAACAGGTTGGAGAGGTCTTACCGCATCGCCAAGCCTTGCAGTGGAACTTCGTCGACCAGCATCAGCGAATAAATGCTACGCAACGTAGCCCTGCAGAGCCGCCGGAAGTGGTACGGCTTGGGCATGTGGTTATCGAGGTGGCCGACTACCAGGCAACCTGTGCCTGGTATACCCGACATTTCGGTTTGATTCCCAGTGACGTTCAGGTCTTGCCCGACGGTTCCCCGATCGTCAGTTTCATGCGCCTTGATCTGGGGGAGACGCCGGCCGATCACCACACCTTGGCGATTGCCCAGGGTTTTATGGCGACCTATAGCCACAGTGCTTTCGAGGTGGTCGACGCTGATGCAGTAGGCATGGGGCAACGAGTGCTGCAAGAGCGAGGCTGGCAGCATGCCTGGGGTATAGGGCGGCACATTCTCGGTAGCCAGATATTCGATTACTGGCAGGACCCCTGGGGCGATAAGCACGAACACTACTGCGACGGTGATCTGTTCACCGCTGAACACCCCACTGGCGTCCATCTCGTGAGCTCCGAAGCCATGGCGCAATGGGGGCAGCGTCTGCCGCGCAGTTTCACTCGGCCGAAGATAAATCTGGCCAACCTGCGGGCACTGTTCCGCAATCTGCGCCGCAGTCCCGATCTGACGCTGCGCAAGCTCTTAATCCTGAAGCGCCTCTTTGGTTGAGATGGACATGTCGCGCCTCCTCTCTCGTCTCAATCGCCGCAGTCTGCTCAAAGCGGGTGCTCTGCTGGCGGGAGGTGTGGCGCTGTACGAACTGATCCGTTTCGACGAGAGGCCACCCCAACTGCCACTCCCCGACCACAGATCCCCTGAATCCCTAGGAGTCACCCCAATGGCCGCTGTCAACGTCGTTCGCTTCGCATATCAGAATGAAATCCACTGGGGTGTGATACGCCAAGGGCATATCACTGTCATTCCAGGGACATTCGAAACTACCGGCGATCTTGTGCGCAACACGAAGGTGAGCGAGCTGGCGCAGCTCAATGGAACCGAGATTGCAGCTGACAAGGTGAAGATCCTTTCACCGGTGACTCGCAATCAGCAGTTCGTCTGCCAGGGTGCCAACTATCGCCAGCACATGATCGAGTCCGGCATGGATCCGGATGAGAAGAAGTACAACATGATCTTCACCAAGGCCGCCAGTTGCATCGTTGAGGCCGACAGCCCGGTGATCAAGCCGGCCAATGTTCGCTTCCTCGACTACGAGATCGAGCTGGGACTGATCCTCAAGCGTGAGATCACTGCTCAGGTTCGAGTGACCGATAGCAACCTTCACGAGTTCATCGCCGGTCTGGTGATCGTCAACGACTATTCCGCGCGCGATGTGCAGATCCCGCAGATGCAGTTCTATAAGGGCAAGAGTTTCCGAACTTTTGGGCCGGTTGGGCCACATCTGTGTCTGCTCGATAGTGAGCACATTGACTACCTCAAAAAGTTGCAGCTGTGCCTGAAGGTCAATGGCCAGGTTCGCCAGAGCGACAGTACCGCGAACATGGTGTATGGCCCGGCTGAGACGCTCACGGAGCTGTCGGGTGTACACGACTTCGCACCTGGCGATCTCATAGCCACTGGCACGCCAGCGGGTTGCGCCCTGACGGTTCCGTCGCCGGCCAAGCAGCGCATCGCAGCGTTGCTGCCAGAGAGCGTGAAGTGGAAGGCCTTCCTGAAAGCTCAGGAGGGGCGTAGCCAGTACCTCAAGTCCGGTGATTTGGTCGAGGCCAGCATTTGCAGCACCGATGGTGTTATCGACCTTGGCGTACAGCGCAACCAGGTGGTGGAGCGAGTCTGATGGCAGTCAAGAGCATTCAGGATACCGAGAGCCTGGAAAAAACTCCGCTCGAGCATCGGAACTTGCCTAATAGCACCTATGCGGCATTACAGCGTTGCGCAGCCGAGAACCCTAATCGTCTGGCGCTATCTTTTTTCCTTGAGGCGAAGCGCTATTGCCAAACGCATAAATGGACCTATCGCGAGCTGTTAGCCGACATTACCCGCGCGGCCAATGCTTTCCATTCCTTAGGAATCGGGCCGGGGGATGTAGTTGCCTTCATCTTGCCCAACCTACCGGAAACTCATTTCACCATCTGGGGTGGTGAGGCAGCCGGCATCGTTATGGCAGTTAATCCACTGCTCGAAGCGCCGCAAATCGGTGACCTGCTGCGTGCATCTAATGCCAAGGTTGTTGTCACCCTTGCTCCGACTCCAGGAAGTGATCTTTGGAGCAAGCTTTCCAGCCAGTTGGATCATCTGCCAAGCATTCAAGATATCGTCTGGGTTGGCATGGGGCCCTATGTGGATGGTGACACGGCAAATGCCCTTCGCCTTCTGGCGTGGCAGGAGCGACGTCCTCATCGTGGCCATCGCATCCAGTACCTACGTAGCTTGATGCGCCATCAGCCGGATGATCATCTCATCAGCGGACGGGATATCTGTCCTCAAGATATATCGTCCTACTTCTGTACTGGTGGAACGACGGGCCTGCCCAAGATCGCAATGAGGACACACGGATCCGAGGTTTTTGATGCGTGGGCTGTGGCCGCTAATCTGGGCCCGCATCAACTAGGTCAGGTGATTTTCTGCGGTCTGCCGCTGTTTCACGTCAATGGCCAATTGGTCACTGGGTTGATGCCTTGGATTCAGGGCGAGCATGTCATTTTAGGAACTCCACAGGGGTACCGAGGGGAGGGGGTTATCCCGCGATTCTGGGAGTTGGTTGAGCACTTCCAGATCAACTTCTTCTCAGGGGTGCCTACGGTCTACTCAGCTTTGCTGCAGCAGCCAGTTGAGGGGCGGGATATTTCGTCGCTGAAATACGCCCTTTGTGGAGCCGCTCCGATGCCTGTGGAGTTGTTCCGTGAGTTCGAGTCGCGTATCGGCATACGAATCCTCGAGGGTTATGGTTTGACCGAGGGCACCTGTGTGTCGTCGACAAACCCCCCAGAGGGAGATCGGCGAGTGGGCTCCATTGGCCTGAGGTTGGCTTATCAGGCAATGCGAGCAGTGATACTGGATGATCACGGGTGCTATCTCCGCGATGCTCAGGTCGATGAAGTTGGCGTGATTGCCATTTGTGGTCCCAATGTATTCGCGGGCTATTTTGAGCCCCGTCATAACGAGGGTATCTGGATCGATATTGCCGGGCAGCGCTGGCTCAATACCGGCGACCTGGGGCGCCAAGATGCAGATGGCTACTTCTGGCTCACTGGGCGCAAGAAGGAGCTGATCATCCGCGGCGGACACAACATCGATCCCAAGCAAATTGAAGAAGCATTGCAGGCGCACCCGGCGGTAGCGCTGGTGGCGGCAGTGGGTAGCCCCGATGCGCACGCCGGCGAGGTGCCGGTGGCTTATGTGCAACTAACGAAAGACCTAGCTGTAGAGCCCGAAACCCTTCTTTCGTATGCCTCGCAAAACATCAGTGAGCGCGCAGCCATACCGAAGCGCATCGAGATTCTGGATGCACTTCCGGTGACTCCTGTCGGCAAGATCTTTAAGCCTGCCTTGCAGCAGTTGGAAATCGCCCGTGTCGTGCGTCAGGAGGCGAGCACTCTGGGACTGAGCAATGTTGCGGTGGAGGTTGTGCAGGATGCGCGCCACGGGCTAGTCGCGCATATCCAGGCCGGAGCCGAGCAAACCGACCTCGCCAAGGCGTTGGGGCAATACAGTTTCCGGCATGAGTGGCGCTAGCTCTGCTGCGGCGATGGCTAGTGCAGCTGGGTGAGTTTTCGTTCTTGTGTTGAAGCCATACCTAGTAGGGGTGGCGTCAGGTATCGGGGAGCATGCTCCCAGAGAGGTGATGAGTTGGCGATTTCAGTCTCAATACCGCACATGCTGCCCGGCCCCAAGATGTCTCGCCCTCCCTACGCTCTGTCGACCTTGTCGGGCATCAGATGCGACTACGAGAGCAGGTGCCTCACGTATGCCTTAGAGGAAAAGTCGGGTTCCCTCCCGGGAGTCTTTTCTCAGCGGATTCGTGCTTTGGAACGCTCTCAGTCTCCACCGGCGAGAAAGTAGCCAACCTCTCTGACCGCTCCGAATAAGCGGACCAATCAAGCCATTGGTTGGTTCGTGCGGGTTGGCTCGTCCCGAAAAAGAGCAGCGCAGCACTCATGACAACAACAAGAGGCAGTGATGATGTTTAAGCAACCTCCATGGCAGTCAGCTCGCCTGGCTTGCGCAGTTAGCCTTGCAACTATGTTTTCCACATCGGCTCAGGCTGTCACTTTCAAGATCGGCGAGATCGAAGGACAGTTCGACTCCAGCCTGTCGGTAGGTGCCAGTTGGTCGACGCAGGACGCTGACTCGGACCTGATTGGCGCCCATAACGGTGGCGATGGAGTGGTACAAGCCGGCGATGACGGGCGTCTGAACTTCAAAAAGGGCGAGACCTTCTCGAAGATCTTCAAAGGCATCCACGATCTCGAGCTCAAATACGGCGACACTGGCGTTTTCGTCCGCGGAAAGTACTGGTACGACTTCGAGCTGAAAGACGAGAGCCGGCTGTTCAAGGACATCGACGACCACAACCGCAAGGAAGGTGCCCAGTCCAGCGGCGCTGAGCTGCTCGATGCCTTCGTCTACCACAACTACTCCATCGGCGATCTGCCAGGCTCGGTGCGACTGGGCAAGCAGGTGGTTAGCTGGGGCGAGAGCACCTTCATCTTCAATTCGATCAACTCGATCAACCCGGTGGATGTCTCGGCCTTCCGGCGCCCTGGCGCGGAGATCAAGGAAGGCCTGATCCCGGTCAACATGTTCTATGTATCGCAGAGTCTGACCGACAACCTGTCTGCCGAGGCTTTCTACCAGCTGGAGTGGGATCAGACGGTGGTCGACAACTGCGGCACCTTCTTTGCCACACCGGATGTTGTGGCCGACGGTTGTGACCGTAATCTGACCGTGCTGAGTCCCGCCCTGGGTGGACTCTCTGGCTTCGCTGCCGCCCAGGGTCTCGGCTACGAGACCACTTCCGAAGGTGTGATTATCTCTCGGGGTGGCGATCGCGATGCCCGTGACAGCGGCCAGTTCGGTACTGCGCTGCGCTACTTCGCCGAGGACTTGGGTACCGAGTTCGGTGCTTTCTTTATGAACTACCACAGCCGCATGCCAGTGTTCAGTGCAACCGTTGCGGATCCCTCAGTGTTTGCCTCCATTGCGCCCCCCAGCGTTGCGAATCCGGCTGGCGGTAGTCTCTTCCAGAGCTCCTTCGGGCCTCTGCTCGGCGCTTGCGGGGGCGATCTGGCCTGTGCGGTAAGCAGCTACGAGGGGCTGGCAACCGCTACGGTGGCTGGGAACTCTAAGTACTTCATCGAGTATCCAGAGGATATCCGTCTCTACGGCCTGAGTTTCTCCACGACCCTGCCCACCGGCACCGCTTGGAGCGGCGAGATCAGCTACCGTCCCAATGCCCCGGTACAGCTCAACACCGTGGATATTCTCTTTGGCGGACTGACTCCTGCAGACCCCTCTGTCTCGCCGATTCAGGCGACGCCTGGTGGAGACACCCATGGATACCGGCGCAAGGAGATTAGCCAAGCGCAGACGACCCTAGTCCACTTCTTCGACCAGGTGATGGGCGCCGACCGCCTGACCCTGATCGGTGAAGTGGGCTTCACCCATGTGGGAGGCCTGGAAAACTCCAGCAAGCTGCGCTATGGCCGCGATCCGGTTTTCGGCTCGGGCGTCCTGCCGAGCGGGCGCTGCGAGAGCCTGAATGCCTCCATCCTGACCGATGTTTCGCAGAAGAATCTCAGCCGCTATTGCGAGGACGAGGGCTTCGTAACCAGTGACTCCTGGGGTTACCGAGCTCGGGCGATCTGGGAATACAACAACCTGGTTCCGGGCATCGAGCTGAAGCCAAACATCGCCTGGTCGCATGACGTCAAGGGTTACGGCCCGAACGGGCTGTTTAACGAAGATGCGAAAGCCATAAGTCTGGGCTTGGACGCCAACTACCTCAGCACCTACACCGCCGGGCTTTCCTACACCAACTTCTTCGGCGGCAAATACAACAATTCGGTTGATCGCGACTTCGTAGCCCTGAGCTTCGGAATGTCGTTTTAAGTGGAGTCCACTCGCATGAAAAAGACAGTCATCCTGGCGCATTCACTGGCCTTGACCTTCGGCCTTGCCTACCAGTCCGCCTTTGCCGCAGTCAGTGCCGAGCAGGCCAAGCAACTAGGGACCTCGCTCACACCAATGGGTGCCGAAATGGCCGGCAACGCAGATGGCACCATTCCCGCCTGGACCGGCGGTCTGCCCAAGGATGCTGGTAGCCGGGATGCCGCCGGCTTCCTCAGTAACCCCTTCGCCAATGAGCAGCCGCTGTTCACCATCACCGCGCAGAATGTAGCGCAGTACCAGGACAAGCTGAGCCCTGGGCAGTTAGCGATGCTTAAGCGCTACCCCAGCACTTACAAGCTGACAGTCTATCCCAGCCACCGCAGTGCCAACGCGCCCGACTTCGTCTACCAGGCCGCCAAAGCGAACGCGACTAAGACCTCCATGATCGAAGGGGGCAACGGCTTGGCTAATTTCAGCACGGCTGTGCCCTTCCCGATCCCGCAAAATGGTTTGGAAGTAGTGTGGAACCACATCACCCGCTACCGTGGTGGCAGCGTCAAACGCAGTCATATACAGGCCACGCCGCTGGCGAATGGAACCTTCGTGCCAGTGCACTTCAAGGACCAGTTTACCTTCCGGGATCGTGTCGCTGACTTCGATCCGGCGAATCCGGGCAATGTGCTGTTCTACTACAAGCAACTGGTGACAGCGCCAGCCCGCGAAGCGGGTAACGTGATTCTGGTGCACGAAACCCTCAACCAAGTGAAAGAGCCGCGCATGGCCTGGATCTACAACTCCGGCCAGCGTCGCGTGCGCCGTGCCCCGCAGATCTCCTACGACGGCCCCTATCCGGCCTCCGAAGGACAGCGTACTGCGGATAACCTGGACATGTACAACGGGGCACCGGATCGCTACGACTGGAAGCTGGTGGGCAAGCGCGAGATCTACATCCCTTACAACAGCTACCGGCTCGATGCACCGGACCTCAAGTATGCAGATATCGTCAAACCTGGGCATATCAACCCGGATCTGACCCGCTACGAACTGCACCGAGTCTGGCAGGTCGAGGCAACTCTCAAACCTGGTGAGCGGCACATCTACTCCAAGCGGATCTTCTATATCGACGAAGATACCTGGCAGATTTCCCTGGCCGACCACTACGACTCCCGAGGCACACTGTGGCGCGTCGCTGAAGGCCATATCGGGCCGATGTACGACCTGCAGATCCCTTGGCTGGGCACTGAGGCTCTGTATGACCTGATCAACGGCCGCTACATCGTCTCCGGTATGCGCAACGAGGAAAAAGAGCCGCTGCAGTTCGGCTTCACCACGGGCACCGCGGAATACACCGCGGCCGCGCTACGCACTTCTGGCATTCGCTAACAGGCTACTCCGTCAAAGGCCACAAGCCCGAGACCTTGCCGCCCTCCGGGGCGGCCTTTTATTCACGCTCAGCTAGAGCCCACAGCTGGATGCTGCTGTCGGCTCTGAGCTGGCCACTGCAACCATGGAGCAAGGCGATGAGCAACAGTTCGAACATGCAGGCTCGGGTCGTCATGACCATTCACGACGCGCTCCACACGCTCGAGGGCGACGGTTTTGAAGTTCGGCGTGCTATTCCTGCGCAGAGTTTCGAAGCAATTGGCCCCTTCATTTTTCTCGATCATTTCGGGCCGCTTGACGTTAGCCCAGGTGAGGCGAAGGGGGCATCTGCCCACCCGCATGCTGGTATTGAGACGCTGACGCTACTACTCGACGGAATCGCATGGCACAAAGATAGTCTTGGCAATGTGAGCAGCATGCGGCCAGGTGAGGTGCAGTGGCTGCGCGCCGGGCGTGGCGTGATTCATGAGGAGTGCCCAGATGATGAGATGCGCCGTACCGGGGGGCGATTTCACGGCATTCAGCTATGGCTCAATATGCCGAAGGCTAACAAGCACGATGAGCCGAGCTATCGACATATTCGGGCTGAAGAGATTCCGGTGCTCGAAGCCGCCGATGGCAGAGGGCGTACACGTCTGATAGCTGGCCGACTGGATAAGCATGAGGGCCCAATTGCCACAACTGGCTCACCGTTCGTGGCACACACGACTCTTGCGGCTGGAGGCGGCATCGTATTGGCCCCGGATGGTGCAAAGGAGCTGGCCTTCTATGTGATGGTGGGGGATGTCGTCATGGACGGGCAAGTGGTCGAAGCCGGTCAACTCGCTCGGCTGTCCTCTGAGGGGGAAATTCGCCTGAGTACCGATAAGGGAGCCGAGCTCCTCATTGTTGGCGGGGACCCTCTAGATGCTCCCATCTGTCGATGTGGTCCGTTCGTCATGAATTCTGCTGCCGATCTGGAGCGTGCGATCCGTGAATACCGAGAGGGTCGTAGCCGAGCATTGCCGCGGCGTTGCAGGCTTATGTCGCGGCGGTGAAGGAGGGGTTTTCCTACGCTGGAACAGGGGTATTCCAGCTGACTCAAGGCGCCTGCATCTAGCGCCTGCTCTCGGTTCACTTGCCCCCGCTTCAGGGCCGTATCAGACCCTGGCTCGGTGCTCCAGGCGTTAACGCGGCGAAACCACCGGAGCTGGCGGCAGGTCTTCAGGCGTTCGTCGTCGGTAATGCTGCCCCTCGGCGCTATGGGTGAAAATGACGCCCAGTTGAAAGGCGATAAGGTCGAGCAGTTGGTTGTCGTACTCCGGTTGGCGTGCAAAAGGGGTGCTGATGGACTCGGCAAACACCACCGCCAGACCGGCACGAATGCGCAGATCATCAGTGCACTCATCGAGACCTGAGGGCGTCCACTCATCTCGCAGTCGCCCAGTCTCGAACGACAGTTCAGCATTGTAGAGCGCCGAGACGATCAATTGCCCATCATGACTCACGGCCAGAAAGGCAAAGGGGCACATGGCGTCGTGGGTGTCCGAGTGGCCGGTATCGACCACAGCGCCAAAGGCGTGGGCCAGCCAGCAGCCGCTGATTTTAGTGGGTAACACCAGGGTCGGCCCGGTGCGCTGGTAGGTGCCTTCGCGGAACTGCTTGAACTCGTTGTGAAAGTCCATCAAGGCAAAGCGCAGCAGACGTTCATCCAGCTCCTCGGGAGCGTTGGGATGGCGGGCGTTCTGTGCCATGCGGTGGTGATTCCAGGTCATGCCCACCGAGATTTTCTTCGACCACAAGTGCAGTTCATCGACGCTGGCCTGGTGCTGCCTGATGTGCTGCTCCACCTCACCGAAGAAATTGTTCGGCTCTTGCGCGGCCGGGGCGCGGAACTGCATGACCTTGGCCATGCGTGGAGACTCGCCCATTTCTACCGGGCGCTGCTGCAGTTGGTAAAGCCGCTGCATCCAGTCGGGAATGACGTGTTCGCCATTGGCTTTGCTCTGTGGGGCGCCGGTGAACAGGCAGGCCGTGCTCAGGTCCAGGGTCTTGTAGTAGGGGGCCAGGTAAACCGTGTTCTCGGAGGTTGGATCGACGGGCATGGAGCAGCAGGGCCTTGTGCGGGTAAGAGGAGCCGATAGGAATGAGGACGTCAGGCAGCGGTAGCGCTTTTCGGGATAACACGCCTTTCTACGTGGGGCTCTATCGTGGCTGTAGTTGTCGGGGTTGTAGCTATCCAAGGCCAGTAAAAAGGCGGATTTAGGTCGTTTCGTAGAACGTCCAGCGTGATGAAAACTGACTATCGCCAGCGACTGCTTCTGGCCGGATGCGGAATTTGGTGATATGCCGCATGAACGGACATTGAGCGGCAGCGTGGATTACCACTGCACCTGCGAATATCGTGGGACAGCGTGTTGAGGTACTCGATATTCAGTAGGCGCTCGGCTAATTGCGCTAATGGACTCAGCTGGCTGCATAAACGGATGTCGAGCTCCGCGCGGTCTAATTGTGTCGGCTGGTGCGATTACTGGCTGCTTTCACGCGAATAATCAGACAAACGAAGTCTGGGCAGAGATTCGGCGAACCTTGACGACCTCCCCAGTGCTCACCTTGCGGCGAGGCTTGGTTTCGCCAACTACACGCATGCTGCCATCACCCTTCACTTCCACGATATGGGTGCCTTCGACCTTCAGGACGGCATGCCCTGCTGCGAGGGCGCGGATAAAGGCTGCATGCGTAGCGCAAGCCGCCAAAGCGGGAATTTGAGCCTCGAGGACTTCGACGGTCCTTTCAGAGAGCTGTATTCCGATCCCAGCCATGATCGCCTCCAGTGGCTAGTGCAGCGAACTTACGTCATCGTCGCGAGTATCATAAACACCCAGATTCCAGCACAGTCTATGACGGAAGGCAGCTACCGGCGGGCGGCTTCCTAACTCAAGCAGAGCAGTCGGGCGCAATGTACCAGACGACTAGCTTCGGCTACCCAGTGAAGCCATGAGTCAACGCTTAGCACCTCATCATTCGGCAGGATTGATAATGAATACAACCCATGTGGTCATCGAAGATTGGGATGGTGATGGCGCTATCCGGATCCCGGATGAGGTCCTCCAGGAGATGGAGGTAGACCTGGGGGACAGTCTTTTCCTCATTGAGGAGTTTGTAGGCACAACACGTTGCATTGTGTTGAGCAAGACGCCCCGTCTTCTCGACCGAATCGACGAGCTGGTGGAGCACTTTGACTCGAAGATAGAGAAGCGGTCGTAGCCCTATCGTCAGCTCAGGTTTATGCGACTCGCGTCTGGCTGACCTACGGCCTGTCACCGTCTGCCCCCTGGCTCAATAAGGCCGCTAGCACGAGCTATGAGGTGGCACGGGGACCACATCCTGCGGCAGATATCAGAAAAGCTTTTCCCAGCTCCTGCCGGTCAGCTCTCTGCATGCACTAGGCGCGCCGCCAAAAACCCGCAAGGCCACGTCCGCCAGAACGCCAGAGTCGTAGGAAATCTCTATCCCAGATTGGTCGAGCAACACGCCACCAGCGCCCCTCAGTAATGCGTGCCCTCCAACCACGTCATGGGCTGACACTGGTACAAGTGAAATACCCGCGACAGCATCACCAGCAGCTACGCGAGCCAGTCGATAGGCAATGCTTGGCATTGGGATAAAGTCAGCCGGTGCACAAAGTTCAGCGTTGATTGCGGGCTTGGTAGCTGCAGCCGCGCTCACCAGCACATGACTGCCTGCTCTTAACCCCTGCTGGTCCAATCGGGATAGTACTGCGTGCCCATTCCGGATAGGGCTTGCGGATCCTTCTGCCCAAGAAATGCAATCAGGGCCTCGATCTACTGTGACAGGCGCATAGACGACACCCAGAACAGGTGAAGCGTTGCGCAGTAGGCCAACTGAAATTGCCGACCCCTTGCGACCCAAGAGGAAATCGCTGGTCCCGTCATTGGGGTCAACCACCCAGCAGTACTCGTGACCCGACAGACATGCCCCCGTCTCCTCTCCCCAGAAATCGCATTGGAGCAAATTGAGCAGGTTTTCGCGCAGTGCTGACTCAATCTCTGCGTCGACTTTTGCCTTATCTCCGTGGCCTCTTGGCCCATCAGGTCGATCCCATTCGGCAGCCAATAGCTTGCCCACAGAAAGCACGTTATCGGTTACTGGCGCTAGTAACTCTAAGCAGTCCATAGAGCTCTCCGGAAAGCGTCTTTCAGCATCGTGTTGAAGCCGGCCTGTTTGCCAAAAGACGAAGCCCCGCCATAAGACGGGGCTTCTGAATAGAGGCCCCCGAAGGGGCAGCGGCATCCTTGCCGCAGGGAGGTTTCAGGGAAACCGTGCAAGGACTCTAGCGCACTGGGAAGCAAGATCAAGCATGCTTCGTTTCTGTGAATGCGAGACGAGGCGGTAGGCTCATTGCGCTTTGAATGGCCCTTGTAGGGGCGCAGGTTTCGCTGGCTTAAACTCCCCTGGCCAGGCGTCGCCCTGATAAACAAGATCCCTTTGTAAGGAAATCACATGCAACACATGGTTGGTGTCGGAATTGCCATTGCGCTGGCTGCGCTTTCAGGATGTGCGGGCGTTAAGTCTGCTGCTCAGCAGGCTGTAGTAGTCGACTTCTTCGGAGGAACAACAGAGCTGTCGGGCCCAGCTTCGGCAGGGCTCGGAATGAACGAGACCCTTGTTGGGATTGCGGATGCAAGCCGGGAGCTTCGTTACCAGCCTCTGGCAGTTAGACACTGCAATGCCGAGATGACTGCATGTGCCACCGGCATCCTGGACCTCTTCAGCAGAATCACCATTCTCGATGTGGGTCCTTCTAGCGCGAAAATTCAAGTCGCACTTACCTACCAAATTAGCAAGGAGGTCAGGCGCGAGGCATTCGGGCACAGCCTGGGCCAAGCAGTTGCACCGGGTGTAGATGTGTTGACGGGGGATGGGGAAATTAATCGAGTAGCCGAGATCCCCTATGGCGTGGTGCGTGGTGTCGAGATGCCCTACGGAGCGGTACTCACTCTGTGCGTTTCTCCGCCAGGAACGTCCAACATGGCTTTCCGCCCCTGTTCACGTAACCTGCAGGTCCGTGACCCTAGCGAGGTGCCGGCGTTCTAGTTTCGCGGGGCACCTACTGCCACCAAGCTTTGCAGACGCTGGCTGACGAAGCATTGGTGTCGAGATGGGGTGTTTACTCAGCAGTCGACGCCAGGGGGAGTTCCTCAAGAGCATCCAGGATTCGCTCAAGCACCCGTGCGTGCGAAGGAGATGAAGTTACCAGGTGCTTCACCCGAGCGATCAGGTGTTCTGGTAGATCACTGGTGATGGCTTGAGGTGAAATTTGCAAAAATGTGCAAGCTGCAGAAATGTTTTTGCTGACGAGCGAGAATCTGCCTTGCTCGGCGCGCGAGAGCTGTGAGTGGTGCACGTTCGTCAGAAAGCCAAGCTCTGTAAGCGTTAGCCCTCGATTAATTCGTGCTTCGCGGATGCGCAATCCTAGATTTTGCGCAGCTGCGGCATTGAGTCTTTGTGTCATAATGTGCATATTAAATGCACATTTTGCACGGACAAGCCATGCCATGCCTGTTTACGTTGATTCCGAGGAAGTGCGCTGGAAAGGACGTTCCTGGTGCCACCTAGTTGCCGACACCCTTGACGAGCTCCATCACTTTGCGGCTCAGTTGGGCTTGCAGCGCAAATGGTTCCAAAGCAAAAGCTTTTACCCTCACTACGACGTGACCTTGTCAGTCAGAGCGCGCGCGATTCAGCTTGGCGCTATCGACGCTGACCGGAAAACTATTATTGGATGCTGCAAGCAGATGCGAGCTGAAATGCTTGCTCAAAGGACACAGCAGCAATCGTTGCTGCTCGAACCAGGAGGGATCCATGGCACCTGTAGCCAAGCAGCAAGTCGAGCCTCTTTCCCTACCCGAATACTCCCTTAAGGCAAATGAAAGCTCGCGTCTGAAGGACAAACCTACTGGCTTCCAAAGCCTGAGATTTGGTTTTTTTGGTGAGGTTGGTGGTCTTCTGTCGTCAGTGAAGAAAGCTGATCGAGATCGCCTTGAGGACACTCAAAGTGAGGTCGCGGCTGAGGAGCTTGGCGATGCTCTTTGGTACCTCGTCAGTGCGGCAACACACCTCAACATCACTCCGGACGACCTAGGCATTTATTGCCTGAAGGAGCTACGGCGTCGCTTCAAGGAGAATGAACGCGAGCCGATCATTCCTATCAGCTTTCGTCAGATTGACGCGCTTATCGATACCCGGCGCGAAGATGGAACGATCAAGCGAACCGTCCAGATGAGTGCTCTGGCTCATGCGGCCGGAGCTTTTACCTTCTCGACGGACACCCAGCTGCAGGCGACCCCGACTCCAACATTGCTCAACCACTTCGGCACGCTGCTCACCGAACTGGCGCTCTGTTGTGCAAGCTTCAACCTTCATATTGAGGATGTGGCTAGAGACAACCTCGAAAAGATCAAGAGCCGATGGCCCGGTGAGAACCCGGTCTTCTACCCATTCTTTGATCCTGACGAGCTCTTCCACGACTATGAGCAGTTTCCTCGCAGACTCGAAATGGATTTCATCGAGCGAGCCAGCAGTGGGGGTACTTACGTCGTTCAGCAGCTGAACGGTGTCTTCATCGGCGACCGTTTGACGGATAATAGTAACGAGCCGGATGACTACCGCTTCCATGACGTTTTCCACCTCGCCTACATAGCCTATCTGGGATGGTCGCCCGTTCTGCGTGGCCTTCTGAAACGCAAGCGTAAGTCGGTCCCCAGCGTGGACGAGAATGAGGATGGCGCCCGCGCAATGATCATCGAAGAGGGCATCGCGACTTGGATTTTCAATCACGCGAAGCGTCGACGTTTCTACAAGGGAATCAAGGTAGGATCACTCGAATACGGTCTGCTTAAGCAGATTCACTCGATGGTCGAAGGGTACGAGGTTCACAAGTGCCCACTCTGGCAATGGGAGCTGGCCATCCTTAAGGGCTTTGAGATTTTCCGTGAGTTGCAGAGTGCACGCACGGGTACAGTCATCGTTGATATGGTCAACCACGAATTGACCTTCAAACCGAAAGTAACCGCAAATCAATGACCCCGACCTCATTCGTCAAAGCGCTTGCCGGCCTGTCTCTGGATAACGTGTTCAATCCCTACTCGGACACTTGTCCGGTGCATGACCGATCCGATGCCGCTGCATTTCGCCGAGCGAATTTACGTGCGTATCTTGCTGCTTCAGCTGACATTGGAGTGGACACGATCTGGATGGGGCGTGACCTCGGCTACCGAGGAGGGCGTAGGACTGGGTTGGCGCTGACGGATGAATACCACCTGCCGGAGATGGCGAAGGTCTATCCAGGTTGTGCCTCGCGCCAGGCTACTCGCGGGCCGGCTATTGCTGAGCGAACCGCGGCAGAAATATGGGGGGTGTTGAAGGCTATCGACGCGCCGCCATTGCTATGGAATGTGTTCCCCTTCCACCCCCATGAAGCCCAGAATCCGTTCACTAACCGTCGGTTTACTGCCCGTGAGCTGGACGCCGTGCGTGATCTCAACAAGGCCCTAATCAAGTGGTTGAAGGTTCGTCGTATCGTAGCCATTGGACAGGACGCTGCTGCTTATGCGGCGGCCTTTGGTGTTGAAGTAGTTTGTGTGCGCCATCCTAGTTACGGCGGAGTGAAAGACTTCCGAGCGGGGATGAGCAAGATCTACGGAATATCCGATGGCTTGCTAGGCACTAAGCGGGCTGCGCAGGCGCAGCTGCTCTAACGTCAATGTCCTCTGGCGAAGACGCGAGCAGCCGGCGCGCCGAGACGATCCCTCCCAGCCCTTTGTCCAATTTGGCGTGTGTCGATACGCACGTGAGAACGCCGGTTTCGAATCCCGCCTCTTTAGCAACGTACCCTTGCAATTGAGCCAGGCCGATTAGATTTCCTAGCGCTCGCTCCGCGTAGTAGTGGGATCTGTAGATAGCGGTCAGATCAATCTTGTCGCCTATCATCTTGAACGTTAGATGGCTCAAGCACGGCGAGCCCATATAGCTAGCGCGATCTATGGCAGGGTCATAGGTGGGTAGTTCGAATCCCGCATCAAACAGGTCTGCGCCTATATCCGTTGTGCTCAGCTCATACGCGGCTTTGAACTGGGTTTGAGCAGGATCCTTACGAGAAGCGAGCTTCTCGATGATCTTCTCCAGTGGATTGAAGGTGGTGCCATCAGGCGCTGATCTGCTGATCATGCGGTGCGCATAGGTACCCCAGGTATTCTTGGCCTTTCCGTGGGCAATTATTTCCTCGTATTTTTCATACCATTGGGGGCGCCCATAGTATTGGTAGATTCGTTGGGGAAAAATTGTGCCAGCGGCAGTCATCACGGTCCTGTCGGCACGAACCTGCTGCAGCGCTTGATTCACCGCGGCAATGACTCGGTAGTCTTCTGCCGTGATCTCTTGTGGAGAGGCAATCTCAAGGATGACGTTGCGATCCTCCTGATCAGGTCGGTTAGCTAGATGGCGAGAAGCCGCTAACCAAGCGGGCACCACTCTGGACCGTTTAAAGACCTCTGCCATCAAATCACTCCGTATGCCCAAGTGGCGTGCTGCACGAGATAGGTTTCCGAGATCCACGCGTGTCCATTGAGACCCCAGCCGGTTCCCCAACTGTTGCAAATCAGATAGTGCGGCTCCCCAGTTTCGTTATCCGCCCCATGCCCGATGATCACAACGGCGTGTAACCCTGGATAGACGTTGGGTTGGAATGCCACCACCCCATCTACGGGCGTCATAAATGATTGGGTAAGCGCAATCAGGACACCGACAGGGAAGCCTGCCTGTATACATCCGGTGATGGCGGCAGGAATTACGCGCGTTAGAGTCAACTGAGGCCCATGCAAGCGTTGCACAGTGGGCAATGGCGGTATCGGAGGAACAGGATCGGTAGGTTGGTACGGGACGTACTGTTCCTCCGGTAGTCCCGGAGCCGTTGCAACTACGGCTACCCGCACATCCAATCCCTGGTCAGGCTGCCAGCTTGGAGACTGCAGAGCAGTAGCATGGTAGGCAAACTCTGGGCTGAGGCAGTGCTGAGCAAAGTAGCCTTGGATACCTGCGATAGAAAATGCCACACAGGTCTGCCTTGCACCTTGATCGCGTGCGGGTATCTGCAGCTGCGCGTAAGAGTGAATCACGATTGGTTTGCACTCCGGAGCAGACTTTCCTTGGCTGCCGGGGAGAGCCCTGGATCAAGGTGTTCGAAGCTGGCCTGGGTGCTGTAGTTAGCAATCGCTCCAGAATCCGGGCTCCAAGGTTTTCGCTCCGAAAGATTCAGCTGAGCCGGCTCTGGTTTTGCGAGGGGGGCCTGCGTGATCAAGTAATCCTGAACGCTAACCCCGCCGCCTATTGTCGAGTCTTTATCAGCTCGTTGGCCTGGCGGAATAAGTAGCGGCTCAATCAAGAACCCCTCGGACATAGCCTCATCGGCTGTCCAGACGTAGCCTGCAGAAGAATGGTTCCTCAGGCGCACAAGCATCTGATCATCCACGCGCGGTTCGAGTATCAGGTCCTGATCCGCCTCATCGATCAGCCACACATCTCTATGAGGATTCTCCAATGGAGAATGGAGTAAGGACTTTTTGATGGTTGCTGGCTGCGTCCTCAGAAGCGTGTCGACCTCTGTGCGCTCCAGCAATTTTAGGCGGTTCAGTGACCATGCTGCGGCCTTGTAGCTGATCCCAAGCCGCAAAGAGAGTTGATACAGGTAGAAAGGGTGGCAGAGATGATTTCGAGACCAATTCTTTCTGCGCATGATGCGCGCGATAGCCCACCGAGGTGCGATCAAGCTGTACGCAAACCAATCGGCTTCCAGTTCCTGCCTGCCTGCTGTTGGCGCATAGTCCAGCCGGTCATCAGCCGTGGTGCCGTGATTCAGGAAGAAATGTCCCAGCTCATGGGCACAGGTCATCTGGACCAGGCCCGCCGGCCGCTCGGAGTTCAAAAGGATTCCGGATTGCTCCTGGCGAATAAAAGCTCCCAAGAGCTTATCCATCGGGCGCAGCATCACTAAAACATCGGCAAACTCTGCGACACGAAAAGGATTAATTCTTGTGTAGCCGTCCTTTTCGATCCGCTCTTTCGCGCCTGAGTCTCTCAGTACTTCGGCGGCGCGGTTGGTGGCCGCTGCGATCTGAGCTGATGAGAGCATCCATTTCTCCTAACTGACTTTCGAAGCCCTCAAGAAATCAGCAAACCGAGCCACTTCGGTTACATCTTTTTCTGTCAGTCCATTGATCGCACGGGCGAGAAAAGCCAGCTGCTCTGGGCCAGAGTGCTCAGGTTCTCCGCCGGTCAGCAAGTAATCTACTGAGCGTCGGTATAGGCGTGACAAGGTCTTTAATTCGACTGCTTCAACCTTCCGCGTACCAGTTTCAATGCCAGTGATAGCGGTGCGCCCCACTCCGAGGACTTGAGCTACATCGGCTTGCGAAAGGCCAACATACTCGCGCGCAGCACGGAGCCGCTCGGCGAGTTGTACTCTATCGTCTTCAACGCCGCTATCACCCATTGTTCTCACCCAGGTACTTGAGTACCCCTTCAGTGATCTGCTGAATGAATTGCTCTTTTGACTCATAGCCGCCGTTTCGGATCACTACATCAACTGGGACTTTTCTTTGAACCAGTGCGTCGATCTCAATCATGGCTTCGCAGGCTGTCAAGGAATCGAGTGGCGCTCCCAATTCATCGACAGTTGCGGGATCGCTGGTGATCGAAATTTCACGTTCATCCCAGAAATTCCCGAGCACATCTTCGATTTGCTGCTTAAGAGTAGGCATGGCTGTGTCTGAAATTCGGACATTTACTGTATAAAAATACAACCCTTTTGCGGCTGGCGCAAATAACCTCCAGGCAGTTTTTTACTAATAGACATGGTCGAGTAGGCCCACACACCCAACCGCCAGGAGAAGACTGGATAGCTAAGGCGTTGCAAGGCGCGACGGATCAGCTGGTCCTCGGCAGCAGCAAGGCTTCAGGAGGTCTGTGACCCCTTCTGGCGCTCGCATTTATTTCGATAATTTCGCAGCTAATTCAAAATCCGACAGCCACCGCCGACCAGGGCCGGCCCCGAGGCGCTGTGGTGCGGCTGGCGGAAGGGCCGTTGCGGCCAGCTGGTCAGTGGCGTGGCACTGGCCACCGAGTGGATGGTGGCGACCTGCAGGGCTTCGGCCTCGTCGAGTGGCGGCAGCAGGCCGGGCAGGCGGCTGGCCAGCAGGGTCTTGCCGGTGCCCGGCGGGCCGCTGAACAGCAGGTTGTGCCCACCGCTGGCGGCGATCAGCAGGGCGCGCTTGGCAGCCAGCTGGCCCTGCACGTCGGCCAGATCCGGGTAGGGCGCGGCACTGCGCAGCAGGCCGCTGGCCTGATACGGCGCCAGCGGTGTCTGGCCGCTGAGGTGGGCGGCGATCTGCAGCAAATGGTCGATAGCCAGGATGGGCAGCCCGGAAGCCAGGCTGGCCTCCTCGGCATTGGCCCGCGGCACCACCAGGGTGCGGCCGGCGGCGCGGGCGGCCAGCGCCGCCGGCAGCACGCCCTGCACCGGACGCAGTTCGCCGGAGAGGGCCAGCTCGCCCAGGCATTCGAGTTCGGCCAGGCCGGCGGCGGGGATCTGGCCGCTGGCGGCGAGCACGCCGAGGGCGATGGCCAGGTCGAAGCGCCCGCCGTCCTTGGGCAGGTCGGCGGGCGCCAGATTCAGGGTGATGCGGCGGGGCGGGAAATCAAAACCGGCATTGAGCAGGGCGCTGCGTACGCGATCCTTGCTTTCCTTCACGGCCGTTTCCGGCAGGCCGACCAGGGCCATGCTCGGCAGGCCGTTGGCCAGGTGCGCCTCGACCGTGACGGCGGGCGCCTCGACGCCGACCTGGGCGCGGCTGTGGACTATGGCCAGGGACATGGATCACTCCTTGATCGCATGCCGCCGTGCCGGGCGGGATTACTCGCCCGGTGGCGGAGTGGGTTGGGCTTCCAGTTCGGCGACCCGGGCCTCCAGGGCCTCGAGGCGTGCGCGGGTGCGGGCGAGGACGACCATCTGACTGTCGAACTCGTCGCGACTGACCAGATCCAATTTGCTGAAGGCGCTCTGCAGCAACACCTTGAACTGCGCCTCGAACTCGCTGCGGGGCAGTGCGGCATCGCCACTGAACAGGCGCGAGGCGTGGCTGGCAAGGGCGTCGAGGAGGGCTTTGGGTGGCAGCATGGCGAGGGTTCCGGATACAGACGGCCGGCAGTGTAGCACGCAGGCCCGGCACCGAGCCGAGCGTGGCGCGGGTGCACGGTTTTAGCTCACGAAGGGGGCGCATGGTGCACCATGACTGTGCGGTCGCGTTGGCGAGAAATCCCTGCAGGGCCCGGATCATGGGGCTAACTGCATGAAATCACCTGCTTTTGAGATAGCTGGCAAGCTTTCTGCTTAGCTGCCTGTGACGCGTGCACCGATGCAGTTCCGGTGCGCAGGGTGAGGCGGGGGAGTGCTTCACCGTATGCGGTTGGTTGGCATCGGCCCGGCCGAGGCATGGCGGCCGATGCGTTTCAAAAGCCAGACACTGCGCTTAGACTGGGCCCGGGTTCGTTTTTCCTGGGGCGAGTCCACCAATACGGGAGAGAGTTTCATGAAGCTAGTCACTGCCATCATCAAGCCGTTCAAGCTCGACGACGTGCGCGAGTCGCTGTCGGAGATCGGCGTGCAGGGCATCACCGTGACCGAAGTCAAAGGCTTCGGCCGGCAGAAGGGCCACACCGAGTTGTACCGCGGCGCGGAATACGTGGTCGATTTCCTGCCCAAGGTGAAGATCGACGTGGCTATCGCCGATGACCAGCTGGATCGCGTCATCGAGGCGATTACCAAGGCGGCCAACACCGGCAAGATCGGTGACGGCAAGATCTTCGTAGTCAATCTGGAACAGGCCATCCGCATCCGTACCGGCGAAACCGGCACCGACGCAGTTTAAGCCCAGCACCCCACACGCCCCAGGAGAGAACAACTATGACTCTGCGTAAATTCGCAGGGCTTGGAGCCCTTTTGTCCCTCGTTACCCCCGGCATCGCCATGGCGGACGAGGTTGTACTGAACAGCGGTGACACCGCGTGGATGATTGTCGCCACCGCCCTCGTGCTGTTCATGACCATCCCCGGCCTGGCGCTGTTCTACGGCGGCATGGTGCGATCCAAGAACATTCTGTCGGTGATGATGCAGTGCTTCGCCATCACCGGTCTGATCAGCGTGCTGTGGGTCATCTACGGCTACAGCGTGGCTTTCGACGTTACCGGCATGGAGCAGGGCGTCGTCAACTTCAACTCCTTCGTCGGCGGTTTGTCCAAGGCCTTCCTTAGCGGCCTGACCACTTCCAGCCTGACCTATGCGATTCCGGAAAGCGTGTTCATCACCTTCCAGATGACCTTCGCCATCATCACCCCGGCGCTGATCGTCGGTGCCTTCGCCGAGCGCATGAAGTTCTCCGCCATGCTGATCTTCATGGGCGTGTGGTTCACCCTGGTCTATGCACCGATCGCCCACATGGTCTGGTCCGGTAACGGCGGCCTGCTGTGGGACTGGGGCGTGCTGGACTTCGCCGGCGGCACCGTGGTGCACATCAACGCCGGTATCGCCGGCCTGGTGGCCTGCCTGGTACTGGGCAAGCGCAAAGGCTACCCGACCACCCCGATGGCTCCGCACAACCTGGGTCTGACCCTGGTCGGCGCCGCCATGCTGTGGGTCGGCTGGTTCGGCTTCAACGCCGGCTCCGCAGTGGCCGCCAACGGCACCGCCGGCATGGCCCTGCTGGTTACCCAGATCGCCACCGCTGCTGCCGCCCTGGGCTGGATGTTCGCCGAGTGGATCACCCACGGTAAGCCGAGCGCCCTGGGCATCGCCTCCGGTGTAGTTGCCGGCCTGGTTGCCATCACCCCGGCTGCTGGCACCGCCGGCCCGATGGGTGCCCTGGTGATCGGTCTGTCCGCTGGCGTGATCTGCTTCTTCTGCGCCACCAGCCTGAAGCGCAAGCTGGGCTACGACGACTCCCTGGACGCCTTCGGCGTACACGGCATCGGCGGTATCGTCGGTGCCATCCTGACCGGCGTGTTCGCCGCTCCGGCCCTGGGCGGCTTCGGTACCGTGGAAGACATCGGTGCCCAGGTCTTCACCCAGTTCAAGGGTGTCGCCTTCACCGTGGTCTACACCGCCGTGGTGACCTTCGTCATCCTCAAGGTGCTGGATCTGGTGATGGGCCTGCGCGTGAGCGAAGAAGTCGAGACCGTGGGTCTCGACCTCGCCGAGCACAACGAGCGCGGCTACAACCTGTAAGCCTTAGCTGAGTTGAAGAACGCCCGGTACGCCGGGCGTTTTTTTGTCCGCGCCAATGGCGGTGCGGGGCCTTAGGTACAAAGGAGTGCCCATGGAAAGTACGGCTTTGATTCCCCTGCAGTATGCGCTCGACACCTTCTACCTGTTGATCTGCGGTGCCTTGGTGATGTGGATGGCGGCCGGTTTCGCCATGCTCGAGTCGGGTCTGGTACGGGCCAAGAACACTGCCGAGATCCTCACCAAGAACATCGTCCTGTATGCCCTGGCCTGCGTCATGTACCTGCTGCTGGGCTACCACCTGATGTACAGCGGCGCCCCGGGCGGCGTGCTGCCCGGTCTGGGCTTCCTGATTGGCGACGAACACGCGGTGGCGACGGTGGCCGCCGGTGGCGAGGGTGCGCCGGTCTTTGCCAAGCGCGCCGATTTCTTCTTCCAGGTGGTGTTCACCGCCACCTGCATGTCGATCGTCTCCGGGGCGGTGGCCGAGCGCATGAAGCTGTGGGCGTTCCTCGCCTTCGCGGTGCTCATGTGCGGGGTGATCTACCCGCTCGAGGGTTACTGGGCCTGGGGCGGCGGCTTCCTCAAGCACGCCGGCTTCAAGGACTTCGCCGGCTCCGGGGTGGTGCACCTGGCGGGCGCCACGGCGGCCCTGGCCGGGGTGATGCTGCTCGGCGCGCGCAAGGGCAAGTACGGCCCCAACGGCCAGATCAACGCCTTCCCGGGGGCCAACCTGCCGCTGTCGACCCTTGGCTGCCTGATCCTCTGGTTCGGCTGGTTCGGTTTCAACGGCGGCTCGCAGCTGAAGATCAGCAGCATCGCCGATGCCAACGCGGTGGCGGCGGTGTTCGTCAACACCAACCTGGCCGCAGCCGGTGGCCTGCTGGCGGCGCTGGTGGTGGCGCGCCTGCTGTTCGGCAAGGCCGACCTGACCATGGTGCTCAACGGCGCCCTGGCCGGCCTGGTGGCGATCACCGCCGAGCCGGGCACGCCCACGGCGGTGCAGGCGACCCTGATCGGGGCGGTCGGCGGCGTGCTGGTGGTGTTCAGCATCCTGCTGCTTGATCGCCTGCGTCTCGACGACCCGGTGGGGGCCATCTCGGTGCATGGCGCCGGCGGCCTGTGGGGCCTGCTGGCCGTGCCGCTGACCAATCCGGCGGCCAGTTTCAGCGCGCAGCTGATGGGCGCCGCCTGCATCTTCTCCTGGGTGCTGCTGGCCAGCCTGCTGGTCTGGGCGCTGATCAAGCTGGCCATGGGCCTGCGTGTCAGCGAGGAGGACGAATACGAAGGGGTCGACATCGCCGAGTGCGGCATGGAGGCCTACCCGGAGTTCACCCGCAAATAACCGGGGGTACGGTCGGAGAGGGCGCTACGGCGCCCTTTTTCATGGCCAGGGCAAGCGATTTCTTCATCATCACCTAGGTGAAAAGCGCGCAGACAGGCTCTAAAATGCGCCCGCAACGGGTGCGGCGGGTGGCGGCGATGTGGCAACAACGGATGATCACCCTGCGTGCGCGCAGTCGCGGTTTCCATCTGGTGACCGATGAGCTGCTGGCGGCGCTGCCGGAACTGGCGCAGTGCCGGGTGGGTCTGTTGCACCTCTGGCTGCAGCACACCTCGGCTTCGCTGACCATCAACGAAAACGCCGATGGTGCGGTACGACGTGACTTCGAGCGCTTCTTCAACCGTCTTGTGCCCCAGGGCGAAGGCGGCTACGAGCACGATTACGAAGGGCCGGACGATCTGCCGGCGCACTTCAAGTCCAGCCTGCTGGGCTGCCAGCTCAGCCTGCCGGTAAGTGCCGGGCGTCTGGCGCTGGGCACCTGGCAAGGTATCTATCTCGGCGAGCACCGCGACCAAGGCGGCGCGCGTCGGGTGGTGGCAACACTCCAGGGCGAGTCCGACTGACTCGACCGGGAACAAGGATTTTTCCAGCGGCGTTTTTGCAAAGCGCGCCGCTGGGCTATAAGTAACCTGCTTTTCGCAAGTCATGAGGTAGAACATGAGCGACGAAGAACTGGAACAAGACGAACTCGAAGCGGGCGACGAGGACGAAGGCGAGGAAATGGCTGCTGCCGATGACGGCGACGCCGAGGACGACGATGGCGACTCTTCAGCCCCCTCCGGCAAGGCCGGCAAGAAGGCCAAGGCGGCCGACGATGTCGAGGAACTGCCCAGCGTAGAAGCCAAGCAGAAGGAACGCGATGCCCTGGCCAAGGCCATGGAAGAGTTCCTCTCGCGCGGCGGCGCGGTGCAGGAGATCGAGCCCAATGTGGTGGCGGATCCGCCCAAGAAGCCCGACAGCAAGTACGGTAGCCGCCCCATCTGAGGCCGCCCGGTTCATGAAAAAGCCCGCCGATTGGCGGGCTTTTTCATGGCCGTGATCCACCTATTGCCAGCTGTGCAGCAGCGCCGGCAGCTCGGCCAGGCTGGCGATCTGCGCATCCGGCGCGACCTCGTCGTCCCAGGCCTTGCCCTGCGGGTTGAACCAGATCGCGCGCATTCCGGCGGCGCGGGCGCCGGCGATGTCGTCGCTGGGGTGGTCGCCGATATGCACGGCCTGCGCGGCCTCGACGCCGGCGCGCTGCAGGGCGGTGTGGAACGGATGCGGGTCGGGCTTGCCGATGCCCAGCTCCTCGGCGCACAGGGCGAACTGGAAGTAGTCGGCCAGGCCCAGGCGGCGTACGTCGGCGTTGCCGTTGGTGATCACCCCGAGGATGAAGCGGTCGGCCAGGTGCTCCAGGGTCGGGTGCACTTCGGGAAACAGCTGCACCTGATGACGCGCGGCGAGGAAGACCTGGAAGCCCAGTTCGGCCAGCTCGCCGGCTTCGGCCTGCGGGTACCCGGCTTCGCTCAGGGCGTGGTAGAGGATGCGCCGGCGCAGCTCGCTGAGGCGGTGCTTGAGCAAGGGCTCGGCGTGCAGCAGGCGGCTGCGGATCGCCCACAGCTGTTCGATCGGCACCGGGCCCAGGCGCGGCGCCTCGGCGGCCAGCCAGTCGCGCAGCGCCGCCTCGGCGCCGTGCATGACCGGCGCCACGTCCCACAGGGTGTCGTCGAGGTCGAAGGTGATCAGGCGAATGCTCATGGGGTCTCGCTCTTGCGCTTGGCGCGTGGGTGGGCGCCGTCATAGACCTTGGCCAGGTGCTGGAAGTCCAGGTGGGTGTAGACCTGGGTGGTGGCAATGTCGGCGTGGCCGAGCAGCTCCTGCACCGCACGCAGATCCTGCGACGATTCCAGCATATGGCTGGCGAAGCTGTGGCGCAGCATGTGCGGGTGCAGGCGCTGGCCCAGCTCGCGCACGCCGGCCTGTTGCACGCGCAGCTGCACGGCGCGCGGGCCGAGGCGGCGGCCCTGCTGGCTGACGAACAGGGCGCCATCGGCCGGGTTGCTCAGGGCGCGTAGCGGCAGCCACTGTTCGAGGGCGTCGCGGGCCTTGCTGCCGAGCGGCAGTTCGCGGGTCTTGTTGCCCTTGCCGAGCACGCGCACCAGGCCGGCGCCCAGGTCGAGGCCGTCGAGGTTGATCCCGACCAGCTCGGCCAGGCGCAGCCCGGAGGAATAGAACAGTTCGAGCAGGGCCTGGTCACGACGGGCGATGAAGTCGTCTTCCACCGCGCCGTCGAGCAGCTGGGCCGCGCGGTCGGCGTCCAGCGCGCGTGGCAGGCGGCGTTCGCCCTTGGGCGGGCTGAGGCCGACGGCCGGATCATGCCGGCACAGGCCTTCGCGGCCGAGGTACTGGTAGAGCCCGCGCACGGCCGAGAGCAGGCGTGCCAGCGAGCGGCTGGACTGCCCGCTGGCGTGCAGGCGGGCGATCAGGCTGCGCAGGGTGCGGGTGTCGAGCTCGGGCCACTGGGCAATGCCCTGGCGCCCACAGAGTTCGAGCACCTTGAGCAGGTCGCGACGATAGCCGTCGAGGGTATGCGGCGACACCTGGCGCTCGCGGCGCAGGTGTTCGAGAAAGGCGTCCAGTTGCTCCTGCATGGATGGCTCCAGGCGCGGCGATGCGGGTAGGCGCGAGTTCGGCTCGCGAAATTCTGCGGCTGGCCGGCGGCTCAGCGTACCGAGCGCAGCGGCGTGGCGAAGCGTGGCAGGACGCGGGCCAGCACTTCGGCGACGTAGCCGAGGAACAGGGTGCCGAGGCTGCTCTTGTAGTGTTGCGGGTCGGGGCTGCCGATCGCCAGCACGCCGTGCAGGCCCTGGTGGGTCAGGCTGACCACCGCGGCCGAGCCGACCTGGGCGTGCTCTGCTTCACCGAAGAGGAACTGCAGCTCGTGCGGGCGCAGCACGCCGCAGGTGGTCTTGCCGCCGGCGAGCAGGCCGCCGATGGCCTGGTGGGCTTCCGCGCTGGTCACCGCACGGCCGACGCCGAGCGGCGTCTCGCTGAACAGGATAAGGCTGACGAAGGGCACCTGGAATTCATGGCGCAGGCTGTCTTCCAGGGTACCGACCACTTCTTCCAGGCTGCTCGCATCGAGCAGGTCGAGCACCAGGCGGCGGGTCTTGTCGAACAGGCGGTCGTTGTCGCGGGCCACGTCCATCAGTTGGCCCAGGCGGTGGCGCATCTCGATGTTGCGCTCGCGCAGCAGCTTGACCTGGCGCTCCACCAGCGAGACAGCTTCGCCAGGCTGGTGCGGGATGCGCAACTCGGGGATCAGCTCTTCGTGGTCGACGAAGAATTCCGGGTGCTGCCGCAGGTAGGCGGCAACGCTGGCGGAGTCGAGCGGAACGGGCTGATCCTGGTCACTCATAGACGGACTTGTCCTTCGTACACGCGAACGGCGGGTCCGGTCATCATAACCGGCTGGCCCGGACCTGCCCACTCGATGCACAGCTTGCCGCCCGGCAGTTCGAGCTGCAGGGGCGAATCCATCCAGCCCTGGCGGATCGCCGCCACCGCGGCGGCGCAGGCGCCGGTACCGCAGGCCTGGGTCTCACCGGCGCCGCGCTCCCACACGCGCAGGCGCGCATGCTGGCGATCCTGCACCTGGAGGAAGCCGACATTGACCCGCTGCGGGAAGCGCGGATGGTGTTCCAGCTTGGGCCCCAGGCTGTGCACCGGGGCGTTGTCGAGATCCTCGACGCGCAGCACCGCATGGGGATTGCCCATGGACACGGCGGCCAGTTCGACGGTCTGGCCGTCGACCTCCACCGGGTAGCTGAGGGCTTCGCTGTCGGCCTGGAAGGGGATCTGCGCCGGCACCAGGCGCGGCGCGCCCATGTCGACGGTGACCTGGCCATCCGGGCGCAGGTTGAGCTCGATGATGCCGCTCTTGGTCTCGACGCGGATCTGTTTCTTCACCGTCAGGCGCTTGTCGATGACGAAACGGGCGAAGCAGCGCGCACCGTTGCCGCACTGCTCCACTTCCGAGCCGTCGGAGTTGAAGATGCGGTAGCGGAAGTCGACGTCCGGGTTGGTCGGCGCTTCCACCAGCAGCAATTGGTCGAAGCCGACACCGGTGTGGCGGTCGCCCCAGGCCTTGGCGTGCTTGGCCTGGATGTGCGCGTGCTGGCTGATCAGGTCGAGCACCATGAAGTCGTTGCCGAGGCCGTGCATCTTGGTGAAGCGCAATAGCATGGTCACGCCCTCACTGCGGCAGCAGGCTTTCGCCGGCATAGAGTTCCGCGAGGGTTTCACGACGGCGCACTTCGAAGGCCTGCTCGCCGTCTACCAGCACCTCGGCGGCGCGGCCGCGGGTGTTGTAGTTGGAACTCATGACGAAGCCGTAGGCACCGGCCGAACGCACGGCCAGCAGGTCGCCCTCGGCCAGGGCCAGCTCGCGGCCCTTGGCCAGGAAGTCGCCGGTCTCGCAGATCGGCCCGACCAGGTCGTAGTTGCGCGTCGCGCCGTCGCGCGGCTGCACCGGGCTGACGTCCATCCAGGCTTGGTACAGCGCCGGGCGGATCAGGTCGTTCATCGCCGCATCGATGATGGCGAAGTCCTTGTGCGTGGTGTGCTTGAGGTATTCCACGCGGGTCAGCAGCGCGCCGGCGTTGGCCACGATGTAGCGGCCCGGCTCGAACACCAGGGCCAGGTCGCGGCCGGCAATGCGCTCGCGCACGGCCTTGATGTAGTCGCCGGCCAGTGGTGGCTGCTCGTCGCGGTACTGCACGCCGAGGCCGCCGCCGAGATCCAGATGCTTGATCTGGATGCCCTGGCCAGCGAGCTGATCGATCAGCGCCAGCAGGCGGTCGAGGGCGTCGAGGAAGGGCGGCAGGCTGGTCAGCTGGGAACCGATATGGCAGTCGACACCGACTACCTGCAGGTTTGGCAGGGCAGCGGCACGGGCGTAGACGGCCGGGGCCTGCTCGATGTCGATGCCGAACTTGTTTTCCTTCAGGCCGGTGGAGATGTACGGGTGGGTGCCGGCATCCACGTCCGGGTTGACCCGCAGCGAGATGGCCGCGGTCTTGCCCAGTTCGGCGGCGACCAGCTGCAGGCGCTCCAGCTCGTCCACCGATTCGACGTTGAAGCAGTGCACGCCGACTTCCAGGGCGCGGCGCATGTCGTCACGGCTCTTGCCGACGCCGGAGAAGACGATCTTGGCGGCATCGCCACCGGCGGCCAGCACGCGCTCCAGCTCACCGCGGGAGACGATGTCGAAACCGGCGCCGAGGCGTGCCAGCACGTTCAGCACGCCGAGGTTGGAGTTGGCCTTGACGGCGAAGCAGACCAGGTGCGGCATACCGGCCAGGGCATCGGCGTAGGCGCGATACTGGGCTTCGATATGGGCGCGGGAGTACACGTAGGTGGGCGTGCCGAAGCGCTCGGCAATGGCGGACAGGGCCACGCCCTCCGCGAACAGTTGCCCGTCGCGGTAGGTAAAGGCTTGCATGGAACCCCCTTAGAGGAAGACGTCTTTGTCGCGTTTTTCGGACGTTTTCTGATCGTCGGGCAGGTACAGCGGGCCTTTCTGGCCACAACCGGCGAGGGCGGCAGAGAGCACGGCGAGCGCGATGAAGGGCAGCAGCAGGCGCTTCATGGTCAAATCCTTTGCGAAAACGAGAATGAGCCGGAGTATACCGACCCCCCGCCCCCTTGCCTATGCACGTCCGGCGGGCCTTGGAGCCTGGCTCTGAACCGCTGCGCGGCGGCCAGCCTGCGTCAAAAATGGCTGCGGGGTGCTCATTTACAAAACGTAAACTCCGCCCCCTCAGCCATTCTTTCCTGGCCTGGCTCTAGCTCGCTGGCTCAGAGCCAGGCTCCGTTGCTCTGGCGCGTCGGGCTTGCCCGCGGCGGTATGTTTGCGGCTAGCATGCGCGGTAAAAACGGAGTCGTGATGGAAGAGCCCGCCCCTCTCGCCAGTTCAGTCTCGGTCGCCTACCTGCAGGGCCTGCTGGACTATCTCGCCCGCCAGGGCTTCGCCAGCGAGACGCTGCTGGCCAAGGTGCAGCTGAGCCCGGCAGTGCTGACCCAGCGCGACCAGCGCATCGCCGTCAGCGCCTACCTGGAGCTGCTGGCCGAAGGCGTGCGCCTGACCGGCGACGACAACCTCGGCCTGCACCTGGGCGAGGCCATCCGCCCCGGCTACTACGGGGTGCTCGGCTACCTGATCATGAGCTGCGCGACCCTCGCCGACGCCCTCCATCGCCAGGCTCGCTACGCCGCGCTGGTGGGCAACCTGGGCCGCGTCGAGCTGGACGAGGAGCCGGCGCGCCCCGGCCAGGAGGCGCAGGTGGTGCACAGCTGGCACCCGCTGGTGAGCCAGCAGCAGCGCCAGCACAGCGAGGAGACCCTGGCCGGCTGGCTGACCTTCGGCCACTGGATCAGCGGCCTGCAGATCCCGCCCACCGAGGTGCGCTTCCAGCATGCAGCGCCGGCCGACACTGCCGAGCACCAGCGCATCTTCGGCTGCCCGGTGCTGTTCGGCCAGGCCGACAACGCCCTGGTATTTCCCAAGCGCCTGCTGGCCACGCCGCTGGGCCAGGCCGACGCGCAGCTGCGCCAGCTGCTCGATGCCCATGCCGACCGCCTGCTCGGCCAGCTGCGCCAGGGCCACAACGTGATCGACCGGGCGCGCCACGAACTGGCCCGCCAGCTGCCCGAGCAGGGCGCCGACCTGGAGCTGCTGGCGCAGACCCTGGAGCTCAGTGCGCGCACTTTGCAGCGGCGTTTGCGCGAGGCCGGGTTATCCTTCAGCCAGTTGCTCGACGAGACGCGCGAACAGCTGGTGCTGCATTATCTGCGCGACCCGGCGCTGGAACTGGCGGAAATCGCCTTCCTCGTCGGCTTCAGCGAGGCCGGCTCGCTGGCCCGTGCGTTTCGCCGCTGGACCGGGCAGAGCCCCGGCGCCTATCGGCAGAGTCTGGCCGACCCCGCATCCCTTCCCTGAGGTACCTGTAATGAGTTTGAGCGAAGCCCGTTTCCATGACCTGGTCGATGCCGCCCAGCAAGCCGTGGAAGACATTTTCGATGACAGCGATCTGGATCTCGATCTGGAGAACTCCGCCGGCGTGCTCACCGTGCGGTTCGAGAATGGTACCCAGCTGATCCTCAGCCGCCAGGAGCCGATCCGCCAGCTGTGGGTGGCGGCGCGCTCCGGCGGCTTCCACTTCGACTTCGACGAGGCCCAGGGGCTGTGGATCTGCGACACCAGCGAGGAGCCGCTGGGCGAGCTGCTGGCGCGAGTGACCCAGGAGCAGGCCGGTGAGCAGCTCGAGTTCGAAGACCTCTGACACGGTCGAGTCGCCCTGCCGTCGGCAGTGCTGCCTGGATCAGCATGACCAGTGCCTGGGCTGCGGCCGCACCCTGGCGGAGATCCTCGAATGGGGCCGGGCGGACAGCGCGCGGCGCCGGGAAATCTGCCAGGCGGCGCAGCAGCGGCGCCGCCCGGGGCTAAAAAGCTGACCATTCGGTCTTGTTTATTCGCCGGGCTGTGGTACGGTCGGACGACACTTCGCAAAACCCCGCCTCCGGGCGGGGTTTTGCTTTTTCGGGCCATACAGGAGATAGCCGGACGCCATGAGCAGCACCCCTTCGATCATCATCACCCGCCTCGATCTGCAGCGCCTGGAGCGCCTGCTCGACAGCCAGGAGGACTTCGGCCCCGCCGCGGCAGCCCTGGAAACAGAGCTGGCCCGCGCCCAGGTGGTGGGGCACGACGAGGTGCCGGCCGGGGTGGTGACGATGAACTCGCGGGTGCACTGCCGCGAGGAGGGCAGCGGCAAGGACTACCACCTGACCCTGGTCTACCCGCAGGACGCCGGCGGCGAAGGCTGCGTGTCGATCCTCGCGCCGGTGGGCTGCGCCCTGCTCGGCCTGTCGGTCGGCCAGCAGATCGACTGGCCGGGCCCGGCCGGCAAGGCCCTGCGCCTGACTCTGCTGGCGGTGGAATATCAGCCGGAGGCTGCTGGCGCCTACCGCCGCTGAAGCTGGCGTTCAGGCCAGCCAGGGCGTTCCGTGGCGGCGCGGGCGTTTACCGGGCGGCTCGCCAGGCAGCTGGCGCAGCCGTTCTTCCAGTTCCAGACCACGGGCCAGGCTGTGGTTGCATTCGATGGTGCGCGCCACGCCGCCGCCGACCACCGTGCCCTGGCCGAGCAGCGCCGGGGCATTGAGCAGCGCCAGCAGGGCGGCCAGCAGCAGGGCCTGGGGCGTACGCAGGTGCATGTTCAGGCGCCCGTGTGCAGGCTGGCGAGCAGGCTGCGCAGGCCCGCCGGCAGCGTGCCGTTGCTGCTGCCGTGGGCGGCCGGGTGAGCGATGCCGAGACTCAGGGCCAGCACGATGCTGGCGGCGATGCCCAGCAGGCCGACGCCGGCCAGGCCGCCGTTATGGGCGTGGTGCTGAATGAGACGGGCCATGGCGTGGATTCCTGAGCCAGGGATGGAGTGGCGTCAGGTTCGCTCAAGGCGATTCGATTGAATAATGCGGCCGCAGCGTACTAATAATCAGCGAAATCGATACTTGAGCCGATGGCTAGCAAGCCCTTGGGTGCCCGCTCGGTGATCGGCTAGAGTCACAGGCAATTGGCAAGGAGGCCTTAGCATGTCCAGTCTGCCCCTGTACTTCCCCACCGGTTTCTCCCTGGAGCGTGCCCGGCTGTGCGCCGAGCTGGTCAACCAGGCCTATGCCCAGTACCAGCAGTGGCTGGCCCAGGACAAACCGCACCGGCCCCAGGATTTCCACTGGACGCCGCCGAGCATGCCCGGCTGGCGCTTCTCCGCCGCGGTGTGGAGCATCCTCAGCGAGCTGCATTTTCTCAACGAATCAGAGCCCTTCGGCTTCGCTGCGGCCAACGACCAGGGCGAGACCTTCCTGGTGCTGCGTGGTACCGAGTCGGCCCAGGACTGGCTGGACAACCTGGAGGCCGAGCAGAAGCCCTGGCCCTGGCATGATGGGCAGGGCCAGGTGCACGGCGGTTTCCTCAAGCTCTACGGCTCCCTGCGCGACCTCGCCCTGGCGGCGCTGGACAGCCTGCAGCCGCGCGGTTCGCTGTGGCTGTGCGGGCATAGCCTGGGCGCCGCGCTGAGCAGCATGGCGCTGCTCGACCTGCGCGAGCGCTGGCCGGATCAGCCGCTGCAGCACTACAACTTCGCCAGCCCGCGGCTGGCGGCCCCGGACTTCGCCGCGGCCTACAACGCCCTCGGCGTGCCGACCTACCGCCTGGTCAACGACAGCGACCTGGTGCCCGAGGTGCCGCCGGCGGTGGCCGACAGCCTGCTCTACCAGCACCTGGGCCTGGCCGTGAGCTTCACCGCCAGCTACGCCGGGGTGGCCGCCAACCACAGCCTGGCCGACTGCTACTGCTATGCCCTGGCCAATCCCGAGGCGCCGATGCGCGGTTGAGCCGCCGGCTAGTCGCCGCCCCCGCAACCCCCACCACAGCCGCCGCCGTCGCTACTGCCGCTGCTGCTGTCACTGCTGCCGCCAGCGCTGCCATCGCCGCCGCCTCCGCAGCTGCTGCCCCCGCCACAACCCGAGCTGCAGCCAATATGGCTGGCGCAGTAGGCATCGCCCTGGCGATAGCTGCCGGGCAGGGCGCCGCAGTTGAGGCTGTAGTGGAAGCCATCGGCGATGCCCAGTTCGGCGTCCAGGGCGAACAGCAGCGGCAGGCGTTGTGGCGCCTGGCGGGCCAGGTTCTCGCGGGCGCAGGACAGTCGCCAGGCGCGGCGGATGCCCTCGCTGGCTGCGCGCTGGCTGGGCATGGCGTCGTTCGGCGTGTGGTGCAGGAAACGGCCCAGGGCGCGGCGGCAGAAACCCTGGTACTGGCGGGTGTAGAGGATGAATTCGTGCCAGGCCACGTCCACTGCCTGGGAGGGCATGGCCACCAGCTGGCGCTTGGCCAGGCGGCATAGCTGGAAATATTCGCGCAGGCCGTGGAGCACCTGGCTGACCTGTTCTGCGCTGAGGTGCGGGTAGCGTTCGCTGAGCTTGCTGCGCAGACGCTGGGGAAAGCCGAAGGTGGCGATGAAGCGCGCCCGCTGGCGCTCCAGCTGCAGGCGCCAGCCCCAGAAGCCGGCGCCCAGCAGTGCGACAGCCAGCAGGGTGGAGGTGGTGGTCATGCCGTGTCCTTGTCCGTTGGGCCGTTCAGGCCTTCTGCAGCGCGTCGTTCAGCGCCGTTTCCAGCTCGGCCTTATAGCGCAGGTAATGGATGGTCTGCGCCTGGCCGTCGCCGAGAATGCGCGACAGATCAAGGTCGGTGATGTAGCAGGGGTAGCGCTCGTTGGTGCGACGCTGGGCGAGGATATGTCGGGCCACGGCGCTGAACAGCTCGTCGCCATACTCCAGTTCGGAGAACTCGCGGTGGTTGCAGTACAGGGTGACGTGCACCCGGTCGCCCTCGGCGGGTTCGACGATGGCTTGCACGTCGTAGAACGGGTGGCTCACCGGCGCCTGCGGTGGGGCGCGCCGTTCGAGGTGGCGGGCGCGCTGCGGCGGCGCCGGCAGCACCTCGTAGTAGAGCACCTCGAGGGCGGCCGGCGGCAGCGGGCTGTCCAGCGGCAGCAGGGCGTTGCGGCGGTACAGCAGCGACTGCAGGAAGCGCTGCAGCGGGGTCAGCAGGCTCTGCTCGTCGCGGTAGGGCACGCGCTGGCGCCACAGCGCGTTGTATTCGTCGAGCACGCTGAGTTCGGCCTGGTTGCCGTCCAGGCGGTAGAACACCTGGATGCACTCGGGCCGCCCCAGCGGCAGGATCAGCGCCAGATCCTCGCCCTCCAGGGCATGCCGGTCGAGGTGCAGCGGGCTGTAGGCAGATTGTTCCTCGCCCAGGTGTTCGATCAGCGCCGGCAGGTCGTGCAGGGCGGCATGGCTGACCTGGCCGGGCTGCAGCTCGAGCACGTGGAAGTGCTGCTGCACCTGCAGCAGGTAGCGGTTGTGGCGGCCGCCGAGGTGGCTGAGGGCGTCGCGGAACAGCTCCTCGACACGCTGGGCGATGGCCGGTGCGCGGTTGCGGCAGAAGCAGCGCACCTTCAGCTCGGGGCGGCGGCCGTCGGTCGGCAGGCTGTTGAGGAAGTCGCGCAGGCAGTCGAGCAGGGCGTGGGGGCCGTCGTAGCGGCTGACCAGCAGTTCGTTCCAGCTGTTCAGGCTGACCTGGTCGAGGGTCAGCACCAGGTTCTCGCGTACCCCGGAGTAGCCCAGCGAGTCGGTGCGCCCGGTGGTCATGTGCACGTTGAGGTGGCTGTGGGCCTTGAGCGGGTCGAGGCCGACGTTGACCAGCAGCAGCACCTCGCCCGGCTCGGCGGCATGCAGCAGGGCGGTTTCGGCCACCGGTGGCAGCGGCAGCGGCACCGCCTGCTGCAGGCTGCTGAGCAGGTTGGACAGCTCGAACTCGGTGAGGTCGCTGGCGCCCGGGTGCAGCGACAGCCGCGTGCTGCTGTCGATCACGCCGTTGCGGTGGCACCAGGCGAGCAGTTCGATCAGCTCGCGGGAGCGCTTGAGCGGGGCGAAGTCCGGCCATTCCTGGCCATTCAGGCTGCCGTTGTACAGCGCCCACTGGGTTTCGCCCTGGGCCTCGGCGCTGGGGCTGTGCACCAGGGTCAGGGTGTCTTCGGCCAGATCCGGGGCGATGCCGGGGTTGATGAATTCGATCTTGCCGGCCTTGCGCTCGAAGGCGGCGTACAGGCGCCGGCCGAGCACGCCGAGGTCGCGGCTGTTGAGCTGGGTGCCGGTCTGTTCGCTGCGGGCGAACTGCGAGAGGAAGCGGTAGCTGTAGGTCAGCTCGTTGACCAGGGCACGGCGTTCGGCACTGACCTGGCGCACCTTCCACTGGCTGCGGCTGTCGAGCATGGCCAGCTCGCGCGGGCTCCAGCGCCATTCGCCGGTGAGGCGCTCGAGCAGCAGACGCTGCCAGCTCTTGGCGCGGTGGCGCGGCGGGTTGCTGAGCTTCTTGTTGACCTTGAGGTACAGGCAGCGGCGGATCAGCTCCAGGCGCTCCAGCTCGCCGCGCTCGGTGAGGTACTCCTCCAGACGGCGGTACACCACGATGTAGGGATCCAGCTCGTCGAGATCCAGGCGCCCGGCGTACATCGCCTGCTTGAAGCGCAGGCTCAGGCACTCGACCTGCGGGTGCTCGCTGGCGTAGACCTCGGTGAGCAGCAGCTTGAGCACCGACTTGTAGGGCGACTCGATGCCCTTGAACAGCTGCCACATGCCGGCGCCGATGAACTCGCTGGGCGGAATGCGTGCCAGGTGGCCGAGATCGAGCACCTCCTCGGCGCGCACGAAGCGCTTGCTCAGCAGGGCGTGGGTGTAGCCGGCATAGTTGGCTTCCTCGTACACCGGCACCAGCCACCACAGCGGGGTGCGCCCGCCGAGCCAGATGGCGGTGCGGTAGAACTCGTCGAGCAGCAGGTAGTGCTGGGTGGTGCCGCAGTCGTCGGAGGTCAGCTGGGCATCTTCGCGGTCGCCGAGGGTGAAGCGCGCCGGGTCGATCAGGAAGCAGTGCACCTCGGCGCCCAGGGTGGCTGCCCAGGCTTCCAGCAGGCTGCACTTCTTCTGCAGCTCGGCCACATCGGCGGCGGGCAGGTGCGGGTCATGGCAGACCCACAGATCCATGTCGCTCTGTTCGGCCTGGGCCACGGTGCCCAGGCTGCCCATCAGGAACAGGCCGTGGATCGGCAGCGGCGCATGGCTGCGCCGTGGCTTGTAGGCGAAGGAGCGGGTCAGGCGCGTGGCCTCGGCCAGCAGCGCGTCGCTCGGCTCGAAGCCGCACAGCCCGGCCGGGGTGGTGCTGGAGACATAACCCGGCAGCAGCGGGTGGTTCACATGGAACAGCAGCGGCAGCAGCTTGAGCACCAGCTGCTGGCGGCTCGAAAGGGCCTGCATGGCCCGTTGCAGACGGCCGTCGTTGACCTTGAGAAAGCGTGCGCGCAGCTGGGCCAGCACCTTGCGGTCGATGCCGTCATTGATGTCGGGGCGGATTTCCAGAGTGCGCGTCATGTACTGCTCGAGCCGAGGGATGGGCCAAGACTACCAGCCGCCTCCCATGCGGGGCAGTCTCCTGTCCCGCTTATCGGCCTGCATGCCGCCGTGCTTGAGGATCGGGCTCAGGCGGGCTGGGGGCTGAGAATGGTGAGCAGGGCCTGGGCATGCTCGGCGGCGTCCAGGCCGAGGCTGGTCAGGTAGCCACCGTCGGCCTGGGTGACCAGGCCCTTGTGGTGCAGGCGGCCGATGGCGGCCTGGAACTTGGGCGTGGCGTTGTTGTGCACCTTGAGGCCTTCGAGGTGGTTGTCCAGGTTGTACAGGGCAAGGATTTCCAGCTCGGCGATCAGTTCGGGGGTGTAGGCCATGGGGACTCCGCTTTCTTGTTATGGGGTTACAGCAGTGTAGTGAAACGCTTTCAGTCTGCCGCCTGCGGCTGCTGCCATTGCTGGAGGATCTGCTGGTAGCGGCCGTCGTGCTTGATCCGCCGCATGCCCTGGTCGAAGCGCTCCAGCAGCAGCTCGGCCTGCGGGTGGTAGCGCGAGAAGCTGAGGAACAGTTGCGGCTGGTGCAGGGTGGCGACCGGAGCGAACTGCCCGGCCAGCTCCGGGTGCTCGCGGAACAGGTTCTCGGCGGTGCCCCGGTAGGCGGCGGTGAAGTCGACCCGGCCGTGCTGCAGCATGAGGAAGCCGTTGTAGTCGCGGCGCACGGGAATGCGCTGGATGTTCTGCAGGCTGTCGAAGGCGCTGCCGTATTCGTAACCGATGGTCACCGCCACCCTATGTTTGGCCAGCTGGGCCAGGTCGGTGACGGGTGCGGCCAGCTCATGGTTGGCCCACAGCAGGATGTCGTCGCTGAACAGCGGCTGGCTGGGCAGGCGGTATTCGGCGGCGATGCGCGCATCCGGCGCGGTGTTGAAGCAGGCGGCCAGCTGGCCGGTGCGGGTCAGCTCCATGCAGCGCGAGTAGGGGTAGGGTTGCAGCTCGATACGGGTGTCGCTGGCGGCGAAGGCAGCGCGCACGATATCGGCCGACAGGCCGACGACCTGGCCGGCGCGATAGGCGGTAAAGGGGTACCAGTCGTCTTCGGCGCCGATGCGGAAGATCTCGTCGGCGCGAACCGCCTGCGCCAGGCCCAGGCCAAGCAGGGCGAGCAGCAGCCACAACGGCGCCCGACGGCATGCTGGTTTGTCCAAGGGGCCTCCTGCGACCGGCTGGTCACGCCAACTTAACAGCGTGATGGCCGTGCACGGAATAGACCCCGGTCAATAAACCTCAGTCTTCCTCGGGCAGCTCCGGCAGTGCGCGCAGGGCCTGCTCGTACCAGGCCGTGTCGAAGGGGCGGTCGGCGCGCAGCATGGCGTCGATCTCGTGGGCCAGCACCAGGGCCATCAGCTGGAGGATTTCCTCGCGCTCGTAGCCGACCAGGGTCAGCTTGTTGTAGGTGGCCTTGGCCGCTGGCGGGCTGTCCGCCTCCAGCTGGTTCTCGATGGCCTGGATCAGGGTCTGTTCGGCGAAGTTTTCTTCTTCGTTGTCGTCATGCTCGCTCATGGCGCGGCTCCTCGATGGCAGGCCGGCAGTGTGCCACGCCGGGCGGGAGCAGAACATTCAGCCGGCTGATAAGGCGACAGGCCGACCCCGCTGCGGCTATAACAGTGGTTTCCCCTGCCGCTGGTACAGACTCATGCTCAAGCTCCATGGATTCGCCGTCAGCAACTACTTCAACATGGTCAAGCTGGCCCTGCTGGAAAAGGGCCTGCCCTTCGAGGTGGTCACCGTGCATGGCAACCAGAGCGAGGAATTTCTCGCCATCAGCCCGCGCGGCAAGGTGCCGGTGCTGCAGACCGAGCAGGGCTACATCAGCGAGACCAGCGCCATCCTCGACTACCTGGAAGAGCGCGGCGAAGGGCGCCCGCTGCTGCCGGCCGCGCCCTTCGCCCGGGCTCAGGTGCGTGCGCTGGTGAAGGAGATCGAGCTGTACATCGAGCTGCCGGCGCGCAGCTGCTACCTGGAGGCGTTCTTCGGCGGCCAGGTCGATGCGGCGATCAAGGACAAGGCCAAGGCCGATCTGCTGGCCGGGGTCGCCACCCTCAAGCGCCACGGCAAGTTCGCGCCCTATGTGGCGGGCGAGCAGTTCAGCCTGGCCGACCTGTACTTCCTCTACAGCCTGGATCTGGCCTGCGTGGTGGCCAAGAAGCTGTTTGCCCTCGACCTGCTGGCCGACTTCCCGGCGGCCCGGGCGTTGTTCCAGCTGCTGGAGCAGAACCCCCATGTGCAGGCCCTGGCTGCCGAGAAGCAGGCCGGCATGGCCGAGTTCCTGGCCTTCATCAAGGCCCGCGGCTGATCAGGGGCAGGGCTTGCCGACGCCGCTGAGTTCCAGCTGGAAGAACTGCAGGCGAAAGCCTGCGGCCTTGGCCTGGTTGCACAGCGCAGCGCTGTAGGTGCGGTAGTCGGCGATGAATACCGGCTTGCCCTGGCTGCGCAGCAACGCGTAGCCGGCGCACTCGTTGTACTGGTAGCAGCTCTCGTTGACCGCGAAGTCGAACTGGCTGGCCAGCTGCGGCAGCAGTTCGACGGCGTTCTTCAGGCCGACGCTGAGGTTGCGCCGATGCGCCTCGCTGGCCAGCCAGCGGTTGAAGTCGAGCTGCTGGGCGCGAGTCAGCTTGAGGCCGTTGGCATTGGCATAGCCATCCACATTGTCCGGGTCGACGCCGTCGCAGCCCTTGTTGCGCGCCTTGTCCAGGCGCTTGGCCAGCAGCGCGCGAACGTCGCTGCGGCGGTAGTCCAGCCAGCGTTCACCCGGCCATTCCGGCAGGGCCTGGCCCAGCGCCGCCTTGGGGTAGCTGGCGGCATCCGGACGCCAGTCTTCCCAGGTACCGGCGCTGAAGTAGCAGATGACGATGCGGCCCTGGGCCTTGAGGTTGGCGATGGTCTGCTTCGGCGTGTCGTACAGGTCGATGTCGTAGACCCGGCGGTTGGGCGTCTGCAGGCTGCCGTTGAGCTGCAGGTGCCAGCTGCTGGTGGCGGGGATGGCCAGCGGTGCGGCGAGGACGAAGGCGGAAGACAGCAGGGCAAGCAGGGCGAACAGCATGCGCATGGCGGCGGCCTGACTACGGCGGAAAGTCGCGCTCACCATAGCCGAGCGCCGCGCGGCCCCCAAGTGGCGGGCGCCGGGCGGTCGTGGCGGGTGGCTCAGCCGGCGGCGAAGTCGAGCAGGGCCTGGCCGGTGAGGCGGTAGCTGATCCAGTCATCCTTGGGTTTGGCGCCGAAGGCTTCGTAGAACTCCATGGCCGGGGTGTTCCAGTCCAGCACCGCCCATTCCATGCGCCCGCAGCCCTTGGCCACGGCCAGCTGGGCCAGATGGCGCAGCAGCGCCTTGCCGGCACCGAGCTTGCGGTGTTCGGGGCTGACGTAGAGGTCTTCCAGGTAGATGCCGTGCTTGCCCAGCCAGGTCGAGTAGCTGAAGAAGTACACGGCGAAGCCGATCGGCACGCCGTCCTGCTCACAGATCAGACCGTGAGTGGTGCTATCGGCACCGAACAGGCTGTCGCGGATGCCGGCGACATCGGTCTTCACCTCGTGCTCGGCTTTCTCGTAGATCGCCAGGTCGGTGATGAAGCGCAGGATCAGCGCGGCGTCGTCGGCGCTGGCGGGGCGGATATGCAGGGACATCGTTTCTTCCTTGAAAGAGCCGGGCCCAGGCGGCCCGGCGTCAGCTGAGTCAGCGGCCGGCGAGCAGCTGCTTGCCGCGTGCCACGGCAGCGCGTACCTGGTTCGGCGCAGTGCCGCCAATATGGTCGCGGGCGTTGACCGAGCCTTCCAGGGTCAGCACGGCGAACACGTCGTCGCCGATCTGGTCGCTGAACTGGCGCAGTTCGTCCAGGCTCATCTCGGCCAGATCCTTGCCGGTCTGCACGCCGTACTTCACCGCGTGGCCGACGATCTCGTGGCAGTCACGGAAGGGCAGACCCTTGCGTACCAGGTAGTCGGCCAGGTCGGTGGCGGTGGAGAAGCCGCGGCGGGCCGCCTCGTGCATGATTTCGCGCTTGGGCTTGATCGCCGGCACCATGTCGGCGAAGGCACGGAGCGAATCGCGCAGGGTGTCGGCGGCGTCGAACAGCGGCTCTTTGTCTTCCTGGTTGTCCTTGTTGTAGGCCAGCGGCTGGCCCTTCATCAGGGTCAGCAGGCCGGTCAGGGCGCCGAACACGCGACCGGTCTTGCCGCGTACCAGCTCGGGTACGTCCGGGTTCTTCTTCTGCGGCATGATCGAGGAACCGGTGCAGAAGCGATCCGGCAGGTCGATGAACTGGAACTGCGCCGAAGTCCACAGCACCAGCTCTTCGGAGAAGCGCGACAGGTGCATCATCGCCAGGGAGGCGGCGGCGCAGAATTCGATGGCGAAGTCGCGATCGGACACGCCATCCAGGGAGTTGCCGCCGACCTGGTCGAAGCCCAGCAGTTCGGCGGTGATTTCGCGGGCGATCGGGTAGGTGGTGCCGGCCAGGGCGGCCGAGCCGAGCGGCATGCGGTTGACCCGCTTGCGGCAGTCGACCAGGCGCTCGTAGTCGCGCGACAGCATCTCGAACCAGGCCAAGAGGTGATGGCCGAAGGTCACCGGCTGGGCGGTCTGCAGGTGGGTGAAGCCGGGCATGATGGTGTCGGCTTCGGCCTCGGCCAGGCCGAGCAGGCCCTGCTGCAGGCGGGTGACTTCGGCGAGGATCAGGTCGATCTCGTCGCGCAGCCACAGGCGGATATCGGTGGCCACCTGGTCGTTGCGCGAGCGGCCGGTGTGCAGCTTCTTGCCGGTGACGCCGATGCGGTCGGTCAGGCGTGCCTCGATGTTCATGTGCACGTCTTCCAGGTCGACGCGCCAGTCGAACTGGCCGGCTTCGATCTCGGCCTGGATCTGCTTGAGGCCCGCCTCGATGGCGTCGCGCTCCTCGGCCGTCAGCACGCCGACCTTGGCCAGCATGGTGGCATGGGCGATGGAGCCCATGATGTCGTGGCGATAGAGGCGCTTGTCGAACTCGACGGAGGCGGTGAAGCGGGCGACGAAGGCGTCGACTGGCTCGCTGAAGCGGCCGCCCCAGGACTGGTTGGTCTTCTCAAGGCTCATGGCAGAACTCGCGGACAAGGCAGGCGCGGCGCCTGCGGATCGGACAAAGTGTGCCGATAATAACAGCGTTGCCGGCAAAACCGGTGACCGTAAGGGCCGGCGGCAAATTGTCGCCGGGCTCACACTTTTGCTGTCCAGATGACCCTTTGGCCACTCATTTAGCCCGGCCGGAGCGCTCTGGCTTGCCGGCTGCGGGGCGCACAAGGAAACTGCCCGGATGCGTATCGAATGGTTCAACAAAGGGCGCCTGCTCGCCCAGGACGACGACTTCTTCCTGCCGGAACTGTGCCTGCCCGAGGCCCTGCTGAGCATGGTGCTGCTGGCCGAGCTGCTGGTGCTGGTACTGGTGCTGGCCGAGCCGATGCTACCGGGCTTCAACTGGGTACGCCTGGCCCTGACCTCGCTGTTCGTGCAGTGGATCGTGCTGCTGTCCGCCGCCCTGCTGTGTCGCCTGCGGCCGTGGCTGGCGCGCCTGCGTGCGGCGCTGGCCGGCTGTCTGTGCTGCGCCCTGGTGGTGGCCCTGGCCCTGGCCTGCACGGCGGTAGCCGACTATTACGACCTGGGCGGGCCGCTGCCGCGCGACGGCGAGGTCAACCTGTACCTGCGTCACGGGCTGATCGCGCTGATCATGTCGGCCCTGCTGCTGCGCTATTTCTACCTGCAGAGCCAGTGGCGCCGACAGCAGCAGGCCGAACTCAGGGCGCGCATCGAGTCGCTGCAGGCGCGCATTCGCCCGCATTTCCTGTTCAACAGCCTGAACAGCATCGCCAGCCTGGTGGTGGTCGATCCCAACAAGGCCGAGCAGGCGGTGCTCGATCTTTCCGACCTGTTCCGCGCCAGCCTGGCCAAGCCCGGCACCCTGGTGCCCTGGCGCGAGGAACTGGAGCTGGCCAAACGATATCTGTCGATCGAGCACTATCGGCTCGGCGAACGGCTACAGTTGGATTGGCAGGTGGACGCAGTACCGGATGATTTGCCGATTCCGCAACTGACTTTGCAGCCGCTGCTGGAGAATGCCCTGATCTATGGCATCCAGCCGCGCATCGAAGGTGGTCTGGTGCGGGTCGAGGCGCAGTATGCGGATGGGGTATTCCAGCTCTGTGTGAGCAATCCCTATGAGGCGGGCGCCGAGCAGCAGCCGTCGCGTGGCACCCATCAGGCATTGGTGAACATTGATGCGCGCCTGGCGGCACTTTTCGGGCCGCGGGCTAGTCTCAGCGTGGATCGCCGTGACGGGCGCCACTTCACCTGTCTACGCTATCCTTGTGCGAGACTCACGCAGGAAGCCAGAGCAATATGAATGTGCTGATCGTCGATGACGAACCCCTTGCCCGCGAGCGCCTCAGCCGACTGGTTGGCGATCTCGAGGGTTATCGTGTCCTCGAGCCCGCGGCTAGCAATGGTGAAGAGGCCCTGGCCCTGATCGACAGCCTGCGTCCCGACGTGGTGCTGCTGGACATCCGCATGCCCGGCCTCGATGGCCTGCAGGTGGCGGCCAAGCTGTGCGAGCGCGAGGCGCCGCCGGCGGTGATCTTCTGCACCGCCCATGACGAGTTCGCCCTGGAGGCCTTCCAGGTCAGCGCGGTCGGTTACCTGGTCAAGCCGGTGCGCCCGGAGTCCCTGGCCGAGGCGCTGAAGAAGGCCGAGCGGCCCAACCGCGTGCAGCTCGCCGCCCTGACCCGCCCGGCCGCGGCCAATGGCAGCGGCGGCCCGCGCAGCCATATCAGTGCGCGCACGCGCAAAGGCATCGAGCTGATTCCGCTGGAGCAGGTGATCTTCTTCATTGCCGACCACAAGTACGTGACCCTGCGCCACGAGGGCGGCGAAGTGCTGCTGGACGAGCCGCTGAAGGCGCTGGAAGACGAATTCGGTGAGCGCTTCGTGCGCATCCACCGCAACGCCCTGGTCGCCCGCGAGCGCATCGAGCGCCTGCAGCGCACCCCGCTGGGCCACTTCCAGCTGTTCCTCAAGGGCATGGGCGGCGAGGCCCTGACCGTCAGCCGCCGCCACGTCGCCGGCGTGCGCAAGCTGATGCACAACCTGTAGGCCGCCATCGCGCCCCGGCTCCGGGGCGCGGCAATCCCGCACCGACCCGAGCCCTCCCGGCCTGTTATCATTCCCGGCAGTTCTGTTTCCGGAAATGATCATGTCCCGCGAAATTCGCATCGCCACTCGCAAGAGCGCCCTGGCCCTGTGGCAGGCCGAATACGTCAAAGCTCGCCTGGAAGAGGCCCATCCCGGTCTGATCGTCAGCCTGGTGCCGATGGTCAGCCGCGGCGACAAGCTGCTCGACGCGCCGCTGGCGAAAATCGGTGGCAAGGGCCTGTTCGTCAAGGAGCTGGAAACCGCCCTGCTGGAGAACGAAGCCGACATCGCCGTGCATTCGATGAAGGATGTGCCGATGGACTTCCCCGCGGGCCTGGGCCTGTTCTGCATCTGCGAGCGCGAAGACCCGCGTGATGCCTTCGTCTCCAATACCTATGCCAGCCTCGACGCGCTGCCGGCCGGCAGCGTGGTTGGCACTTCCAGCCTGCGCCGCCAGGCTCAGCTGCTGGCGCGCCGGCCTGATCTGAAAATCCAGTTCCTGCGTGGCAACGTCAATACCCGCCTGGCCAAGCTGGATGCCGGCGAGTACGACGCCATCATCCTCGCCGCCGCCGGCCTGATCCGCCTCGGCTTCGCCGACCGCATCCGCGCCTCGATCAGCGTCGACGACAGCCTGCCGGCCGGTGGCCAGGGCGCCGTGGGCATCGAGTGCCGCACGGCAGACAGTGAAGTCCACGCCCTACTGGCGCCGCTGCACCATCGCGAAACCGCCCTGCGGGTCACTGCCGAGCGCGCCCTGAACAAGCACCTCAACGGCGGCTGCCAGGTACCGATTGCCTGCTACGCCCTGCTCGAGAACGAGCAGCTGTGGCTGCGCGGCCTGGTCGGCCAGCCCGACGGCGGTCAGCTGCTGCGCGCCGAAGGGCGGGCCGGCGCGGAGAGCGCCGAAGCCCTCGGCGTGCAGGTCGCCGAGCAGCTGCTGGCGCAAGGCGCTGCGGCAATCCTCAAGGCGGTGTACGGCGAGGCCGGCGAGGCGTGACCGGCTGGCGCCTGCTGCTGACCCGTCCGGCCGCGGAGAACGCGGCACTGTCTACGGCCCTGGCCGCTGCCGGGGTGTTCAGCAGCAGCCTGCCACTGCTGGAAATCGAAGCGCTGGCGCCGACCCCGGAGCAGCGCGCCCTGCTTGCCGACCTCGGGCGCTACAACGCGCTGATCGTGGTCAGCAAGCCGGCCGCGCGCCTTGGCCTGGAACTGATCCAGCAGGTCTGGCCGCAGCCGCCGGCTGGGCAGTGCTGGTTCAGCGTCGGCGCCGGCACCGCGCAGCTGCTCGATGCCTACCTGACGCCCCATGGCCTGGCCGCCTGCTACCCGGCCAGCGGCGACGACAGCGAGGCGCTGCTGGCCCTGCCGCAGCTGCGTCAGGCGCTGGCCGGCGCTGCGCCGCGGGTGCTGATCCTGCGTGGCGAGGGGGGGCGCGAGCTGCTCGCCGAGACCCTACGCGAACGTGGCGTGATGGTGGATTATCTGCAACTGTATCGCCGCGTGCTGCCGAGCTATCCGGCCGATGCCCTGCTGCAGCGGGTGCGCGGGGAACAACTGAACGCCCTGCTGGTCAGCAGTGCGCAGGGGCTCGAACACCTGTGCCAGCTGGCTGGCGATGCCTGGCCGGAGCTGGCTCGGCTACCCTTGCTGGTGCCCAGCCCGCGGGTTGCCGAACTGGCGCGTGCGGCCGGTGCCCGGCAGCCCATCGATTGTCGCGGCGTCCATGCTGCGGCTGTGCTGACGGCCCTGGGCGCAAGCCCGGCGCCGACTCTCTGATGCAAAGGAAGGACACGTGAGCGAAACAGCCCCGCAGAACATCGAAGCGACTCCGCAAGCGACCACCGCACCCAAGGCCCCGGGCCGTGGCCTGGCCGGGCTGGCCCTGCTGCTGGCCGCCGCCGCCCTCGGCGCTGCCGGCTGGAGCAGCTGGCAGCTGTATCAGCAGCAGGCGCAGGCCGCACGGCAGCTGAGCGAGTTCCGGCAGGCCGGCGAAGCCGCCCAGGAGCGCGTCAAGGCGAGCGAAGAGCATGTCGCCAAGCGCCTGGCGGGTTTGCCCACGGCGGATGAGCTGGCCACCCAGCGCGACCTGCTGGTAAGCCTGCAGGGCGAGCAGCAGCGCCTGGCGCAGAACCTTGCCAGCGTGCTCGGCAAGAGTCGCGAGGACTGGCGCCTGGCCGAGGCCGAGCACCTGCTGCGCCTGGCCATGCTGCGCCTCAGTGCGCTACAGGACGTGGCCAGCGCCACCGCCCTGGTGCAGGGCGCCGACGACATCCTGAAGGCCCAGGACGATCCTCAGGCATTCGCCGCCCGCGGCGAGCTGATCAAGGTGCTGGAGGCCCTGCGCAGCCTGCCGCAGGTCGACCGCAGCGGGTTGTTCCTGCAGCTCGGCGCCCTGCGCGGGCAGGTCGCCCAGCTGCAGATGCTGGCGCCCGAATACATCCTCCCCGCCGAGACCGAGAGCACGGTCACGGCCAGTGACAGCAGCCGCTGGGCCGACCTCTGGGCCGAGCTGTCGCGCTATGTGCGCCTCGACCTGCATGCCGACCAGGACGTGCGCCCGCAGCTGGCCGGGCAGAGCCTGGCGCAGGTGCGCCTGACCCTGGCCCTGGCCCTGGAACAGGCCCAGTGGGCGGCCCTCAACGCCCAGCCGGAGGTTTACCGCCAGGCGCTGGCCTCGGCCCACGAGGTGCTCGACAGCTACTTCGACCGCGACAATCAGGCGGTCAAGGCGATGCAGCAGCGCATCGGCGAGCTCGACCGGCAGCCGGTGGTCGCCGAGCTGCCGAAGCTGGATGCCGCGCTCAATACCCTGCAGGCCTACCTCAAGCAGCGTGAGGCCAGCGCCCTGATGCCGGACGACGCCGCGCCGGCGCTCGAGGAGGGCGGGCAATGATCCGCGCCATCCTCCTCCTGCTTCTGGTGGTGGCCACCGCCACCCTGCTCGGCCTGGCCATCGCCGAGCACAGCGGCTATGTGCTGATCGCCTGGAAGGGCCTGCGCTACGAGTCCAGCCTGTGGGTGTTCCTGTTCCTGGTCGGGCTGGCCTGGCTGCTGTTCCATGCCCTGCGCTGGGGCTGGCGGCTGCTGCGCGCCTCGGGCGGACTGGTCAATCCCTGGTCGCAGCGCAACCATGGCCGGCGCGCCCAGCTGTCGGCCGACAAGGGCCTGCTGGATCTGGCCGAGGGCCGCTGGGAGCGTGCCATGCGCCATCTGCAGCGGGCGGCCGAAGGCGAGCGCCAGCCGCTTCTGCATTACCTGGGGGCGGCCCGCGCGGCCAACAAGCTGGGGCGCTACGCCGAGAGCGACGCATTCCTCGAGCGCGCCCTGCAGCGCCAGCCGCAGGCCGAGCTGGCGATTGCCCTGAGCCATGCCGAACTGCAGCAGGCCCGTGGCGATCTCGCTGGGGCGCAGGAAACCCTGCAGGCCATGCGCGCGCGCCATCCGCAGCATCGCCATGTGCTGCGCCAGTTGCAGCGTCTGCTGCTGGCGCGCGGCGACTGGGCGGCCCTGCTGGAGTTGCTGCCCGAGCTGCGCAAGGGCAAGGTGCTGGCCGGCGAGGAGCTGGCCAGCCTGGAGCGTGAGGTCTGGCGGGTGCGCCTGGGCGCGGCCGGCGAGGCCGGGCTGGAGCGTGGCGAGACCGCCCTGCAGCCGCTCTCCGCGGCCTGGCAGCAGCTGTCTGCGGCGCAGCGCAGCGACCCCGAGCTGCTGGCCGCCTATGTCGCGCAGCTGCACGCGCTGGGCGCCGAGGAAGAGGCCGAGACGGTGCTGCGCAAGGCACTCAAGCAGACCTATGACAGCCGCCTGGTGCAGCTCTATGGCCTGCAGCGTGGCAGCGATCCGGCGCGTCAGCTGCAAACGGCCGAGGCGCTGCTGCGCCAGCAGCCGGACGATCCGCAGCTGCTGCTGTGCCTGGGCCGCCTGTGCCTGCAGAACCAGCTGTGGGGCAAGGCCCAGGAGTACTTCGAGCTCAGCCTGCAGCAGGCGCGCAGCGCCGAGACCTGCGCCGAGCTGGCGCGCCTGCTGGCCCGCCAGGGTGAGCTGCAGGCGAGCAACCAGCTGTTCGAGGAGAGCCTCGCCCTGCAGGGCCAGCGCCTGCCCGAGCTGCCCCAGCCGACGCCGGTGTGATCCCGGCAGACGTGCGGCACCTGGTCACGGACGAGGTGTCGCACGGCGCCTTGAAAGCCCGCCGCGCTTTCCTCTACCGTACCGCCTTTCCTCCTTCCCGCCGCATCGGAGTTCCCATGGCGCTGGCCACCCCGCGTTCGCTGTTCCTCATCGCCTTTATCGGCTGCCTGGCCCTGATGGGCGGGGCCCTTTACCTGGAGCATGTGGTCGGGCTGGAACCCTGCCCGATGTGCATCGTGCAGCGCATCTTCGTTGTGCTCTTCGCCGTGATCTGCCTGATCGCCGCCATCCACGGCCCGGCTTCCCGCGGGCGGCGCCTGTATGCGCTGCTGGCGCTGCTGTGCGCCATCGGCGGCGCCGGTACCGCTGCCCGCCAGGTCTGGCTGCAGAGCGTACCGGCCGATCAGCTGGAAGCCTGCCTGCCGAGCCTGGAATTCATGATGGAAGCCCTGCCGCTGCAGGAAATCGTGCGCCTGGTGTTCCATGGCACCGCCGATTGCGCCGAGGTGACCTGGACGCTGTTCGGCATGAGCGTGCCGGAGTGGAGCCTGCTGGCCTTCGCCGGGATGATTCTGTTCAGCCTGCTGCAGCTGCTGCGCCGCAACTGATGGCGCAGCGTGCCGCCCACGCCGCGGAAATCACGGCGTGGGGCAAATTCCCGATCAAGGTGACTTGAAGCTGGAGGCGGGCGGGAATACTCTGGCCCAACGCCTCGTCAGTAATCCGGCGCTTCGCCGGGTGTTTTTCCAAGGCTGCCCAAGTTGCCAAAAAATCGGCTCGGGGCTGCGTGACACCAGCATTCACCAGTAGGGAAGTGAGGACATCATGCTCGAGAGCTGCCAGAACGCCCAGGAACGTTGGGGTGGAGTACACCAGCTGATCGACCGCTGGCTGCAGGAGCGTCACGAACTGGTGAGCGCCTTTGCCGCGTTGAGCGACAAACCTTCCGCGCCGGCGGCCAATGCCGAAGACCTGCAGCGCTTCTGCCAGATCCTCGTCGACTATGTGTCGGCCGGTCACTTCGAGGTCTATGAGCAGCTGACCGCCGAGGCCAAGACCTTCGGCGACCAGCGCGGCCTGGAGCTGGCCAAGCAGATCTACCCGCGCATCGAAGCCATCACCGAAGTGGCGCTGGCCTTCAACGATCGCTGCGACAACGGCGACTGCCGTGACGCCACGTCCCTGGTGGCCGAGCTGAAGCGTCTGGGGCAGTTGCTGCACGAGCGCTTCGAACTGGAAGACTGCCTGATCGAGGTGCTGCACACCTCGCATCAGCACCAGGCTGTCGCCCCGCTCTGAGTACGGTGGACGTCGACCTCAGCGGGCGACGTCCAGCAACTCCACCTCGAACACCAGCGGTGCATCCGGCGGAATCAGATCGCCGGCGCCTTCATGGCCATAGCCCTGTGCCGCTGGAATCACCACCCGCCATTTCGCCCCCACTGGCATGGCCCGCAACGCGGTCTGCCAGCCGGGAATCAGTGCGTTCAGACGGAACCACTGCGGCCCTTCGCTCTGGTCGAACAGACTGCCGTCGGCCAGTTCGCCGCGGTAATTGACCCGCACCCGGCTGCTTGCCTGCGGCTGCTCTCCGTGACCGGCGTGCAGTTCGCGCACCAGTACGCCGCCGGCCAGTTCGCGCACTCCGGGCTGGGATTTTTCGCGGGCGAGAAAACGTCCCTCGGCCACGCTCGCCTGTTCGCGTCGGGTGCTTTCCGCCTGCTTGGCCAGCTGCGCTTCGTGGGCATCCAGCAGCTGTTCGATTTGCTCCGGCGGCAGGCGCAGCGGCTCGTCGCGATAGGCCTGGCGCAGACCGTCGAGCAGGGCTTCGAGCCGCAGGCTAGGCATCTCGCTGCGCAGCCTTTCGCCCAGGCGCACGCCCATGCTGTAGGCCAGATCTTCGTCCTGCTGGGCGGCCTGTGACAGGCTGGAAAACAGGCAGAGCAACAGCAGCGAGAAGCGCAACATGGATCGGGTCTCCGCGGAAATTCGCCGGCGATTATGCCTGTAGTTGCACGCGACTCAATGCAGGTGCTAGCGACGGGCGAATCAGGCGTCTAGTATGGGGTCACCAACGTCCGTTAGGAGGCCGTCATGCCGACCAACAATAAGAAGTCCGTTAGCACCCCTTTGCATCTGCTTCAGCAACTCTCCCACAGCCTGCTTGAACATTTGGAAAAGGCCTGCTCGCAGGCTCTGGTCGAGGCCGAGGAACTGTTGACCAAGCTGGAAAAGCAGCGTGGCAAGGCGCAGGAAAAACTGCACGAAACTCGCACCAAGCTGCAGGAAGCAGCCAAGGCCGGCAAGGCCAAGGCACAGGAAAAAGCCAAGGCTGCAGTGAGCGAGCTGGAAGAGTTGCTCGACGGCCTCAAGGCTCGTCAGACCGAGACCCGCAGCTACATCGTGCAACTCAAACGTGATGCCCAGGAAAGCCTGAAACTGGCCCAGGGTGTCGGCAAGGTGCGCGAAGCGGCGAGCAAGGCACTGAGCAGCCGCGCCGCAGTGGCCGCCAAACCGGCTGCGAAGCCGGCGGCCAAACCCGCTGCCAAGGTCGCCGCCAAACCGGCAGCCAAGCCTGCTGCCAAACCGGCCGCCAAGGCTCCGGTGAAAGCCGCCGCCAAACCCGCCGTGAAGAAAGCCGCCAGCGCCGCCAAACCGGCTGCCGCCAAGGCGCCGGCCAAGCCCGCGGCTAAACCGGCTGCCAAGCCAGCCGCCAAAGCCGCAGCCAAGCCCGCTGCGAAGAAACCGGTGGCAGCTGCCAAGCCGGCGGCTAAACCCGCCGCCAAGCCCGCCGCTAAACCGGCAGCCATGCCGGCCGCGAAAGCAGCGAGCAAGCCCGCCGCTAAACCTGCTGCCAAACCGGCGGTAGCGAAGAAACCAGTTGCTGCCAAACCGGCGGCTAAGCCCGCGGCCAAACCTGCTGCCAAGGCACCGAGCGCGGCCGCTGCCAAACCGGCTGCAGCCAAGCCAGCCGCCAAGCCAGCGGCTGCCAAGGCCCCGGCCAAGCCAGTGGCTAAACCGGTTGCTGCCAAGCCGGCCGCGAAGAAGGCCCCGGCGGCCAAGCCTGCCGCCGCCAAGCCAGCAGCCAAACCGGCCGCCAAGCCGGCTGTGGCTCCTGCTGCCGCACCGGCCGCACCGGCTGCCGCTCCTGCCGCCAGCAATGGCAGCACGCCGCCGGCCAGCGCTTAAGTCGGAGTTGCCGCGGCGCGCAGCAGCTGCAGCGCGTCGCGGCATGTTGTAGCCGCCACACCGCTTAACGCTTCCAGCCAGGCCGACTGTTGGTCGGCCCGGGTTGGCCAGTCTCCCGCCAGGCGCTCCAGGCGCGCCAAGAGTTCGCGCTCCGCCTCCAGTTCCATAGCCTTGATCTGTTCGCGCAGACGCAACTGCACAGCGTCGAGCTGGGCTGCCGCACGCCAGCCCTGGCGCAGCTCGCGCAACGGACAGATGACCTGGCGTTGCCAGGGTTCACTGATCGCCACCAGCTGCTGCCGACGTTCGTCGCTGCAGTCCACGCCGCGCTGTTCCAGCCACAGGCCGCACAGCAGCAGGCAGACATCCGCCCCCTGCGCCTGCAGCTGCAGGCAGGCGGCTTCCACCCCGGGACGGGCATAGCAACAACTGGCAAAACTCCACAGGTCAGAAGGCATGCGGCTCTCCAGGCGATGGCGGGGCGAAGCTGGTAGACTCCGCGGCCATTATGATCCGACTCCAGAACCTCACTCTACAGCGTGGTCCGCAACGCCTGCTCGAAGGCGCCGAGCTGACCCTGCACGCCGGCCACAAAGCCGGCCTGATCGGTGCCAACGGCGCCGGCAAATCCAGTCTGTTCGCCCTGCTGCGTGGCGAGCTCGGCCCCGACGCCGGCGATTGCAACCTGCCGCCGGACTGGCGCATCGCCCACATGCGTCAGGAGGTCGACGACCTTGAGCGCCTGGCCGTGGACTATGTGCTGGATGGCGACATTCACCTGCGCCAGGTGCAGCGCGAGCTGGCCGCCGCCGAGGCGGCCCACGACGGCACCGCCATCGCCCGCCTGCACAGCGAGTTGGACACTGCCGACGGCTATACCGCCGATGCCCGCGCGCGCAAATTGCTGGCCGGCCTCGGCTTCAGCAACGAGCAGATGGATCGCCGTGTCGGCGACTTCTCCGGTGGCTGGCGCATGCGCCTGAACCTGGCGCAGGCGCTGATGTGCCCGTCCGACTTGCTGCTGCTCGACGAACCGACCAACCACCTCGACCTCGACGCCATTCTCTGGCTGGAAGAGTGGCTGAAAGGCTATCCCGGCACCCTGCTGCTGATCTCCCACGACCGCGACTTCCTCGATGCAGTGGTCGACCATGTGGCGCACCTCGAACAGCAGAAGCTGACCCTCTACCGCGGCGGTTACTCGGCCTTCGAGCGCACCCGCGCCGAACGCCTGGCGCAGCAGCAGCAGGCGTACGAGAAGCAGCAGGCGCAGCGCGCGCACATGGAAAAGTACATCGCCCGCTTCAAGGCCCAGGCGACCAAGGCCCGCCAGGCACAGAGCCGGATCAAGGCCCTGGAGCGCCTGGAAGAGCTGGCACCGGCGCATGTCGATTCGCCGTTCGACTTCGTCTTCCGCGAGGCCGACAAGATCTCCAGCCCACTGCTGGATATGGCCGAGGTGCAGCTCGGCTATGGCGACAAGGTGGTGCTGCAACAGGTCAAGCTGCAGCTGACCCCTGGCGCGCGCATCGGCCTGCTCGGCCCCAACGGCGCCGGCAAGTCGACCCTGATCAAGACCCTCTCCGGCGAACTCAGCCCGCTGTCCGGACGCCTGGCGCGCGGCGAGAACCTGTCGATTGGCTACTTCGCCCAGCACCAGCTCGACTCGCTGGATGCCAAGGCCAGTCCGCTGCTGCATCTGCAGCGCATCGCCCCGGGAGAGCGCGAGCAGACCCTGCGCGACTTCCTCGGTGGCTTCGACTTCCGCGGCGCCCGTTGCGACGAGGCGGTAGCGAACTTCTCCGGTGGCGAGAAGGCGCGCCTGGCCCTGGCGCTGATCGCCTGGGGCAAGCCCAACCTGCTGCTGCTCGACGAACCGACCAACCACCTCGACCTGGAAATGCGCCTGGCCCTGACCATGGCTCTGCAGGAATTCGCCGGTGCGGTGCTGGTGGTCTCCCACGATCGCCACCTGCTGAAGAGCACCACCGACGAGTTCCTCCTGGTCGCCGATGGCCGCGTGCAGCCGTTCGATGGCGACCTCGACGACTACGCGCGCTGGCTGGTCGATTTCCGCGCCCGTCAGCTGCCGCAGAGTGCTGCTGCGCCGGCCGCCGACAAGACCGACAAGCGTGCCCAGCGTCAGGCCGCGGCGGCGCTGCGCCAGCAGCTGGCGCCGCACAAGCGCGAGGCGGAGAAGCTGGAGAAGGAATTGGGCAAGCTCCACGAGAAGCTCGCCGGCGTCGAGCAGCAGCTTGGCGACAGTGGCCTTTACGAGGCTGCGCGCAAGGACGAACTGCGTGAGCTGCTGGCCGAACAGGCGCGTCTGAAGAGCCGCGAAGGCGAGCTGGAGGAAAGCTGGATGGCAGCCCTGGAGCAGCTGGAAAGCCTGGAACAACAGCTGGCCCAGGCCGACTGAACGCATTCACTCAACCACTGAGGCAAACACTATGGAATGGCTGATGAGCCCGGAAATCTGGGTCGCCTTTCTCACCCTGACCGCCCTGGAGATTGTCCTCGGCATCGACAACATCATCTTTATCTCGATCCTGGTCAGTCGCCTGCCGGTCGAACAGCAGCCCAAGGCGCGCTTCTTCGGCCTGGCGCTGGCGATGGGCACGCGCATCCTGCTGCTGCTGTCGATCACCTGGGTGATGCGCCTGACCAACGATCTGTTCAGCATCATGGGCCACGGTATTTCCGGGCGCGACCTGATCCTGTTCTTCGGCGGCCTGTTCCTGCTGTTCAAGAGCACCATGGAAATCTTCCACAGCCTGGAAGGTGCCGAAGAGGCGCAGCAGGGCGGTGGCAAGAAGGCCTACGGCTTCATGGGCATCATTGTGCAGATCGCCATCATCGACATCGTCTTCAGTCTCGACTCGGTGATCACCGCGGTCGGCCTGGTACAGCACGTGCCGGTGATGGTGGCGGCCATCGTCATCTCGGTCGGCGTGATGATGCTGTCGGCCAGCACCATCAGCGCCTTCATCGACAAGCACCCGTCGCTGAAGATGCTGGCGCTGTCGTTCCTCATCGTGGTCGGCACCGTGCTGATCGGCGAAGCCTTCGAAGTGCATATCCCGAAAGGCTACGTCTACTTCGCCATGGCCTTCTCCCTGGCAGTGGAGGCGATCAACATCCGCCTGCGCGGCGCCCTGGCCAAGGGCAAGGAGCAGGAACCAGTACAGTTGCGCAAGGGTTCGCCGGACTGACTGCTACTGTGCAGGCGTGAGCGGGAGGGGTAGGCTTTACGGCCTGCCCCTTTTGCTTTCTGAGGTACCCGCCATGGCACTGGAAACCTGGCTCGCTTTCTTCGTCGCCTGCTGGGTGATCAGCCTGTCGCCCGGCGCCGGCGCCATCGCCTCGATGTCCAGCGGCCTGCAGTACGGCTTCTGGCGCGGCTACTGGAACGCCCTCGGCCTGCAGATCGGCCTGGCCCTGCAGATCGCCATCGTCGCCGCCGGGGTCGGCGCGATTCTCTCGACTTCGGCCCTGGCCTTCAGCCTGATCAAGTGGTTCGGCGTGGTCTACCTGGTGTGGCTGGCTATCGGCCAATGGCGCGCGCTGCCCAGCGACATGAGCCTGGAATCCGCCGAGCGCCCCATCGGCCGGCCGCTGAGCCTGGTGCTGCGCGGTTTCCTGGTCAACGTCAGCAACCCCAAGGCGGTGGTGTTCATGCTCGCCGTGTTGCCGCAGTTCATCCACCCGCAGGAGCCACTGCTGGCGCAGTACCTGATCATGGGCGTGACCATGATCACGGTGGATCTGATCGTCATGGCCGGCTACACCGGCCTCGCCGCGCGGGTGCTGCGCGCCCTGCGCACGCCGCGCCAGCAGCGCGTGATGAACCGTACCTTCTCCAGCCTGTTCGTGCTGGCCGCCGCGCTGCTCGCCAGCGTGCGCCGCGCCGCCGCCTGAGCCGCGCAAGGGGCTGGCACCGGCTGCGACGGCGCCAGCCGGCCAAGGTTCCCGGCCGCTCTTCGAACAGTCTGTTCGTCTTCTGCTTGGCCACGGCCTGCGATTCTGCTTGAGCGAAATCGTTAGGACGGTAACAATTAATGCCACCCATTCTTGTTTGGGATGCATTCATGTTTTACAACCGTTCTCTTCTTGCCTGGCTGCTGTTGCCGTTCGTTCTGCTGTGCAGCCTGTCGGCCCTGGCCGAGCCCGCCGCGGGCAGTGCCCAGGCCCTGCACCTGCTGGGCTATCTCGGTGCCGACTATCCCGCCACGGTCTCTGGCGGTCAGGTGGTCGATCCGGCCGAATACCGTGAACAGCTGGAATTTCTCGGCGTACTGCAGGGGCTGATCGTCGCCCTGCCGGCCAATGCCGGGCGTGCCGAGCTGGAGCAAGGCGTGGCGCAGCTGCGCAGCCAGGTCGAACAGCGCGCCGATGGCCCGCTGGTGGCGCACCAAGCCCGTCAGCTGGCGGCCAAGCTGGTCGAGCTGTACCAGGTGCGGCAGACTCCGGCGATCACCCCGGATCCGGCCCGTGGCGCGCCTCTGTACGCCCAGCAATGTGCGGTCTGCCATGGCGACAGCGGTGCCGGCGACGGCCCCGCGGGGCTCGGCCTGGAGCCGCCGCCGGCCAACCTGCGCGACTTGGCGCGACTGGATCGGCTGAGCCTGTACGACCTGTTCAATACCCTGACCCTAGGCATCGACGGCACCGATATGGCGTCCTTCGCCGACCAGCTGGACGAGCGGCAGCGCTGGGATCTGGCCAGCTACATTGCCTCCTTCAGCGCCGATCCGGGCCAGGCCCAGGCGGCCCGTTTCAACCTGGCCGAGCTGGCCCGCCGTACCCCGGCAGAGGTGACTGCCGAGCAGGGCGCCACTGCCGCTGCCGCCTTCCGCGCCCAGCGTGCCCAGCCGCCGCAGCAGCAGCGCGGCCCGCAGGAGCTGATCGAACATACCCGCAGCACCCTGGAGCAGAGCCTGCAGACCTACCGCAATGGCGATCACGAGCAGGCCTATGACCTGTCCGTGGCCGCCTACCTGGAAGGCTTCGAGCTGGTCGAGAGCGCCCTGGATAACCTCGACGCGGTGCAGCGCAAGACCACCGAGAAAGCCCTGATGGCCTACCGTCAGGCGCTGCAGGATGGCGCCAGCGTGGCCCAGGCCGCACAGGCGCTGGAAGTAGCCAAGGTCGAACTGGACAAGGCGGCCAAGCTGTTGGCCGGCGGGGCGATGAATGCCTCGCTGACCTTCTTCTCCAGCCTGCTGATCCTGCTGCGCGAGGGCCTGGAGGCAATCCTGGTGCTGGCGGCGATCCTCGCTTTCCTGCGCAATACCGGGCAGCCGCAGGCGGTGCGCAGCGTGCATATCGGCTGGGGCCTGGCGCTGCTCGCCGGCGTCGCCACCTGGGGCCTGGCGGCTTACCTAATCGACGTCAGCGGCGCCCAGCGCGAGCTGCTGGAAGGCGTCACCGCGCTGTTCGCCAGCGTCATGGTGCTCTGGCTCGGCGTGTGGATGCACGACCGCCGGCATGCTGCAGCCTGGCAGGACTACATCAAGAGCAGCCTGGTCGGCGGCGGCGGGCGCTTCGGCTTCGCCGTGCTGGCGTTCTTCTCGGTGTACCGCGAGCTGTTCGAGGTCATCCTGTTCTACGAAACCCTCTGGCTACAGGCCGGCACGGCCGGTCACGGCATGGTGCTGGCCGGCGCCGCTGCTGCCCTGCTGCTGTTGCTCGGCCTGGCCTGGGTGATCCTGCGCGGCTCGCGCAAGCTGCCGCTGGCGACCTTCTTCAGCGCCAACGCGGTGCTGCTGTGCGTGCTCTCGGTGGTGTTCGCCGGGCATGGCGTGGCGGCCCTGCAGGAAGCCGGGGTAATCGGCACGCGGCCGGTGGCGTTCTTCGACTTCGACTGGCTGGGCATCCACGCCGACGCCTACAGCCTCTCGGCCCAGGCCCTGGCGCTGGCCGGCATCGCCGTGCTCTACGGGCGTAGCTGGCTGGGCGAGCGCCGTCGCGCCCAGGTCGGTGCCTGACGCCGATGCGTGTGTGGATCGACGCCGATGCCTGCCCGCGCGCTGCGCGTGACCAGGTAGTGAAGTTCGCCCTGAAGCGCGGCTTCGAGGTGGTGCTGGTGGCGGGGCAGGCGGTGGCCCGCCCCAACTTCGCCTGCGTGCGCCTGATCGTGGTGCCCAGCGGGCCGGATGCGGCGGACGATTATCTGGTCGAGCACGCGGTGCCCGGCGAGCTGGTGATCTGCAGCGACGTGCCGCTGGCCGACCGCCTGGTGAAGAAGGGCGTCAGCGCCCTCGATCCGCGTGGCCGCGAGTTCGACGAGCGCAATATGGGCGAGCGCCTGGCCGTGCGTAACCTGTTCACCGACCTGCGCGAGCAGGGCCAGGTCGGCGGCGGCCAGGCCGGCTATGGCGAGAAGGATCGCCAGGCCTTTGCCAATTCGCTGGATCGCATCCTCACCCGGTTGCTACGCCAAGGCTGAGCGAGCCCTCGCACGATGGCCGACGCGGGTTGCACCCGCCCTACGCGGTTGCCGCTAACCGCACAGATAGGTGCCGGTGCCTACCGCCACCAGGGTGCCGTCGTCGCTGTGCAGTTCGGTGCGCACCACCGCCACCTTGTTGCCGGAACGCAGCAGCACTGCGGTGGCGGTGAACGCCTGGCCGCGCCCGGGGCGCAGGTAGTCGACGCGCAGGTCGATGGTGCCCAGTTTGGACAGCCGCGCCATGCGTTCGCTGGTGGGCAGGTGCTGGTGCCGCTCGAAGGCGCCGATCAGCGCCATGGCGCCGCCGGCCACGTCGAGCAGCGAGGAAATCACCCCGCCATGCAGGATGCCCTGGACGAAGTTGCCGATCAGCTCGGGCTTCATCGGCAGGCTCATCACCACCTTGTCCACGGACAGCTCGTCGAGCTGGATGCCCAGTACCTGGTTGAACGGGATGCGCTGGAAGAAGGCGCTGACGGCGTCGCGCAGCTCGGCGGTGAGTTCGAAGGGGGTGTGGCTCATGACACGGCGTCCTGCACGGGAGTTGTTCGCCACGCTGCCGCAATCCGGCGTGCTTGGCCAGCGCCGTGGCCTGGCAGTCCCGGCGATTGGCGGGATCGGCCTAGCCTGGGTGGCTGCGCGCAACCCAGGCCGGTGCGGCTCAGTGCGCCTGAGCCAGCTCGAGCACGCGGTCGACCAGCTTGTTGATCCCGGCCGCCGCCTCGGCAATCGACTGGGCGAGCATGTAGGCCGGGGTGCTGACCAGCTTGTGCGCCTTGTCCTCGACTATGTCTTCCACTGCGCATTCCGTGTGGCTGCCGCCCATGGCGGTGAGCGCGGCGGCAGCCGGGTCTTCGGCGCTGCCCAGGGTGGCGATCACGCCGGGGCCGTAGATCTTCACCGCCAGGGCCGGCGAGATGCACACCAGGCCCACCGGCTTGCCGGCCTTGGCAAAGGCCTGGGCGGCGGCCAGCACGTCCGGCTGCACGCTGCAGGCGGCGCCTTCGGTGGCGAAGTTGGAGAGGTTCTTGGCCACGCCGAAGCCGCCCGGCAGGATCAGCGCGTCGAAGTGCTCGACGGCCAGGGTGCGCACGTCCTCGACATTGCCGCGGGCGATGCGCGCGGACTCGGTGAGCACGTTGCGGCTTTCCGGCATTTCCTCGCCGGTGAGGTGGTTGATCACATGCATCTGCGCCACGTTCGGCGCAAAGCACTGCACCTGGGCGCCGCGCTGGTCGAGACGCAGCAGGGTGATCACGCTCTCGTGGATTTCTGCGCCGTCGTAGACGCCACAACCGGAAAGGATGACCGCGACTCGTTTATGCATGCTGTTCTCCATTGGCCAAGCGGTAAGTCGATGGCTCAGTTTCGCCGATCGCCGGGCACAGCGTCGAGTGACGCTGTGTCGCCAAATGCCACACGGGCTGGCATTGGCTGTCGCGAGTGGCGCGGCGGGTGAGTCTAGGATCAGCTTAGGTCAACCAGGCAGTGCCGAACCATGAACCTGATCCTTCTTGCCATTCCCTTCTTTCTTCTGTTGATCGCGCTTGAGCTTTTGGTCGATCGCTGGCGCGGTGTCAGCACCTACAGGTTTGCCGATGCGCTCAACAGCCTGAGCACCGGCATGGTCTACCAGGTCACCGGCTTGCTGACCAAGTCGATCGCTTTGATCGGTTACGCCTTCGCCTTCGAGCACCTGCATCTGCTGACCCTGCCCAACGAGCCGTGGGTGTGGCTGCTGGCCTTTGTCTTCTACGACTTCTGCTACTACTGGAACCACCGCATCGGCCACGAGCGCAACGTGTTCTGGGCCGCCCACTCGGTGCACCACCAGAGCGAGGAGTACAACCTCTCCACCGCCCTGCGCCAGACCAGCATGGGCTTCCTGCTGAGCTGGATCTTCTACCTGCCGATGGCCGTGGTCGGGGTGCCGCCGCTGGTGTTCGCCACGGTGGCGGCGCTCAATCTGCTCTACCAGTTCTGGGTGCATACCCGCCACGTGCCCAAGCTGGGCTGGTACGAGTGGTTCTTCATCACCCCGTCCAACCACCGCGTGCACCATGCGCAGAACGCGGTTTATATGGATCGCAACTACGGTGGCGTGTTCATTCTCTGGGATCGCCTGTTCGGTACCTTCCAGGAGGAGCTGGACGAGCAGCCGGTGATCTTCGGCGTGACCGTGCCGCTGCGCAGCTGGAACCCGTTGTGGGCCAACCTGCAGTTCTACGTGCAGTTGTGGCGCGATGCAGTGCGTGCCGGCTCCTGGTGGGACAAGCTGCGTATCTGGCTGATGCCCACCGGCTGGCGCCCGGCCGATGTGGCGGCACGCTACCCGATCGACAAGCCGGATCTGAGTGCCTTCCGCAAGTTCGAGGTGACGCTGCCGCGTTCCAGCCAGTGGTACATCGGCCTGCAGTTCCTGCCTTACGTGCCGGCCACTGCCGGCCTGGTGGCCCTGGCCGGACAGCTCGACCTGCTGGCGGCGACCCTGGGCTGCCTGTGGCTGGCCTTCGGCCTCTACTGCATTGGCGCCTGGCTGGAGAACCGTGCCTTTGCCCGCGGGCTGGAGGCCCTGCGCTTGCTGCTCAACCTGCCGGCGCTGGCCTGGGCTCAGCAGGCCGGTCTGCTTGACGGCACGCTGCCCTGGCTGTTGCTGGCGACCTGGAGCCTGCTCAGTCTGGCCTGGCTGTTGTGGCCGCGGCGGATACAGGCGCAACCGGCCTGAGGGCAGCCGCCAGACGGCAGCGCGGGGGCAAGAAGAACGGATTTTTGTGCGGCAACGGAACTGCGGCTACCCGTCGCAGTCTGGGTGTGACAGTCATTATTTGGTCATAATAGCCGGGTACAACTGTCACACTCGCCCGCCGTGCGGGTTCTGGAGTCCGTCGTGAGCTTTACCCCCGCCAATCGCCTGTTCCCCGCTACCCGCCTGCGCCGCAACCGCCGCGACGAGTTTTCCCGCCGCCTGGTGCGCGAGAACGTGCTGACGGTCGACGACCTGATCCTGCCGGTGTTCGTCCTCGATGGTGACAACCGTCGCGAAGCCATCCCGTCGATGCCCGGCGTCGAGCGCCTGTCCATCGACCTGCTGCTGCAGGCCGCCGAGCGCTGGGTAGAGCTGGGTATTCCGGCCCTGGCGCTGTTCCCGGTGACCCCGCTGGAGAAGAAATCCCTCGACGGCAGCGAAGCCTGGAACCCGGACGGCATCGCCCAGCGCGCCATCCGTGCCCTGCGCGCCAAGTTCCCCGAGCTGGGGGTGATCAGCGATGTGGCCCTCGACCCGTTCACCACCCACGGCCAGGACGGCATCCTCGACGAGTCTGGTTACGTGATGAACGACGTGACCATCGACGCGCTGGTCAAGCAGGCGCTGTCGCATGCCGAGGCCGGCGCCCAGGTGGTGGCACCCTCGGACATGATGGACGGGCGCATCCAGGCGATCCGCGAGGCGCTGGAGCTGGCCGACCACGTCAACGTGCGCATCATGGCCTACGCGGCCAAGTACGCCAGCGCCTACTACGGGCCGTTCCGCGATGCGGTGGGCTCGGCGGCCAACCTCGGCAAGGGCAGCAAGAACACCTACCAGATGGATCCGGCCAACGGCGACGAGGCCCTGCATGAAGTCGCGGCGGATCTCGCCGAAGGCGCCGACATGGTCATGGTCAAGCCGGGCATGCCCTACCTGGACATCGTCTGGCGGGTGAAGGAGGCCTTCAAGGTGCCGACCTTCGCCTATCAGGTCAGCGGCGAGTACGCCATGCACATGGCCGCCATCCAGAACGGCTGGCTGAGCGAGGCGGTGATCCTGGAATCGCTGACCGCTTTCAAACGTGCAGGAGCCGATGGCATCCTCACCTACTTCGCCGCACGTGCGGCAGAACTGATCAAAGCGGGGCGCTGAGGCGCCCCAGGGAAGCTGGCATGAACACCGAGGGACTCAGCAAGAATCAGGTGGCGGACGCCGCGCTCGACAGCGAGCAGGCGCTGCCCGTGGCGGTGGTGGCCGAAGTGGTCGCCGCCGTCGAGCCGGAGCCGCAGGCACCGGCGCCGGTGGCACCGCCGATTCCCGGCCTGGATGACAGCAGCCTGTACATCCACCGCGAGCTGTCCCAGCTGCAGTTCAACATCCGCGTGCTGGAACAGGCACTGGACGAGTCCTACCCGCTGCTCGAGCGGCTCAAGTTCCTGCTGATCTTCTCCAGCAACCTCGACGAGTTCTTCGAGATCCGCGTCGCCGGCCTGAAGAAACAGATCAACTTCGCCCGCGAGCAAGCCGGCGCCGATGGCCTGCTGCCCAGCCAGGTGCTGGCGCGCATCTCCGAGATCGCCCACGAACAGGTCGACCGCCAGTACGCCCTGCTCAACGACGTGCTGCTGCCGGCCCTGGCCAAGCACCAGGTCAACTTCATCCGCCGCCGCTACTGGACGGTCAAGCTGAAGACCTGGGTGCGCCGCTACTTCCGCGACGAGATCGCGCCGATCATCACCCCGATCGGCCTCGACCCGACGCACCCGTTCCCGCTGCTGGTGAACAAGAGTCTCAACTTCATCGTCGAGCTGGAAGGCGTCGACGCCTTCGGCCGCGACTCCGGCCTGGCCATCATCCCGGCGCCGCGCCTGCTGCCGCGGATCATCAAAGTGCCGGAGGAAGTTGGCGGCGCGGGGGACAACTATGTGTTCCTCTCCTCGATGATCCACGCCCACGCCGACGACCTGTTCCAGGGCATGAAGGTCAAGGGCTGCTACCAGTTCCGCCTGACCCGCAACGCCGACCTGTCGGTGGACACCGAGGACGTCGAAGACCTGGCCCGCGCCCTGCGTGGCGAGCTGTTCAGTCGTCGCTATGGTGATGCGGTACGCCTGGAAGTGGCCGACACCTGCCCGAAACACCTGTCGGACTACCTGCTCAAGCAGTTCAACCTCAGTGACAGCGAGCTGTACCGGGTCAACGGCCCGGTCAACCTGACCCGCCTGTTCGCCATCACCGGGCTGGAAAGCCACCCGGAGCTGCAGTACGCGCCGTTCACCCCGGTGATCCCCAAGCTGCTGCAGAACAGCGAGAACATCTTCAACGTGGTCGGCAAGCAGGACGTGCTGCTGCTGCACCCCTTCGAGTCGTTCACCCCGGTGGTCGACCTGCTGCGCCAGGCGGCGAAAGACCCGCACGTGCTGGCGATCAAGCAGACCCTGTACCGCTCCGGGGCCAACTCGGAGATCGTCGACGCCCTGGTGGAGGCGGCGCGCAACGGCAAGGAGGTCACTGCGGTGATCGAGCTGCGCGCGCGCTTCGACGAGGAGTCCAACCTGCAGCTGGCCAGCCGCCTGCAGGCTGCCGGCGCGGTGGTGATCTACGGCGTGGTCGGCTTCAAGACCCACGCCAAGATGATGCTGATCCTCCGTCGCGAGGCCGGCGAGCTGCGCCGCTACGCCCACCTCGGCACCGGCAACTACCACGCCGGCAACGCCAAGCTGTACACCGACTACAGCCTGCTGACTGCCGACGTGGCCCTGGGTGAAGACGTATCCAAGCTGTTCAACCAACTGATCGGCATGGGCAAGACCCTGCGCATGAAGAAGCTGCTGCACGCGCCCTTCACCCTGAAGAAGACCCTGCTCGACCTGATCGCCTTCGAGACCCAACAGGCCAGCGAGGGCAAGGCCGCGCACATCATGGCCAAGTTCAACTCGCTGACCGATCCGAAGATCATCCGCGCGTTGTACAAGGCCAGCCAGACCGGCGTGCGCATCGACCTGGTGGTGCGCGGCATGTGCTGCTTGCGCCCGGGCATTCCGGGGGTGTCGCACAACATCCAGGTGCGCTCGATCATCGGCCGCTTCCTCGAACACACCCGGGTGTTCTACTTCCTCAATGGCGGCGACGAGAAGATCTTCCTGTCCAGTGCCGACTGGATGGAGCGCAACCTCGACAAGCGGGTGGAGACCTGCTTCCCGGTGGAGGGCAAAAAGCTCACCACGCGGGTCAAGAAGGAGCTGGAGTCCTACCTGAGCGACAACACCCAGGCCTGGGTGCTGCAGCCGGACGGTCGCTACCTGCGCACCAGCCCCAGCGGCAACGCCAACCCGCGCAGTGCGCAGACTGCGCTGCTGGATAAGCTGACCGCGCTGCAGGTGCTGCGTTAAGAACCTGTTTACGATCTGCTGCGCGTCGGCTAAACGGTGTTGGAAACGACCTCGGAATGCTCATTTACTACTCGTAAACTCCGCTTCCTCGGCCGCTCCCGCCACCGTTTATCTCTAGCTCGCGAGATCGTAAATAGGTTCTAAGCGAGTCTGTCTGACTGAAATGAAAAAGCCCCGCACTGCGGGGCTTTTTCTTGGGCGTTGACAATCGCCTTCAGCGCACTTTGAGGCTGAAGCCGATGCGCGCCAGCCACTCGGCTTCCTGTTCGAAGTCGGCCTGGGTCAGCGGGTTGGCTTCCAGCCAGCCGGCGGGGAAGGTCAGGTCGAGGCTCTGCGGCCCGGCCTGCATCTGCACCTTGGGCATTTCCTGGCTGCCACGGATGTGGTGGAACAGGATGGCGAAGCGCAGCAGCACGCACAGGCGGGTGAGCTTGATGCCTTCGTCGCCGAACTCGGCGAACTTGTCCTTGGGAATGTTGCGCCGGTGGCCGCGCACCAGCAGGGCCAGCATCAGTTGATCCTTGCGCGAGAAACCGGCCAGGTCGGAGTGCTCGATCAGGTAGGCGCCGTGCTTGTGGTAGTGGTAGTGGGCGATGTCCAGGCCGATCTCGTGCACCCGCGCGCCCCACTGCAGCAGGTCGCGGTGCCAGTCGTCGTCCAGCTGCCAGGCCACTGCGACCTTCTCCAGGGCCTGCAGGGCCTTGGCCTCGACCCGCGCGGCCTGCTGCACGTCGACGTGGTAGCGCTCCATCAGCGCGCCGAGGGTGCGTTCGCGTACGTCCTCGTGGTGGTGGCGGCCGAGCAGGTCGTAGAGCACGCCTTCGCGCAGGGCACCTTCGGAGTGATCCATGCGCTGCAGGTCGAGAGCGTCGAAGATGGCTTCGGCGATGGCCAGGCCGGCCGGGAAGATCTGCCGGCGATCCGGCTTGATCCCGTCGAGGTCGAGCTTGTCCACCTCGCCCAGCTTGAACACCTTGCGTTTGAGCCAGGCCAGGCCCTCGGGGTTGATCTCGCCATTGCCGAGGCCGGCGGCCTTGATGGTCAGGCCTACCGCGCGCAGGGTGCCGGAGGCGCCCACTGCTTCCTGCCAGCCCAGGCGCTGCAGGCCCTGCTCGATGCTCATCAGTTCCAGGCGGGCGGCGGTGTAGGCCTGGGCATAGCGCGCCGGGGTGATCTTGCCGTCCTTGAAGTAGCGCTGGGTGAAGCTCACGCAGCCCATCTGCAGGCTCTCGCGCAGCAGCGGCTCGAAGCGCTGGCCGACGATGAATTCGGTGCTGCCGCCGCCAATGTCGACCACCAGGCGCTTGCCCGGGGTGTCGGCGATGCTGTGCGACACGCCGAGGTAGATCAGGCGTGCTTCCTCGCGGCCGGAAATGACTTCCACCGGGCTGCCCAGCACCGCTTCGGCGCGGCGGATGAATTCGGCGCGGTTGCGCGCCTCGCGCAGGGCGTTGGTGCCGACGATGCGCACCGCGCCGGGCGGCAGGCCCTGGGTCAGCTGGGCGAAGCGGCTCAGGCAGTCGATGCCGCGCTGCATGGCCTCTTCGCTGAGCACGCGCGCGTCATCCAGGCCGGCGGCCAGCTGTACCTTGTCGCCCAGGCGCTCGAGGATGCGCACTTCGCCGTGGTCGGCCTTGGCCAGCACCATATGGAAGCTGTTGGAGCCAAGGTCGATGGCGGCGATCAGGGGATACTGCTTGGCGGCTTGTGGCATCGTCAGGGGTCTCGAGACGTTAGGCAGGCATCCTGCCATGTTGCGGCAGGGGCTCCAATGACGCCCATGTTAACCGGCCGGGGTCAGGTTGCCGTAGTCTTTCATCGGCTGTATCAAAACCATTGATAGTCAAGCTCAATGGTTAGCGGCTTTCAGCATGGGCCGTGGCGGGCTATCATGGCGCCACTTTTCGCTTTCGACCCCGGAGACTATCCATGAGCGAGTTCATCACCAACGTCAGCGATGCCAGCTTCGAAGACGACGTGATCAAGGCCGAAGGTGCGGTCCTGGTCGACTACTGGGCCGAATGGTGCGGTCCGTGCAAAATGATCGCCCCGGTTCTTGACGAGATCGCCCAGACCTATCAGGGCAAGCTGAAGGTCTGCAAGCTGAACATCGACGACAACCAGGAAACCCCGCCGAAGTACGGCGTGCGCGGTATCCCGACCCTGATGCTGTTCAAGAACGGCAACGTCGAAGCGACCAAGGTCGGCGCCCTGTCCAAGTCGCAGCTGGCCGCCTTCCTCGACGCCAACATCTGAGGCATCCGCCACTGATGTGAGAAGCCCCGCTCCGTGCGGGGCTTTTTCTTTGGCCGCAGGCTGGACGTCGCGCGAAGCCTGGTGTTACATTCGGCCCTGCTGCATTTCTCCGCAGCCCTCCTACGCCGTCGCCGACGCATCCCTAGCCGATATTCGAGCGATCAAGTCGCCTCCTCCGCGGCACGGCCTCCAAAGCTGAATGCTTTGTCCCTCCCTCATATCTATAACGTCATTCCTATGAATCTGACCGAACTCAAGCAAAAGCCGATTGCCGAACTGCTGGACATGGCCGACCAGGCTGGTCTGGAAAACATGGCCCGTTCGCGCAAGCAGGATGTCATCTTCGCCCTGCTGAAAAAGCACGCTAAAAGCGGTGAAGAAATTTCCGGCGACGGCGTGCTGGAGATCCTCCAGGACGGTTTCGGCTTCCTCCGCGGCGCCGACTCCTCCTACCTGGCCGGCCCGGACGACATCTACGTTTCGCCGAGCCAGATCCGCCGCTTCAACCTGCGTACCGGTGACACCATCGTCGGCAAGATCCGCCCGCCGAAGGAAGGCGAGCGCTACTTCGCCCTGCTCAAGGTCGACTCGATCAACTTCGACCGCCCGGAAAACGCCAAGAACAAGATCCTGTTCGAGAACCTCACCCCGCTGTTCCCCACCGAGCGTCTGAAGATGGAAGCCGGCAACGGTTCCAAGGAAGACCTCACCGGTCGGGTGATCGACCTCTGCGCCCCGATCGGCAAAGGCCAGCGCGGCCTGATCGTCGCTCCGCCGAAGGCCGGTAAAACGATCATGCTGCAGAACATCGCGGCCAACATCACCCGCAACAACCCCGAGTGCCACCTGATCGTCCTGCTGATCGACGAGCGCCCGGAAGAAGTGACCGAGATGCAGCGCACCGTGCGCGGCGAAGTGGTCGCCTCGACCTTCGACGAGCCGCCGACCCGCCACGTGCAGGTCGCCGAGATGGTGATCGAGAAGGCCAAGCGCCTGGTCGAGCACAAGAAGGACGTGGTCATCCTGCTCGACTCCATCACCCGCCTGGCGCGTGCCTACAACACCGTGATCCCGAGCTCCGGCAAGGTGCTCACCGGTGGTGTCGACGCCCACGCCCTGGAGAAGCCCAAGCGTTTCTTCGGTGCCGCACGTAACATCGAGGAAGGCGGTTCGCTGACCATTCTCGCCACCGCGCTGGTGGAAACCGGCTCGAAGATGGACGAGGTGATCTACGAGGAATTCAAAGGCACCGGCAACATGGAGCTGCCGCTGGATCGCCGCATCGCCGAGAAGCGCGTGTTCCCGGCCATCAACATCAACCGTTCCGGCACCCGCCGCGAAGAGTTGCTGACCGGTGAGGAAGAGCTGTCGCGCATGTGGATTCTGCGCAAGCTGCTGCACCCGATGGACGAAATCGCCGCCATCGAGTTCCTCCTCGACAAGCTGAAAGACAGCAAGACCAACGACGAATTCTTCCTCTCCATGAAGCGGAAGTGATTCAAGTGTTGCCACAGAGGCCGGGGAAACCCGGCCTCTGCGTTTGTGCAGCCTTCTGAATAACCCAGTTCGGCGCTAAACTTTGCGCCCCGACCTGTGAGGCCCAAGCATGCAGTACCGCGACCTGCGCGACTTCATCCGCGAGCTGGAAAGCCGTGGCGAGCTCAAGCGCATCCAGACCCCGGTCTCGCCCGTGCTGGAAATGACCGAAATCTGCGACCGCACCCTGCGCCGTGGCGGCCCGGCGCTGCTGTTCGAGAAGCCCACCGGCTTCGACGTGCCGGTGCTCGGCAACCTGTTCGGCACACCGGGGCGCGTGGCCCTGGGCATGGGCGCCGAGGATGTCGGTGAGCTGCGCGAGATCGGCAAGCTGCTGGCCTTCCTCAAGGAGCCCGAGCCGCCCAAGGGCCTGAAGGATGCCTGGAGCAAGCTGCCGATCTACAAGAAGGTCATCAGCATGGCGCCCAAGGTGCTCAAGGATGCGCCGTGCCACGAGGTGATCGAGGAGGGCGACGCCGTCGACCTCGGCAAGCTGCCGATCCAGCACTGCTGGCCGGGCGACGTGGCGCCGCTGATCACCTGGGGCCTGACCATCACCAAGGGGCCGAACAAGGAACGGCAGAACCTCGGCATCTACCGCCAGCAGGTGATCGGCCGCAACAAGGTGATCATGCGCTGGCTCAGCCACCGTGGCGGCGCGCTGGACTACCGCGAGTGGTGCCAGAAGTATCCGGACAGGCCTTACCCGGTATGCGTGGCCCTCGGTGCTGACCCGGCGACCATCCTCGGCGCCGTGACCCCGGTGCCGGACACCCTTTCCGAGTACGCCTTCGCAGGACTCTTGCGCGGCCACCGCACCGAGCTGGTCAAGGCCATCGGCAGTGATCTGCAGGTGCCGGCCAGTGCCGAGATCGTCCTCGAGGGCGTGATTCATCCGGGCGAGACCGCGCCGGAAGGCCCGTACGGCGACCACACCGGCTACTACAACGAGGTCGACACCTTCCCGGTGTTCACCGTCGAGCGCATCACCCGCCGGCAAAAGCCGATCTACCACAGCACCTATACCGGGCGGCCGCCGGATGAGCCGGCGATTCTCGGCGTGGCGCTCAACGAAGTGTTCGTACCGATCCTGCAGAAGCAGTTCCCGGAGATCACCGACTTCTACCTGCCGCCGGAAGGCTGCTCCTACCGCATGGCGGTGGTGACCATGAAGAAGCAGTACCCCGGTCACGCCAAGCGGGTGATGCTCGGGGTTTGGTCTTTCTTACGTCAGTTCATGTACACCAAGTTCGTCATCGTCACCGACGACGATGTGAACGCCCGCGACTGGAACGACGTGATCTGGGCCATTACCACGCGCATGGACCCCAAGCGCGACACGGTAATGATCGACAACACGCCGATCGACTACCTCGACTTCGCCTCGCCGGTGTCCGGCCTGGGCTCGAAGATGGGCCTCGATGCCACCCACAAGTGGCCGGGCGAGACCAGTCGCGAGTGGGGCCGGGTGATCGAGAAGGATGCGGCCGTGACGGCGCGGGTTGATGAGCTCTGGGCCGGCCTCGGGATCGACTGATGAACGCATCATCTGCTGCTGCGCTCGTTTGGGCTGTGCTGAAAGGCCGCTCGGGCTGCTCATTTACTCGATGTAAACTCCGCGCCCTCGCGTCCTTTCGCCTCGCCCACCCTTCGCTCGCGACGCAGCTGAAGGCATTCATGTCATGAAGGTCACCCTGCAACCCTCAGGTGCGGTGCTCGAGGTGCAGGCCGGCGAGTGCATCCTCGATGCCGCGCGCCGGCTTGGCTACGACTGCCCGCAGAGCTGCCGCAACGGCAACTGCCATATCTGCGCGGCGCAGCTGCTGGCCGGGCGGGTGCGTCAGGCCGGTGAGGAGCGCGCCACGGGCGAACTGTTCACCTGCCTGGCCGAGCCGCTGGAAGACTGCCTGCTGCACTGGGATGGCGTGCTGGCGCCCGGCGAGCTGCCGCTGCGCACCCTTAGTTGCCAGCTGATCGAGTGCCAGGCGGTCGGCGGCGATGTGTTCCGCCTGCGCCTGCGCGCCCCGGCCGGCAAGCCGCCGCGCTACCACGCCGGGCAATACCTGCTGCTGCAGCGCGAAGACGGCGAGTGGACGGCCTTTTCCCTGGCCTCGGCGCCGCACAGCGGCCGTGAGCTGGAGCTGCACATCCTGGCCCGCGACGAGAGCACTCTGAGCCTGCTGGATTTCCTCCGCCGCCAGGGCTTCGCCCGCGTGCAGCTGCCGTTCGGCGACACGCACTTGGCCGAGCTGCCGGACGGCCCGCTGGTGCTGATCGCCGCCGGCACCGGCATGGGCCAGATCCACGGGTTGATCGAGCACTGCCGGGCCGTCGGCTTCGCCCATCCGCTGCACCTGTACTGGGGCGTGCGCCGCCCCGAGGACTTCTACCAGCTGCCGCACTGGCGCGACTGGCAGAAGCAGCCCGGCCTGCACCTGCATCAGGTGGTCAGCGATCTGTGCGGTTGGGAAGGGCGCTGCGGCCTGCTGCACGAGGCGGTGTGCGAGGATTTCGCCGACCTGTCGAACCTGCGGGTGTATGTCAGCGGTTCGCCGGCAATGGTCTATGCCACCCTCGACGCGCTGGTGGCGGCCGGCCTGCCGGCGACGCAGATGCATTCCGACGTGTTTGCCTACGCGCCCAGGAACTGAGCGGAGCTTGGCTCCCCTCTCCCCTTGGGAGAGGGGCGGGGGTGAGGGTGACAGGGCCGACGCCGAGTTGCCGGTAATACCCTCACCCGCCCTGCGGGCACCCTCTCCCGGCGGGAGAGGGGATCATCAGCGAACCTGCACCACCACTTTGCCCACGGCCTTGCGCTGGCCGAGGTGGTTGATCGCCGCGGCGGCCTGGGCCAGCGGGAAGGTCTGCGACACCAGTGGCTTGATCTGGCCGGCGCTGAACCACTGGAACAGCTGCTGGAAGTTGGCGGCATTGTCCTGCGGCTGGCGCTGGGCGAAGGAGCCCCAGAACACGCCGATCAGCGCGGCGCCCTTGAGCAGTGGCAGGTTGGCCGGCAGGGCCGGGATGCCACCGCCGGCGGCGAAGCCGACTACCAGGAAGCGGCCGTTCCAGGCGATGGAGCGGAAGGCTTCCTCGAACAGTTCGCCACCCACCGGGTCGTAGATCACGTCCACGCCCTGGCCGCCGGTGAGCTTCTTCAGCTCTTCCTTGAGGCTCTGCTCGCTGTAGTTGATCAGGTGGTCGGCGCCGGCCTTGCGCGCCACTTCCAGCTTCTCCGCGGTGCTCGCCGCGGCAATCACCTTGGCGCCCATGGCCTTGCCGATTTCCACCGCGGCCAGGCCGACGCCACCGGAGGCACCGAGCACCAGCAGGGTCTCGCCCGGCTGCAGGTTGGCGCGCTGCTTCAGCGCATGCATCGAGGTGCCGTAGGTCATGCCAAAGGCGGCGGCGCTGGCGAAGTCCATGTCGGCCGGTACCGGCATCACGTTGTAGCCGGGCACCGCCACTTCCTCGGCGAAGCTGCCCCAGCCGGTCAGCGCCATGACCCGGTCACCGGCCTTGAGGTGGGTGATCTTCTCGCCCACCGCCTTGACCACGCCGGCCGCCTCGCCGCCCGGGGAGAAGGGGAAGGGCGGCTTGAACTGGTACTTGCCCTCGATGATCAGGGTATCGGGGAAGTTGACCCCGGCGGCGTGCACCTCGATCAGCACTTCGTTCTTCTTCGGTTCGGGGCTGGCGACTTCTTCCAGCACCAGGGTTTCGGCCGGGCCGAAGGCTTTGCACAGAACGGCTTTCATGGCGGCGTCTCTTGGCAGATGGGGGTGGTCTGGCAGTGTAGGTGGCGGGTCTGGAGGGTCAACGAGCATGCCCGCGCCTGATGGCGCTGCATAAGCGCCGGGCTTGGGTACGTCGCCGGCTATGGCTATGCTAGGCGGCATCACCGTTCGAGGATTGCCCTGTGAAAACCTGGATTGCCCTGCTGTTGGCCCTGAGTCTGCCCTTCACCGCCCTGGCCGAGGAAGAAAAGAAAGAGGGCGAAGAAGGCGCCGCTCCCCAGGTGGCCTACTACAGCCTGACCCCGGCGCTGGTGGGCAACTTCGGCGCCGGGCCCAAGCTGAAGTTCTACAAGGCCGACATCGCCCTGCGCGTCACCGGTGCCGATGCCGAAAAGGCGGTGGAGCATCACGAGCCGCTGATCCGCAACCAGCTGGTGATGCTGTTCTCCCAGCAGACCGAGGCCAGCATGGGCGACCAGAACGCCAAGGAAACCCTGCGCCAGGAGGCGCTCAAGCAGGTGCAGGAAGTGCTCACCGCGGAAGAAGGCAAACCGCTGGTGGAAGACCTGCTGTTCAACAACCTGATCATCCAGTAAGCCCGGCCGGCGCGAGCCTGGCTCAGACGGGCAGGGGGTTGGCCGCGCTGGTCTCGCCCCACACGCAGGTGCGGTTGCGCCCCTGGTGCTTGGCCTGGTACAGCGCCTGGTCGCTGTGGGCGGTCAGGCTGCTGGGCTGCTCCTCGCTGACCGGCGCGGCCACCGCCAGGCCGATGCTCACCGTGAGCCGGCCCAGGGGGCTGGCGGGGTGGTTCAGTTCCAGGTTGGCGATCAGTTCGTGCACCCGCGCTGCCACATGCTCGCCGCCGTCCAGGCCGGTGTTGGCGAGGATGATGGCGAATTCCTCGCCGCCGTAGCGGCAGGCCACGTCACCCTCACGCTGCAGGCAGTCCTGCAGGCAGGCCCCGACCTTGCGCAAGGCGTCGTCACCGGCCAGATGGCCGAGGGCGTCGTTGTAGGCCTTGAAGTGGTCAATATCGAGCATCAGCAGGGTCAGCGGTGCACCGATCCGGCGCAGGCGGCGCCATTCGCCCTGCAGTTGCTGGTCGAAGAAACGCCGGTTGTACAGGCCGGTCAGGCCGTCCAGCTGCGACAGGCGTTGCAGGCGCGCCTCCAGTTGCAGGCGTTCGCTGTTGTCGCGGGCCAGGCCGATCAGGTATTCGCGGCCGTTCAACTGCACCAGCTGGGTGTTGATCTCGGCCGGCTGACTGCTGCCGTCGCGGCGGCGCATCTCGCGCTGGAAGATCCGTGACTGGTTGTCGCGCTGGGCGTTGCGCACCAGTTCCAGCCAGCTGTGGAAGCCGGGCAGGAGCTGCTCCGGGTGTTCGCGCAGGAGCTGGGCGAACTGCTCGGGGCGGTAGCCCAGGCTGGCGTAGGTGGCCTGGTTCATGTGCAGCAGCTCGCGACTCTGGGTCTCGAAGATGAACAGGCTGTCGTGGCTGGAGTCGGTGAGGTCGAGCACCAGCTGCAGGCGCTCGCGGCTGTCGCGCAGCTCCTGCTCGGTGCTTTCACGGCGCTTGGCCTCGACCTGCAGGCGCTGGTTGGCCGCCTGCAGGGCCTGGGCGCGCTGGGCACTGGTCAGGGCCAGGGCCAGGGCGGCGATCAGCAGCAGGCTGATGGTCAGGCTGGCGCCCAGTACCACCTGCGGCAGCGGGTTGCTCAGGCGCTGCAGCAGGGTGGTGGTGGGGCTCAGCTGCAGGCTGAAGCTGCGGTTGTTGAGCAGTTCGATCGGTACCTGCTGGGTCAGGCGGGCAAGCCCGCCCGGTTGTTCGCGGCTGTAGATGCTCTGGCCGTTTTCCAGCAGGCGCACGCTGAACTCGCTGCTGTCGAGGTTGGTCAGCAGCTCGTCCATCAGCGGTTCGACGCGGAATACGCCCTGCAGGAAGCCGTCGAACTGCCGCGCCCCCTTGTCGTCGCGCAGGTACAGCGGGGTGTAGAGGATAAAGCCACGGCCGCCCTGTACCAGCTGGAAACTGTTGGAGAAGCGCTGTTCGCCGCTGCTGCGGGCCTGCATGGCCAGTGGGTAGTTGGGGTGCTGGGCGGTGAGCTGGAAGTCGACGGCCGCCTCGTTGCCCTGCAGCGGCAGCAGCCAGCGCATGTGCAGATCGGGGCCGACCCACTGCACCGACTGGTAGGCCGGGAAATCGGCCAGGGCCAGGCCAGCTTCCTCTTCCCAGGCCTGGCGCGGCAGGCGGCCGAGGCTGTTCCACAGGCGGGCGATACGCTCCAGGCTGTCCACTTCACCGTGCAGCTTGCTTTCCATCTGCCGGGCCAGGGCGCGCGCCTGGTAGCCGAGCCGTTCCTCGAGACGCGCCTGCTGGTCGTTTTCCAGCTGGCGCCACAGCATCAGGCTGGCCAGGCACAGCGTCAGCAATAGCAAGGCCAGCGCCAGGCGGGCCGGCCAGATGGGGCGTGCGCGCATGGGCTATCTCCGGGGAGGGGCGTACCTCCGTGATAACACAGTGCGCGGGGCGACTCAACGCAGGGCGAGGATGGCCGTCCATTCGGCGTCGCTGACGGGCATTACCGACAGGCGGCTGCCCTTCTGCACCAGGGCCAGGTCGGCCAGTGCCGGCTCGTTGCGCAGGCGCGCCAGGGGTAGCACGCGCGGGAAGGCCTCGACGAATTCGACGTCCAGCGCGCTCCACGGATTCTTCGCGTGGCTGGCCTTGGCGTCGAAGTAGTGGCTGTGCGGATCCAGTGCCGTGGGGTCGGGGTAGGTCGGCCCGGCAATCCGCGCAATACCGGCAATGCCCGGTTCCGGGCAGCTGGAGTGGTAGAAGAAGAACAGCTCGCCCACCTGCATGCTGCGCAGGAAGTTGCGCGCCTGGTAGTTGCGCACGCCATCCCAGCGGGCGCGGCCGAGTTGTTGCAGGTGGTGGATCGACAGTTCGTCGGGTTCCGATTTCATCAGCCAAAAAGGCATGAACTTTGCTCCTGTTTGCCGGTCTTTGCGCTGGGATTGAATCTCGTTCCCGTAACTGACAGCTGGTTGGCGCCAAAAACTGTGTAGTTCTTCGCTGCTCTCGGGCGGCAGAAGGTTCAGGCTAGACGCCGCTTTAACGGCAAAATAATAAAACCGCCGCCGGTCAATCGAGCAGTGTGCCTGGGAAGGGGGAGGCAGACACATGAAACGCAAGCCAGATCTATTGTGGGTATTGGTCATCCTGTTCAGTCTGGGGATGGTTACTACCGGTTACACCCAGAGTCTGTGGGATCGCCAGAGCGGCCCATCGGTCGAGCTGACGCAGCAGTAAGCCCGGCTCGCGAATGCCGCAGGGATCGCGGCCGTTCCACCCTTCTCTTCAGGCGTACCAGCGCCTGTCCGTGACCACCGCCTGCAGCGGTACATCCCAACTGGCCAGCGCCAGGCGATCGACTTTCTGACATTCATGGGCCAGGCCCAGCAGCGTCGGTTTGTGCCAATTTTTGCGCAAATGGCGATAGGCCAGATTGCGGTCGTAGAAGCCGCCGCCCATGCCCAGGCGGCCACCCTGTTCATCGAAGCCCACCAGCGGCAGCAGCACCAGATCCAGTGCCCAGGCGGGCCGCTGGCGGGCCTGGCAGGCGCGCGGCTCGGCGATGCGGAAGCGGTTGCGGCCCATGGCCTCGCCGGCGTGGGTGCGCTGGAAGCTCATGCGCGTGCGCGGCCAGCGGCTCAGTACCGGCAGGTAGGTGGCCTTGCCGCGGCGCTGGGCGGCGCGCAGCAGCGGGCGCGGGTCGATTTCGCCATCGCTGGGCAGGTACAGGGCGACATGGCGGGCGCGGCGGAACAGCGGATGCTGCGCCAGCTGACGATACAGCTCGCGGGCGGCACGGCGTTGTTGCAGGGGCGAGAGTTGGCGGCGCGCCTGGCGTAGCTGGCGGCGCAGGGCCGGGCGGGAGAGGGTGCCGGCTTCATGCATGGAAATGAGGACTCCCCGGTTGTGCCGCTGTCGGGTTAGCCCTTGAACCCGAAAGTTCAAGGTGGAGATTGCAGGGGGCGTTAAGGCTTTCCGTCAGGCGGACATGCACACCGGCCCCACTTGCAACCCCCGTGGTTGTGCGTATCGGCTCAGGGACATCACCGACTGGCCAACACACCAGGGAGCTGATCGCGAGTATACCCGAATCGACCGCTCTGCAATCAGCTTCCCGGGCCATCCTGATCGGCGGCCAGGGCGTGGTCGACGCGATCGAGCAGGTCGCGCACCTGTTCGCGGGCCGCGCTGGCCTGCTGATCCAGGCGCTCCTGCTTGTGCAGCAGGTCGTGGGTGATGTTCAGCGCGGCCATTACCGCGATGCGGTCGCCGCCGATGACTTTGCCGCTGCTGCGGATCTCGCGCATCTTGCCGTCCAGGTAGCGCGCAGCGCTTTCCAGGTTGGCCCGCTCGTCTGCCGGGCAGGCGATGCAGTATTCCTTGTCGAGGATATGTACGGTGACGGTATTGGCTTGGCTCATGTGTCCTGCTCCAGGGCCTTGAGGCGCGAAATCATCGATTCGACCTTGTGCCGGGCCATTTCGTTCTTTTCGATCAGATGGGCGCGTTCCTCGCGCCAGGCCTTCTCGCTGGCCAAGAGGGCAAGGTTTTGCGACTTGAGCTGCTCGACGCGCTGGATCAGCAGACCCAGTTTGCGTGTCAGGGCTTGCAGTTCGACGTCTTCCATGGGCTCCCTACCTGGGCAATGAGTGGCGGAACTATAAAGGATTGTCTGCGCCAAGAGGCGACCGGGTCGCGATTCTCGAGGCCGGGCGCGACTGGCTGCCGCATGCCTTCGATGGTCTTGCCGCGCCTGCCGGTGCTAGGATACGAAGCCTCCATTCTAGTGATTGCGCCTCGCAGCGCCTAGTTGCCCATGTCGACTTCGAACTCCCCTTACGACGCCTTTGCCGCCCTTCTGGCAAGCACCGGCAAACCCGTTTCCCCGGCCGAACTGCACGGCCTGTTGCTCGGTCGCAGCTGCGCCGGTGCCGGCTTCGAGGCCGAGCCCTGGCTGCAGGATGCCGCCGAACTGCTCGGTGGCGAACCGGCGGACAGCGTGCGCCAGGCGCTGATCGGCCTGCAGGAAATGGTCAAAGGCGAACTGTCCGGCAGCGACATCACCCTGGTGCTGCTGCTGCCCGCTGACGAGGCGCCGCTGGTCGAGCGGGCCAAGGCCCTGGGCCAGTGGTGCCAGGGTTTCATCGACGGTTTCGGCATGACCCTCGGCAATGCCGCGCTCAGCGCCGAGGCGATGGAAGTGCTGCAGGATCTGTCGGCCATTTCCCAGGTGCAGAGCGCCCTGGAAGAGTCCGAGGACGGCGAGAACGACTACATGGAAGTGATGGAGTACCTGCGCGTCGCGCCGCTGCTGCTGTTCACCGAGTGTGCCAAGGCTCCGGCCGCGGCCGCCAAACCTTCCCTGCATTAAGGTCATCAACGCCATGGTCAGCATCCCCAAGTCGGAATACGCCCGTCGGCGCAAGGCGCTGATGGAGCAGATGGAGCCCAACAGCATCGCCATCCTGCCGGCGGCGCCGGTGTACATCCGCAACCGCGATGTCGAGCATATCTACCGCCAGGACAGCGACTTCCAGTACCTCAGTGGCTTCCCCGAGCCGGAAGCGGTGCTGGTGCTGATCCCCGGCCGGGCCCATGGCGAATACGTGATGTTCTGCCGCGAGCGCGACCCGGAGCGTGAGCTGTGGGACGGCCTGCGCGCCGGCCAGGATGGCGCCATCAGTGCCTTCGGCGCCGACGATGCCTTCCCCATCGGCGATATTGACGACATCCTCCCGGGGCTGATCGAAGGCCGCGAGCGGGTCTACTACGGCATCGGTCGCAACCAGGAATTCGACCACCGGCTGATGGAGTGGATCAACGTGATCCGCTCCAAGGCGCGCCAGGGTGCGACGCCGCCCAACGAATTCGTCGCCCTCGACCATGTGCTGCACGACATGCGCCTGTACAAGTCGGCCAATGAAGTGAAAGTCATGCGCGAGGCCGCGGAAATCTCCGCCCGTGCCCATATCCGCGCCATGCAGGCCAGCCGTGCCGGCCTCGCCGAGTACCACCTGGAAGCCGAGCTGGACTACGAGTTCCGCAAGGGCGGGGCGAAGATGCCGGCCTATGGCTCGATCGTCGCCGCCGGCAAGAACGCCTGCATCCTGCACTACCGCGAGAACGACGCGCCGCTCAAGGATGGCGACCTGGTGCTGATCGACGCCGGCTGCGAGATCGACTGCTACGCCAGCGACATCACCCGCACCTTCCCGGTCAGCGGCAGTTTCTCGGCCGAGCAGAAGGCCATTTACGAGCTGGTGCTCAAGGCCAACGAGGAGGCGTTCAAGCACATCGCCCCGGGCAAGCACTGGAACGAGGCCCACGAGGCCACTGTGCGGGTGATCACCGCCGGCCTGGTCGATCTGGGCCTGCTCGAAGGCGAGGTTGAGGCGCTGATCGCCAGCGAAGCCTACAAGCCTTTCTACATGCACCGTGCCGGCCACTGGCTGGGCATGGACGTGCACGATGTCGGCGAATACAAGGTCGGCGGCGAGTGGCGCGTGCTCGAGCCGGGGATGTGCATGACCGTCGAACCGGGCATCTACATCGCCGTCGACAACCAGAACGTGGCCAAGAAGTGGCGCGGCATCGGCGTACGCATCGAGGACGACGTGGTGGTGACCAAGAGCGGTTGCGAAATCCTCACCACCGGCGTGCCGAAAACGGTCGCCGAGATCGAAGCGCTGATGGCGGCTGCGCGCAGCCAGGCCGCCTGAGCCCATGAGTCGCGTGCAACTGGCCATCGTTGGCGGTGGCCTGGTTGGCGCCAGCCTGGCCTTGGCCCTGCAGGCCGGCGCCAAGGCGCGTGGCTGGCGCATCCTGCTGGTCGAGCCGTTCGCTCCCGGCGAGGGTTACCAGCCCAGCTACGATGCCCGTTCCACTGCACTGTCCTACGGCAGCCGGCAGCTCTACGAGCGCTTGGGGTTGTGGGGCGCGATCGGCCAGCGCGCCGAGCCGATCAGCCAGATCCACGTTTCCGATCGCGGCCGTCTCGGCGCCACCCGCCTGCAGGCGACGGACGAAGGCGTGCCGGCGCTGGGCTATGTGGTGGAGAACGCCTGGCTCGGCCACTGTCTGTGGCAGGCCCTCGACCCCGAAGTGGTGAGCTGGCGCTGCCCGGCCGAAGTCACCCGCCTGCAGGCGCTGGGTGACGGCTACCGCCTGACCCTGAACGACGACAGCCAGATCGACTGCGATCTGGCCGTGCTGGCCGATGGCGGCCGCTCCGGCCTGCGCGAGCAGCTGGGCATTGCAGTCAAACACACGCCTTACGACCAGTGCGCACTGATCGCCAACGTCAGCCCGGCCGAGCCCCACGGCGGCCAGGCCTTCGAACGCTTCACCAGCGACGGCCCGCTGGCCCTGCTGCCACTGGCCGACAACCGCTGCGCGCTGGTGTGGACGCGCCCGCCGGTAGACGCTGAGCGTCTGCTCAACCTGCCTGATGCGGCCTTCCTCGGCGAACTGCAGGAAGCCTTCGGCTATCGCCTGGGCGCCTTGCGCCAGGTTGGCGCCCGCCATCTGTATCCACTGGCGCTGGTCGAGGCCAGCGAGCAGGCCCGCCCGCACCTGGTGGTGCTGGGCAATGCCGCGCACAGCCTGCACCCGGTGGCGGGGCAGGGCTACAACCTGTCGCTGCGCGACACCCTGGTGCTGGCCGAGACCCTGCTGGACAGCCCGGCGCCGCTCGGCGACTTCGCCACTCTGCAGCGCTACCTGGCGCGCCAGCAGCAGGATCAGGCGCTGACCGTGGGTTTCTCCGACCGTCTGCCGCGCCTGTTCGGCCGTGGCGAGTCGCTGCTAGTTGCCGGGCGTACCCTCGGTCTGCTCGGCCTCGATCTGTTGCCGCCAGCCAAGCGCTGGTTCGCTCGCCAGGCCATGGGCCTGGGTACCCGTTCGCTGTGAGACTGTTTGATGAGTGACCGTAAACTGGCGCGCCGCGCCCGCCTGCTGCGCCTGGGCCTGAACCTCTACCCGCCCTATATCGGCGCCGGCATCCGCGTGCAGCAGATCAGCCCGGACTGCCGCCAGGCGCGGGTGAAGATGGCGCTGCGCTGGTACAACCGCAACTTCGTCGGCACCCAGTTCGGCGGTTCGCTGTACAGCATGGTCGACCCCTTCTACATGCTGCTGTTGATGCCGCTGCTGGGCGATGACTACATCGTCTGGGACAAGGCCGCCAGCATCGACTTCATCACTCCGGGCAAGGGCCCGGTGTATGCCGACTTCCGTATCGACGACGCCCTGCTGGCGCAGATCCGCGAGAAGACCGCCGGTGGCGAGAAATACCTGCCCGAGCTGCAGGTGGATATCCGCGACGCGGCCGGCACCCTGGTGGCCACCGCGCACAAGACCCTCTACGTACGCCTCAAGCCGCGTGTGCGGCAGGCGGGATAAGGACAGCCCATGCAAGCGGATCTGATCATCGTTGGTGCCGGCATGGTCGGCAGTGCCCTGGCCCTGGCCCTGGAGCACAGCGGCCTGGAGATCCTGGTGGTCGATGGCGGCCCGCTCAGCGTTAAGCCGTTTGCCGCCGATGCGGCCTTCGAGCCGCGGGTCAGCGCCCTGTCCGCCGCCAGCCAGCGCATTCTCGAACGCCTCGGCGTCTGGGATGGCATCGTCGCGCGGCGCGCCTCGCCCTACCGCGACATGCAGGTGTGGGACGGCTCCGGCACCGGCAGCGTGCATTTCTCCGCCGCCAGCGTGCATGCCGAATCGCTCGGCCACATAGTCGAGAACCGCGTGGTGCAGGACGCCCTGCTCGAGCGCCTGCATGACAGCGATATCGGCCTGCTCGCCAATGCCCGCCTGGAACAGCTGCGTCGCAGCGGCGACGGCTGGCTGCTGACCCTGGCCGACGGTCGCGAGCTGCGCGCACCGCTGCTGGTGGCCGCCGACGGCGCCAACTCGGCGGTACGCCGCCTGGCCGGCTGCGCTACCCGCGAGTGGGATTACTTGCACCACGCCATCGTCACCAGCGTGCGCTGCGCCCGCCCGCACCAGCGCACGGCCTGGCAGCGCTTCACCGACGACGGCCCGCTGGCCTTCCTGCCGCTGCAGCGCGGCGACGACCAGCACTGGTGCTCGATCGTCTGGTCGACCGTACCGGCCGAGGCCGAGCGCCTGATGGCGCTGGATGACCTGGCCTTCCGCCATGAACTGGGCAAGGCCTTCGAATGGCGCCTGGGCGAAGTCAGCCAGGTCGACCCGCGCCTGTGCATCCCGTTGCGCCAGCGTCATGCCAAGCGCTATGTGGAAAGCGGCCTGGCACTGATCGGCGACGCCGCCCACAGCATCCACCCGCTGGCGGGGCAGGGGGTCAACCTGGGGTTCCTCGATGCCGCAGTGCTGGCCGATGTGCTGCTGCATGCGCTGGAGCGTGGCGAGCAGCCGAATGACGTACGTGTACTGAGCCGTTACGAGCGCCGCCGCATGCCGCACAACCTGGCGATGATGGCGGCGATGGAAGGCTTCGAGCGCCTGTTCCAGGCCGACCCGCTGCCGCTGCGCTGGCTGCGCAACAGTGGCCTGAACTGGGTCGACGAGCTGCCGGAGGCCAAGGCCCTGTTCGTCCGCCAGGCCCTCGGTCTGGTTGGTGATCTGCCGCCGCTGGCCAGCCTGTAGGGCGGGTGAAGCCCGCGGGCGGAGATTTCTGCGGGTGCGGCAAGTGCGGGTTTCACCCGCCCTGCGGCACTGCGCCGCCTCGGCGAAACACTTGGTTTTAAGATAGCCCTACAGCTCGCAGCTGAGACTGACTATCATTCATGGCTTTCGCAGCCACGAGAGTCCTGCCCATGTCGCTTCGCCCACGCCTGTTCGCCGCCCTGGCCCTGAGTGCTGCCGTCACCGCCGCGCACGCTGCCGAGGAAGTGGTGGTGTATTCCTCGCGCATCGACGAGCTGATCAAGCCGGTATTCGACGCCTACACGGCCAAGACCGGGGTGAACATCAAGTTCATCACCGACAAGGAGGCGCCGCTGATGCAGCGCATCAAGGCCGAGGGCGACAACGGCGTGGCCGACCTGCTGATCACCGTGGATGCCGGTAACCTGTGGCAGGCCGAGCAGATGGGCATCCTGCAGCCCATCGAGTCGCCGCTGATCGATGCCAACATTCCGCCGCAGTACCGCTCCAGCAGCCATGCCTGGGCGGGCCTGTCGCTGCGTGCGCGCACCATCGTCTATTCCACCGACCGCGTGCAGCCGAGCGAGCTGAGCACCTACGAGGCGCTGGCCGACAGCAACTGGGAAGGTCGCCTGTGCCTGCGCACCGGCAAGAAGGTCTATAACCAGTCGCTCACCGCCACCCTGATCGAGACCCACGGTGCGGCCAAGGCCGAGCAGATCCTGCAGGGCTGGATCAACAACCTGGCCACCGACGTGTTTGCCGACGACAACGCGGTGATCCTCGCCGTGGATGCCGGCCAGTGCGACGTCGGCATCGTCAACAGCTACTACTACGGGCGCCTGCACCAGGCCAATCCCGAACTGCGCGCCAAGCTGTTCTGGCCGAATCAGGGTGACCGCGGGGTGCACGTCAACCTGTCCGGTGTCGGCCTGACCAAGCACGCGCCGCACGCCGCAGCGGCCAAGCAGCTGGTGGAGTGGATGACCACGGCCGAGGCGCAGAGCCTGTTCGCCGACATCAACCAGGAGTTCCCGGCCAACCCGGCGGTCAAGCCGTCTGCCGAAGTACAGGCCTGGGGTGCGTTCAAGGCCGACACCATCCCGGTCGAGGTGGCCGGCAAGCGCCAGGCCGAGGCGATCAAGATGATGGATCGGGTCGGCTGGAACTAAGCCGCGGGTTGCCCATTCTGGGCTAAAAATGGCCTCGGCTCGTTCAATCGCGAGTTCTGCCAGTCGCTATACTCGACGCCCCGGCCCGCCGGGGCGTTTCGTTTGTACCGCCAAGGAGTCTGCGTGGCCCATTCCGTTCAGCGCCGCTGGTACCCGATCAGCTTCGCCATCGCCGCGCTGGTGCTGCTGCCGCTGTCGGTGCTGCTGCTGTCCTGGCAGCAGATCGATCAGGAAATCTGGGCGCACCTGTGGGCCACCCAGATGCCGCGCCTGCTCGGCAACACCCTGGTGCTGGTGCTGGGCGTCAGTTGCGGGGTGACCCTGCTCGGCGTCAGCCTGGCCTGGCTCACCAGCCTCTGCGAGTTTCCCGGGCGGCGCTGGCTGGACTGGGCGCTGATGCTGCCGTTCGCCATCCCCGCCTATGTGCTGGCCTTCGTCTTCATCGGCCTGTTCGATTTTTCCGGGCCGCTGCAGAGCCTGCTGCGCGAGTGGTTCGGCATGGGCATCCGCCTGCCGCGGGTGCGTTCCACCGGCGGGGTGATCATCGTCCTGGTGCTGGTGTTCTATCCCTATGTCTACCTGCTCGCGCGCAGCGCCTTCCTGGCCCAGGGCAAGGGCCTGATGGAGGCGGCGCGGGTGCTCGGGCAGAGCCCCTGGCAGGCGTTCTGGCACGTCGCCCTGCCGATGGCGCGGCCGGCCATCGGCGCCGGCCTGGCGCTGGCGATCATGGAGACCCTGGCCGATTTCGGCGCGGTGGCGGTGTTCAACTTCGATACCTTCACCACGGCCATCTACAAGACCTGGTACGGCTTCTACAGCCTGTCCAGCGCCACCCAGCTGGCCAGCCTGCTGCTGCTCGCCGTGCTGCTGGTGCTGTATGGCGAGCGCCGTGCCCGCGGTGCCAGCCGGCCCAGCAACGAGCGCCCGCGCGGCCAGGTGCTGTATCACCTGCATGGCTGGAAGGCGGTGCTGGCCAGCGGCTGGTGCGGCCTGGTGTTCGCCTGCGCCTTCGTGGTGCCGCTGCTGCAGCTGCTGGTGTGGTTCTGGCAGCGTGGCCGCTTCGACCTGGACGAGCGCTATGTCGGCCTGATCCTGCACACCCTCTACCTTGGCGGCCTGGCCGCGCTGGTCACGGTGGCGGTGGCGCTGTTGCTGGCCTTCGCCCGCCGCCTGGCGCCGACCCGCCCGGTGCGCGGCGCGGTGAGCCTGGCCAACCTCGGCTATGCCTTGCCCGGCTCGGTGCTGGCGGTGGCGCTCATGCTGGCCTTCAGTTACCTCGACAAACAGCTGGTGATCCCGCTGTCGAACTGGTTCGGCGGTGCCGGCCAGCCCCTGCTGCTGGGCAGCCTGGTGGCGCTGCTGCTGGCCTACCTGGTGCGCTTCATGGCGGTGGCCTACGGGCCGCTGGAAAGCAGCCTGGCGCGGATTCGCCCGTCGCTGCCGCAGGCCGCGCGCAGCCTCGGCGTCGGCGGCCCGGCGCTGTTCCTGCGGGTCTACCTGCCGTTGCTGGTACCGGGCGCGCTGTCCGCCGCGCTGCTGGTGTTCGTCGACGTGCTCAAGGAAATGCCCGCCACCCTGCTGATGCGCCCCTTCGGCTGGGACACCCTGGCGGTGCGCATCTTCGAGATGACCAGCGAAGGCGAATGGGCGCGTGCCGCACTGCCGGCGCTGAGCCTGGTGCTGGTCGGCCTGTTGCCGGTGATCGGCCTGATTCGTCGCTCGGCCCGCCAGCCGGGGCACTAGGCCTGGCGCGAGCGGACTGGGCGGTCATTTTGCGAGATGACCAGACGCCTTTGCGGGGCTACAATGCGCGCCTGCCGACGCAGCCCGACCATGCAACCCGCTTCCGCTGCAGGCCACGGCCGGCGCGGGCGGGCGTCTAGCACAAGGAGTTTTCCATGGGACAGCGTACCCCTCTGTACGAACAGCATCTGGCGCTCGGCGCCAAGATGGTCGATTTCGGTGGCTGGGACATGCCACTGCACTACGGCTCGCAGGTCGAGGAGCACCATCAGGTGCGTCGTGACTGCGGCGTGTTCGACGTATCCCACATGACCGTGGTCGACGTCACCGGCCCCCAGGCCAAGGCCTGGCTGCAGTACCTACTGGCCAACGACGTCGAACGCTTGAAGACCCCGGGCAAGGCGCTCTACAGCGGCATGCTCAACCCGCATGGCGGGGTGATCGACGACCTCATCGTCTACCTCACCGACTGGGGCTACCGCGTGGTGGTCAACGCCGCCACCCGTGACAAGGATCTGGCCTGGATGCAGCAGCAGACCGCCGGCTTCGACGTCACCCTGAGCGAGCGCGCCGAGCTGGCCATGCTCGCCATCCAGGGCCCCAACGCCCGCGCCAAGACCGCCGAGCTGGTCAGTGCTGCGCGTGCCGCGATAATCAACGAACTCAAGGTGTTCCAGGGCCTGCCGGAAGGCGACTGGTTCATCGCCCGCACCGGCTACACCGGTGAAGACGGCCTGGAAATCATGCTGCCGGCCGCCGAGGCCGCCGGTTTCCTCGCCGAACTGGTCGGCGCCGGCATCGCCCCGATCGGCCTCGGTGCGCGCGACACCCTGCGCCTGGAAGCCGGGATGAACCTGTACGGCCAGGACATGACCGACGATGTGTCGCCGCTGGCCGCCAACATGGCCTGGACCATCGCCTGGGAGCCGGCCGAGCGCAACTTCGTCGGCCGCAGCGCCCTGGAAAGCCAGCGCGCTGCCGGCGACCAGCCCAAGCTGGTCGGCCTGGTGCTGGAAGAGCGCGGCGTGCTGCGTGCCCACCAGGTGGTGCGCATCGACGGCGTCGGCGAAGGCGAGATCACCAGTGGCAGCTTCTCGCCGACCCTGGGCAAATCCATCGCCCTGGCCCGCGTGCCGGCCGCTACCGGCGAACGCGCCGAGGTGGAAATTCGCGGCAAGTGGTACCCGGTACGCGTCGTGCAGGCGAATTTCGTGCGCAACGGCAAGGCCGTTATCTGACTCCACGATTTGCTGCGCGTCGGCCATGCGGCGTTGGCAGCGAGTTCAGAATGCTCATTTACACTAGTAAACTGCGCTTCTTCACTCGTTGCTGCCTTGCCTGGTTCTAGCTCGCTAAATCGTGACTGGCTTTGAACTGCTAATTTTTCCGGGCGGGTCTTCCGCTCCCTGATTTCGAGGAATCCGACATGAGCAATATCCCCGCCGATCTGCGTTACGCCGCCAGCCACGAGTGGGCCCGCCTGGAAGCCGACGGTACCGTCACCGTGGGCATCTCCGACCACGCTCAGGAAGCCCTGGGCGACGTGGTCTACGTCGAGCTGCCGGAAGTTGGCAAGCAACTGGCCGCTGGCCAGGAAGCCGGTGTGGTGGAGTCGGTGAAGGCCGCCTCGGACATCTACGCACCGATCGCCGGTGAAGTGGTCGCGGTCAACGAGGCGCTGTCCGACAGCCCCGAGCTGGTCAACGGCGAGCCCTACAACGCCTGGTTCTTCAAGCTCAAGCCGAACAACGCCGCCGACCTGGACGGCCTGCTCGACGCCGCCGGCTATCAAGCCGCCAGCTCCGCCGACGCCTGAGTTCAAGCGCCGCGCCTGCTGCGCGGCCTGACGATTTCCGCTGTCGAGCCTCGCTAGTCGAGGCTCTGTCATTTTCCGAGAGTCCCGCCATGTCCCAGACGCCCAGTCTCGCCCAGCTGCACCAGCCCGATGCCTTCCTTCGTCGTCACCTCGGCCCGGACGCCGGCGAGCAGCAGGCCATGCTGTCCGCCCTTGGCGTGGCCAGCCGCGACGAACTGATCGTGCAGACCGTGCCGCCGGCCATTCGCCTGAATCGCCCGCTGGATCTGCCGGTGGCGCTGGACGAGCGCGCTGCCCTGGCCAAGCTCAAGGGCTATGCCGAGCAGAACCAGCAGTGGACCAGCCTGATCGGCATGGGCTACCACGGCACTCTCACCCCGACGGTGATCCTGCGCAACGTGCTGGAGAACCCGGGCTGGTACACCGCCTACACCCCCTACCAGCCGGAAATCGCCCAGGGCCGCCTGGAAGCGCTGCTGAACTTCCAGCAGCTGACCATCGACCTCACCGGCCTGGATCTGGCCAGCGCCTCGCTGCTCGACGAAGCCACCGCCGCCGGCGAAGCCATGGCCCTGGCCAAGCGCGTGGCCAAGTCGAAGAGCAATCTGTTCTTCGTCGACGAGAACTGCCACCCGCAGATCATCTCGGTGGTACAGACCCGCGCCGATGGCTTCGGTCTCGAGGTGGTGGTCGGCCCGCTGAGCGAACTGGGCCAGCATCAGGTATTCGGTGCCCTGCTGCAGTACCCGGACACCCACGGCGAAATCCATGACCTGCGCCCGCTGATCCAGCAGCTGCACGAGCAGAACGCCCTGGCCTGCGTCTCCGCCGACCTGCTCAGCCTGCTGCTGCTGACCCCGCCGGGTGAGCTGGGTGCCGACGTGGTGTTCGGTTCGGCCCAGCGCTTCGGCGTGCCGATGGGCTACGGCGGCCCGCACGCGGCATTCTTCGCCACCAGCGACGCCTACAAGCGCGCCATGCCGGGGCGCATCATCGGCGTGTCCAAGGACGCCCGTGGCAACACCGCGCTGCGCATGGCCCTGCAGACCCGTGAGCAACATATCCGCCGCGAGAAGGCCAACTCCAACATCTGTACCTCGCAGGTACTGCTGGCCAACATCGCCAGCTGCTACGCGGTGTACCACGGCCCGCAAGGCCTCAAGCGCATCGCCCAGCGCGTGCACCGGCTGACTGCGATCCTTGCCGCCGGCCTGCAGCAGAAGGGCATCCAGCGGGTCAACCAGCACTTCTTCGACACCCTGACCCTGGACGTCGGCGGCATCCAGACCGCTGTGCTGGAGTCGGCCAAGGCGGCGCGCATCAACCTGCGCATCCTCGGTCGCGGCAAGCTCGGCGTGAGCCTGGACGAGACCTGCGACGAGCAGACCGTCGAGCAACTGCTGGCGATCTTCCTCGGCGCCGATCACGGCCTGTCGGTGGCCGAGCTGGACGCCGGTGAACTGCCGCAGGGCATCCCCAGCGGCCTGCTGCGCAGCTCGGCCTACCTGAGCCACTCGGTGTTCAACACGCACCACAGCGAAACCGCCATGCTGCGCTACCTCAAGCGCCTGGAGAACAAGGATCTGGCGCTCAACCAGTCGATGATCCCGCTGGGCTCCTGCACCATGAAGCTCAACGCCACCAGCGAGATGATTCCGATCACCTGGCCGGAATTCGCCAACCTGCACCCCTTCGTGCCGGTCGAGCAGGCTGTCGGCTACAAGCTGATGATCGACGAGCTGGAAGAGTGGCTGCGCGCCATCACCGGCTTCGACGCCATCTGCACCCAGCCCAACTCCGGCGCCCAGGGCGAGTACGCCGGCCTGCTGGCGATCCGCAAGTACCACCAGAGCCGCGGCGACGAGCACCGCGACATCTGCCTGATCCCGGCTTCGGCCCACGGCACCAACCCGGCCACCGCGCAGATGCTGAGCATGCGCGTGGTGGTGGTGGACTGTGACGCCGCCGGCAACGTCGACATGGACGACCTCAAGGCCAAGGTGGCCGAGGCCGGCGACAAGCTGGCCTGCCTGATGATCACCTACCCGTCCACCCACGGTGTGTACGAGGAAGGCATTCGCGAAATCTGCGAGGTGATCCACGCCGCCGGCGGTCAGGTGTATATGGACGGCGCCAACCTCAACGCCCAGGTTGGTCTGGCCCGTCCGGCCGATATCGGCGCCGACGTGTCGCACATGAACCTGCACAAGACCTTCTGCATCCCGCATGGCGGTGGCGGCCCGGGCATGGGCCCGATCGGTGTGCGCGCGCACCTGGCGCCCTTCGTGGCCAACCACCCGGTGATCGAGCTGCAAGGCCCGAATCCGCAGAACACGGCAGTCAGCGCCGCACCCTGGGGCAGCGCGAGCATCCTGCCGATCAGCTGGATGTACATCGCCATGATGGGCCCGCAACTGGCCGACGCCACCGAAGTGGCGATCCTCAACGCCAACTACCTGGCCAGCCAGCTGACCGGCGCCTTCCCGGTGCTCTACACCGGCCGTAACGACCGTGTCGCGCATGAATGCATCTTGGATTTGCGTCCGCTCAAGGCGGAAACCGGGATCAGCGAGGAAGACGTGGCCAAGCGCCTGATGGACTACGGCTTCCACGCACCGACCATGAGCTTCCCGGTACCGGGCACGCTGATGATCGAGCCGACCGAGAGCGAGTCCAAGGAAGAGCTGGATCGCTTCATCGAGGCGATGCTGAGCATCCGCGCCGAGATCGGCAAAGTCGCCAGCGGCGAATGGCCGGCCGAGGACAACCCGCTCAAGCGCGCGCCGCACAGCCTGGCCGACGTGACCGGGGTATGGGAGCGCCCGTACAGCATCGAGGTGGCGGTGACGCCGTCTGCGCACACCCGTGCGCACAAGTACTGGCCGGCGGTGAACCGGGTGGACAACGTCTACGGCGACCGCAACCTGTTCTGCGCCTGCGTGCCGATGGATGACTACCGCGAGTAAACCGTCGCGCTGACAAAGAGGCCGCCCCACTGGGCGGCCTCTTTGTTTCCGCCACAGCGCATCATTGTTCTGTAGGAGCGAGCTCTGCTCGCGAACGGTACCGCCGTTGCCCGTTTCGCGAGCAGAGCTCGCTCCTACAAGGTCGTCTATCGCCCGGGCGCGCAGCCATCCGCGGGCAATGAATCCAGCGCCCGCTGCAGCAGGGCTTGGCTGCGCGCGCTGTGCATGATGCCGGTGTGGTTCTCCTCCACCAGGTACAGGCGCTCGGCCTCGTCCTGGGCGGCCGGCAGCAGCTCGCTGGCCAGCGGCACGGTGCCGTCGTTGGGCTGGGCGATCATCCGGCTGTTGCCGGCATAGGCGACCAGCTGCCACTGGCGGATATGCTCGTCCAGTGGCTTGGCGAACAGCTGCTGCAGATAGGGGCTGCCGGGCGCCATGTCGCGCCACACCGGCACGTCCAGCGGTACCCGCGACACCCCGGTAGCCGCCGATGGATGGCCACCCCAGGGCGTGGCCAGGGTCAGCAGCAGGCACAGTGGCTCAGCGCCGCCGCCCGGTTCCAGCAGTTGCACGGTACGCCGCGCCACCAGGCCGCCCATGCTGTGGGCGAACAGGTGCAGGCGGGTGGGTGCGAAGCGCAGCTGCACGTCGCGCAGTGCCTCGCTGAGCAGGTAGGCGCTGTTGTTCAGCGGCAGGCCCGAGGGGTAGTGGAACAGCAGCAGCTGGAAGCGCGAACGGTCGATGCCGGCGGCCAGCTCGCGCCAGATGGTCGGTGAACTGTTGATGCCGTGCAGCAGCACGATCGGTTCCTTGTGTGCGTCCCAGGGCTCCAGCAGGTACAGGCCGTAGCCGACCTCGCTGAGGAAATCCAGCGGCTGCCAGGCGCCCTGGGCAGTGCGCTCGGCGGAGAAGCGCGGGTCGTCGAAGTCGACCACCTGCAGGTAGTTGTGGCGCACCCGCGGCAGCTCGCGATAGAGCGCATCAAGGCTGAGGTCGATGGCTGGCAGCGGGCTGCCGTCGGCCGCTGTTGGCTGCAGCAGATTTAGCTGGCCGAGGGCAGTGCGCTCGGCTGCGCTGGGCTGCACCTGGAAGGGGGCGGTCTGCGGCTTGGGCAGCCAGTGGCGCGGCTCGTCGGCATCCAGGCGCAGGTTGCCGTTGCGATCCTCGAAGGCCAGCAGCTGGTAGTCGCCAGCGGCCACGCTGAAGTAGAACAACCCGCCGGGGCGCACGCTGCGGTAGGCCTGCAGATGGCCGTCGCTGAGCAGGGCGACCAGCGCCGGCTGGCTGGCGGCCGCATCCAGGTGGCCGGGAATCAGCACCTGGGTCTGTTGCGCGGTGCGCATCTGCCGATCCAGCGCCAGCAGCTCGCAGCCGCTCAGTAGTGCGGCTAGCAGCAGCCACAGCATCGATTTCGACATCCCTGTTCTCCATGCGCATCCGACCGCCGGAGTCTAGTCGATCACTAGTGCGTCGGCGGCGCGCTGCCCTGGATCAGCAGGGCCTGGGCCAGTTCCTCGTCGCTGGCCTGCAACTGCGGATGCTCGGCGCGCAGCCGCTGCAGCGCGGCCTGCAGGTGGGCGCCGCGGATCTGCCCGGCACTGGCAACAAAGGCGCTGGCCTCGTCGCGGGTGGCCAGGCGCTGTTTGTCGTCCTTGACGGTCAGGTAGGTGGAGGCGGTGAGGGCGCCCGAGGACAGTACGTCGCGCCAGAATCCGGCGTGTGCCAGAACCGGGGCGATGAGCAGGGCGAGCAGGAGGAGAACGGCGAGGCGGCGGGACGGGCACATGGGGCAGCTCCTGGTGAGCGGTACCTATGACTTCAGAGGTGCCGCGCCGGCCTGGAGTTCCGGTTTTCGGACGAGTTGCCGCGCTGGCTCAGGTCGCCTCGGCCAGGCTGGCACCGATTACCCGGTTGCGCCCCTGCTCCTTGCCGCGATACAGGCGCCGGTCGGCGCAGCGGTACAGCTCGTCCGGGCTCTGGCCGTCCCGTGGCCATTCGGCGAGGCCGAAGGTGGCCGACAGCTCGATGGTCGCGCCGGCGTAGGTCAGCGGCTGCGCGCAGAGCAGCTGGCGCAGATCCTCCAGCAATGCCAGGGCACTGGCGGAATCGGTACTGCGCAGCAGCAGGCCGAACTCCTCGCCGCCCAGCCGGCCGAGGCTGTCGGTGCTGCGCAGACGCCCCTGGAGCAACTCGCAGACATGGCGCAGGGCATGGTCGCCGGCCTCGTGGCCATGCTGATCGTTGACGCACTTGAAATGGTCGATGTCCATCAGTGCCACCACCAGCGGGCTCTGGCTGCGCCCGGCTTCCTTGAGTGCGCGCAGCAGCTCGGCGGTGAAATGGCCGCGGCTCTCGGCACCGGTCAGCGGGTCGGTCTGTGCCTGGCGCTGCAGCTCGCTGAACACCGCCGCCCGGCGCGTCTCGTAGAGGTGGACGAAGACCACGATCAGCGCGCCGCAGAGGATGGCGTTGCCGGCATCGATCCACTGCATCGCGCTGCCCGGCAACGGGTGGCGCAGGTAGTAGAGTAGCAGGCCGGCGAGCATGAAGGGCAGGGCCAGGTGCATGCCGCGGCGCTTGCCGAGCAGCAGGTAGGAGAGCACCGGCATCAGGTAGATCCACACGAAGGCGACGGCCGAGGCCCGCGGCATCAGGCTGATGTAGAGGATGAAGGCGAAGGTCGGCAGCAGGTAGAGGTAGATCCACAGCTCCAGGCGGCGGGCGCTGTGGATGCCGCGCCCGGCCAGCAGCAGAACCAGGCAGGTGATGACCTCGAGGCTGGCGAACAGGTGGTTGCCGGAGCTGAACTGCAGCAGCGAGAAGGCACCGATGGTCAGTCCGGTGGCCTTGCAGATCAGGCTCATCAGCGCACGCCGGTCGCTGTCTTCCAGTCCGGTCTGGGCGCCCTGTGGCGTGCGTGGCTGCCGTTCGTGCATGGGCTGTCCTCGCCTAGACGGCTTCGACCCGCAGCAGCACACCGTCCTGGCCGATCACCCGCACCTCGCTGCCGGCCGGCAGGTCGGCGCCGCTGACCAGCCACAGGCTGTCGCCGGCCTTGATCTTGCCGCGCCCGCCGACGATTGCCTCGTGCAGCACGAAGGTGCGGCCGAGGAACTCGCTGCCACGCTGGTTCAGCCCCGGTGCGTCCGAGGGTTTCGTGGTGCTGCGCTGGCGTTGCCACCAGAACACCGCGGTGAGCACCGAGAGCACGCCGAACAGGAGGAACTGCCAGGCCCAGGGCAGCGCCGGGAACAGGTAGGTGAGCACGCCGAGGCTGGCGGCGGCCAGGCCGACCCACAGCAGGTAGCCGCCGGCGCCGAACACCTCGAGGATCAGCAGCAGGGTGCCGAGGGCCAGCCAGTCCCAGGAGGAGAGGTGCTGCAGGTAGCTGATCATGCTTTCTTGTCGCCGAAAGTGGCCTTGACGATCTCGCCGATGCCGCCGACCGCGCCGATCACCTGGCTGGCGTCCAGTGGCATCAAGATCACCTTGCTGTTGTTGGCCGAAGCCAGCTGGCCAAGGGCCTCGACGTATTTCTGCGCGACGAAGTAATTGACCGCCTGCACGTTGCCGCCGGCAATGGCCGCGGACACCACCTGGGTCGCCGCCGCCTCGGCCTGGGCCGAGCGCTCGCGGGCCTCGGCCTCGAGGAAGGCAGCCTGGCGGTCACCCTCGGCCTTGAGGATCTGCGCCTGCTTGTGGCCTTCGGCGGTGAGGATGGCTGCCGAACGCGAACCTTCGGCTTCGAGGATCTGCGCGCGCTTGAGGCGTTCGGCCTTCATCTGGCTGGCCATCGCCTCGACCAGATCGGTGGGCGGGGTGATGTCCTTGATCTCGATACGGGTGATCTTGATGCCCCAGGGCGCGGTGGCTTCGTCCACGGTCTTGAGCAGGCGCTCGTTGATCGAGTCGCGCTGGCTGAGCATGGCGTCCAGCTCCATGGAGCCGAGCACGGTACGGATATTGGTCATCACCAGGTTGCGGATGGCGTGTTCGAGGTTGTTCACCTCGTAGGCCGCCTGTGCCGAGTTGATCACCTGGAAGAAGCAGATGGCGTCGATCTGCACGATGGCGTTGTCGGCGCTGATCACTTCCTGCGGCGGGATATCCAGCACGCTTTCCATGACGTTGAGCTTGCGGCCGATGCGATCCATCACCGGCACGATGATGTTCAGCCCCGGCTTGAGCGTGTTGGTGTAGCGGCCGAAGCGTTCCACCGTCCACTCGTAGCCTTGCGGCACCACCTTGAAGCCCATGAACACGATGGCCACGGCCAGGCCGACGAAGAGGAAGACGAAGCTGCCGATCTGCATGAAAGACTCCTTTTTCTCGCACGGATGATGACGATCGCGCCCGCCTGGGCGCGAGCGCTTACTTCTGTTCGCTCTGCGGGGTGACGCGCAGCACTTCCTCGATGGTGGTCAGGCCGGCGGCGACCTTCTGCGCGCCGGACAGGCGCAGGCTGCGCATGCCGTCCTTGAAGGCGTGGCGGCGCAGGCTGATGAGGTCGGTGTCGGCGCTGATCAGCGGCTTGATCGCGTCGTTGAGCAGCATGATCTCGTACACCCCGGCGCGCCCGCGGTAGCCGGTTTCGCGGCATTCCAGGCAGCCCACGGCGCGGTGCGCCTGGGTTGGCAGTGGCGCGCTCCAGGGCGCGGTCAGGCTCTGCCAGTCGGCCTCGTCGAGCTGTACCGGCTCCTTGCAGTGCGGGCACAGGGTACGTACCAGGCGCTGGGCCATGACGCCGAGGATGGTGGCCTTGAGCAGGTAGTGCGGCACGCCCAGCTCGAGCAGGCGGCTGATGGCGCTGGGGGCATCGTTGGTGTGCAGAGTGGACAGCACCAGGTGACCGGTGAGCGCTGCCTGGATGGCCATCTCGGCGGTCTCCAGGTCGCGGATCTCGCCGACCATGATGATGTCCGGATCCTGGCGCATCAGCGCGCGCACGCCGGCGGCGAAGTTCAGGTCGATATTGTGCTGCACTTGCATCTGGTTGAAGGCGCCCTCGATCATCTCGATCGGGTCTTCGATGGTGCAGACGTTCACTTCGCTGGTGGCCAGTTGCTTGAGCGTGGTGTACAGGGTGGTGGTCTTGCCCGAGCCGGTGGGGCCGGTGACCAGGATGATGCCGTTGGGCTGGCAGGTCATGCTTTCCCAACGGCGCAGGTCGTCCGGGGAGAAGCCAAGCTGATCCGGGCTTTTCAGCAGCACCTCGGGGTCGAAGATCCGCATTACCATCTTCTCGCCGAAGGCAGTGGGCAGGGTCGACAGGCGCAGCTCGACTTCGCCACCGTCCGGGGTCTTGGTCTTGATCCGGCCGTCCTGCGGCTTGCGCTTCTCGGCCACGTTCATCCGCCCGAGGGTCTTCAGGCGGCTGACCACCGCCATGGTTACCTGCGGTGGGAACTGGTAGACGTTGTGCAGCACGCCGTCGATGCGAAAACGCACGGTACCCGCCTCGCGCCGTGGCTCGATATGGATGTCGCTGGCGCGCTGCTGGTAGGCGTACTGGAACAGCCAGTCGACGATATTGACGATGTGCGCGTCGTTGGCGTCTGGCTCCTGGTCGCTGGCGCCGAGGTTGAGCAGCTGCTCGAAGTTGCCGACGCCGCTGAGTTTCTGGTCGGCTGCGCTGGCGCCGCTGACCGAGCGGGCCAGGCGGTAGAACTCGGTGGTGAAGCGCTGCAGGTCGGCCGGGTTGACCACCACGCGCTTGATCGGGCGCTTGAGCACGTGGATCAGGTTGGCTTCCCAGGCGTGCACGAAGGGCTGCGCGCTGGCAATGGTGACCGCCTCGCTGTCTACCGCCACGGCAAGGATCTTGTGCCGTTGGGCGAAGGCATAGGACATCAGCGGGGTGACGGCGGCGACGTCGATCTTCAGCGGGTCGATGCGCAGGTAGGGCTGGTTGACGTGGTTGGCCAGCCACACGGTGAGGCCTTCCAGGTCATGCTTCTTGCCCGGGCGCAGCAGGTCGTCGATCTGCTGGGCGGCGAGGAATTCCAGCGGATGCAGCTGCGCATTGCCCGAGCCACGGCGCAGCATCAGGCATTTCTCGGCACTCTCCTGGGAGACCCGGCCCTGGGCAACCAGGTCGCGCAGGATGTCGTTGAGATCCAGCCAGCGATCCTGGGCAGGCGAAGCAAGAGCGGACATGGGACTCCCTATGCGGTGGCAGGTGGACTGCGCAGCTTATTTCACCAGCAGCTTCCAGGGTTTGAGCGTCGCCACAGTATGGGCCTGTGCCACCCGAGCGGCCAGCACCTCGGCATCCAGCGCCTGCTGGGCCAGGGCGTGCAGCTTGCCCAGCTCGCCGTACAGGCGGTCGAGCTCGGGCACCTCGAGGATATGCCGGGCCAGGTGCAGCCAGACCTGGATGCGCTCGATGCGCGGCACCTGTTCGGCGAGGTCTTCCGGTTGCTGCTGGTAGCGCTTGAGCTGCAGCGCCGCGCCTTCTTCGGCAAGCAGGTGCGGCAGCCAGTTGCCCAGCACGGCGGCGCCCTGGCGGTTGCCGCGGTTGTTGCGCTCCACCGTCCAGGTGCGGCCCAGCAGCCAGCGCGCCAGATTCAGCGAGAACAGGCCCCAGCGGTTGCCCTGCAGCTCGGCAGCGAACAGCGCCGGGGCGTTCTGCCGCAGGCTGTCGTTGTCCTGGCCGGCCAGCAGGCGTGGGCGCCAGTCGCTCAGCAGGGCGTCCAGCGCTTCGCGCAGGGCGTGGCTGGAGGCGCGTGGTGCGGCTTGTCCGAGGCTGCCGAGCAGGGCGCGCAGTTCCACCAGTTTCTCCAGCCACTGGCTGAGCAGTTTCCAGTGGCCGTTGAAGCGGTACTGCTCGGCCAGGCGCTGGCTGCTGCCGAGCAGGTGCCAGGCCAGAGCGCAGAAGGCGTCGTCGAGGCTCTGCTCGGGATTCAGCTCGGGCGCCGGCAGGCTCAGGCTGTAGCTGGCGGAGTCGAACAGGCGGTAGCCGCGCTCGGCCTTGCTGATATCGCAGGGCATCAGCGGCAGGTCGGCGGCCAGCTCGGCGGCCAGTTCCAGCAGGGCGGCCGGGTCGCCTTCGCGCAGCTCCAGCTCCAGTTCGCAGATTTCTTCCTCACCTTCGCCGGCGATCACCTTGCCTAGGTCGAGGGCTGCCTCGATGACCACCTTGGCCTTGCCGCGGCCCCAGGCGATCTCGGCCTTCTGGCGGACGAAGTCGGTGGTGAAGATCGGCTTGAGCTGCTTCTTGTCCAGTTCGGCCAGGCTGGCCGGCCAGCACTCGGCGTCGAGCTTCTTGATGTCCAGCTTGGCCTTGGGCAGGTACCAGTCCCACTCGTTGCGCTCGGACAGACCGGCCATGCTCTGGCCGCGGGTCTTCAGGGTCTGGATGAACTGCTCGCCGTCACGGCGCAGGCGCAGCGCCACCTTGGCCTGGGCCAGGTCACGGTCGAGGGTGTCGAAATACTGGTTGAACAGCTCGCGCTGCTCCCAGCCGGACTTGTTGCGCTTCTTCAGCAGCGGGTGGTCGCGCAGGGCGGCGAGGGTTTCGCGGCTGACGCGCAGCTTGATTTCGGTTTCTTTCTGCATGGGAAGGGGCGCATTCGGACGCAGCGCGGAGGTGGCTGCCAGTGCCGTGCAGTTTACAGGACAAGGCGCCGGCGCGCCGCGCTGGCGGTTTCGTCGGGGCGCCACTGGCCCTATGATGGGCTATCAGAACCTGTTGAAAGTCTCGCGAGCTAGAGCCATGCAAGGCGCTACGTTAGTAACAGCCTCCGGCTGGTCAAGCAGGCGAGGAAGCGGAGTGTACTTTTGTACATGAGCATTCCGAGTCTGTTTTTAACGCAGCAGGGCCGACGCGCAGCAGACTTTAGACAGGTTCTCAAGGAGAACGCCGATGCCATTGCCTAGCCTCAAGGATCAATTCGCCGCGCTGATCGCCACGCCGTCGGTGAGCTGCACCCAGCCGCACTGGGATCAGTCCAACCGCGCGGTGATCGACCTGCTGGCCGGCTGGCTTGGCGATCTGGGCTTCGCCTGCGAGATCCAGGAGATCGCGCCGGGCAAGGCCAACCTGCTGGCCAGCTATGGCAGCGGCCCTGGTGGCCTGGTGCTGGCCGGCCACAGCGACACCGTGCCCTTCGACGCCGCCCTATGGCAGAGCGACCCGCTCCAGCTGACCGAGCAGGGTGATCGCTGGGTCGGTCTCGGCGTGTGTGACATGAAGGGCTTCTTCCCGCTGGTGATCGAGGCGGTACGCGGCCTGCTCGACCAGCCGTTCAAGCAGCCGCTGCTGATCCTCGCCACCTGCGACGAGGAGAGTTCGATGGCCGGCGCCCGGGCCCTGGCTGCTGCCGGCAAGCCGCTGGGCCGCGCTGCGGTGATCGGCGAACCGACCGGACTCAAGCCGATCCGCCTGCACAAGGGCGTGATGATGGAACGCATCGATATCCTCGGCCAGAGCGGCCACAGCTCCGACCCGAGTCTCGGCCACAGCGCCCTGGAGGCCATGCACGACGCCATGGGCGAGCTGCGCGCCCTGCGCACCCAGTGGCAGCGCGAGTTCAACAACCCGCAGTTCGGCGTGCCGCAACCGACCCTCAACCTCGGCTGCATCCACGGCGGCGACAACCCCAACCGTATCTGCGGCCAGTGTTCGCTGGAGTTCGACCTGCGCCCGCTGCCGGGCATGGATCCGCAGCAGCTGCGCGCGGCGATCCGTACGCGCCTGCAGCCGCTGGCCGAACGGCACCAGGTCAAGATCGACTTCGCCCCGCTGTTCGCCAACGTGCCGCCCTTCGAGCAGAGCGCCGACAGCGAGCTGGTGCGCCTGGCCGAGAAGCTCACCGGGCATGCGGCGCAGGCGGTGGCATTTGGTACCGAAGCGCCGTATCTTCAGCAGCTCGGTTGCGAGACCATCGTTCTCGGCCCCGGCGATATCGCCTGTGCCCACCAGCCCGGCGAGTTTCTCGAGCTGGCGCGCCTGGAGCCGACGGTGCGCCTGCTGCGCCAACTGATCCAGCACTACTGCCTGTCATCTGTCTGAGCCATGAAGGAGCCTCTGATGTTGCGACGAAGCTAGGTCGATTCCCTCTTCCCCCCGCGGGGAGGCTTTCCATCGCTCGTCCACCCTTCGCTCGACAGGCTTTTTCATGCACGACTACGTCAACTGGCTGCGCCACGCCACGCCCTATATCAATGCCCACCGGGACTGCACCTTCGTGGTCATGCTGCCCGGCGAAGGCGTCGAACACCCGAATTTCGGCAATATCGTCCACGACCTGGTGCTGCTGCACAGCCTCGGCGTACGCCTGGTGCTGGTGCACGGCTCGCGCCCGCAGATCGAGGCGCGCCTGACCGAACGTGGCCTGACGCCGCGCTACCACAACAACCTGCGCATCACCGACGGGCCGACCCTGGAGTGCGTGATCGACGCCGTCGGCCAGCTGCGCATCGCTATCGAGGCGCGCCTGTCGATGGATATCGCCGCCTCGCCGATGCAGGGCTCGCGCCTACGGGTGACCGGCGGCAACTTCGTCACCGCACGGCCGATCGGCGTGCTCGATGGCGTCGACTACCACCACACCGGCGAGGTACGGCGGGTCGACCGCAAGGGCATCAACCGCCTGCTCGACGAGCGCAGCATCGTCCTGCTGTCGTCGCTCGGCTATTCGCCCACCGGGGAAATCTTCAACCTGGCCTGCGAGGACGTCGCCACCCGCGCCGCCATCGACCTGCAGGCCGACAAGCTGCTGCTGTTTTCCGCCGAGCGCGGGCTGATCGACGAGAGCGGCAAGCTGGTGCGCGAGCTGCGCCCGCAACAGGTGCCGGCGCACCTGGCGCGGCTCGGTGCCTGCTACCAGGCCGAATTGCTGGATGCTGCCGCCCAGGCCTGCCGGGCCGGGGTCAAGCGCAGCCATATCGTCAGCTACATGGAGGACGGTTCGCTGCTCACCGAACTGTTCACCCGCGACGGCGGCGGCACCCTGGTCGACCAGGAACAGTTCGAGTCGCTGCGCGAGGCGACCATCGAGGACGTTGGCGGGCTGATCGACCTGATCACCCCGCTGGAGGATCAGGGCATCCTGGTGCGCCGTTCGCGCGAGGTGCTGGAGCGCGAGATCGAGCAGTTCAGCATCGTCGAGCGCGACGGCCTGATCATCGCCTGCGCCGCGCTCTATCCGATTGCCGATTCGGCCACCGGCGAGCTGGCGTGCCTGGCGGTGAGCCCGGAATACCGCCATGGCGGGCGTGGCGACGAGCTGCTCGAGCGCATCGAGGAGCGCGCCCGCGAGCAGGGCCTGAAGACCCTGATCGTGCTCACCACCCGTACCGCCCACTGGTTCCAGGAGCGCGGCTTCGAGCCGAGCAGCGTCGAGCGCCTGCCGGCGGCCAGGGCCTCGCTGTACAACTATCAGCGCAATTCAAAGATCTTCGAGAAGGCGCTGTAGAGGCTGGTTGGGGTCTTCCTGGATTCCCGCCTGCGCGGGAATGACGGAGTGGGGGGCTTACTTTTGTGCTATCCCCGTGCCTCGTCATTCCCGCGAAGGCGGGAATCCAGAGTCCGGCAATAGACAGGCAGGCTGTGTCACCAAATCGCTGACTGTCTGAAGAAGCTTCCTGATGCCGTGCAGGCAGAAATACCAAGGGCCGCGATTGCGGCCCTTTTTGTGGCGTCGGCTGTAGGCGGTTCAGGCGCTGCGGCGTTGGTGCAGCTTGAACTGCTCGTTGCCATCGTCCCAGCCGGCTTCCCAGGCCGCGGCCATGACCTCGGCCGGGTAGGGTTGCTGGTGTTGCGGTTGGCCAGTAAGGCCGCTCATGTAGCCTTGCTGGTAGGCCTTGTTGAGGCTTTCCAGGCTCCAGTGGCGGTCTTCGCTGTCGTGTTCGTCGGGCGGCGTCATCGGGCGTGGCCAATGCGGGTTTCCCACACAGGTTAGCCCCCGGCGCAGAGCGCCGCGTGCCGCTGGTCAGCGCCGAACGGTCAAACTGGCGGTTTTGTGACGGGCTGCCCTTAATTGCCCATGCCCGTCAGTCATCCCGTTGATTTCAAACGCCTATGCCGAGAATGCTGGCCTGGTAGGCAGCGACGAAGGTATCGAAGTCGCCGGCCTCGGCGCTTTCCAGTTCGGCCTGCTCGGCCAGCGACTGACGGGCCATCGCTTCGAAAGCGCTGCGCTCCTCGGCACTCAGCGGCTGGGCGCGGAAGGTCGCCGCGTGCTCCTGGCTATGGCGCAGGGCCATGGCGCGGAAGCTTTCACCGGTTTCGCGCAGTTCGGCCAGTACCTGGGCCGAGGGGGTCAGTGCCGGGTCGTCGACCTTGCGCCGCTGCAGGTGCAGGGCGGTCTGGAAGGCGTCGCCGCCATAGGCGCGGTCGAGCAGCTGGGCAATCGGCGCGAAGCTGTTCAGCAGCTCGCCGGCCCACACCTTGAGTTCAACCTGCTCGCCGTCGCGCTGCAGGTGCAGGCCCGGGCGGCGGCCTTCCTTGACCGTCTTGAGGAAGTTCTCGGTGCTGGCGCGGCACACGCCGCTGGCCAGCAGCGGGCTGTCCTGCAGGGCGCAGAACAGTACGAAGATGTCGAGGAAGCGCGCCTGATCCAGGTCGATGCCCAGCGGCAGGTAGGGGTTGATGTCCAGGCAGCGTACTTCCACGTACTGCACGCCACGGCTCATCAGGGCCTGGATCGGCCGTTCGCCGGAATAGGTGACGCGTTTCGGGCGGATGCTCGAGTAGTACTCGTTCTCGATCTGGATGATGTTGCTGTTGAGCTGCAGCCACTCGCCGGCGGCGTTCTTGGTGCCGATCTCGGCATAGGCCGGGTAGGGCGTGGCCACCGCCGCGCGCAGGCTCTCGGTGTAGCTGGCCAGGTCGTTGTAGCAGGGGGTGAGGCCGGACTGGGCGCTGCTCTGGTAGCCCAGGTCGCTCATGCGCAGGCTGGTGGCGTAGGGCAGGAACAGGGTGTCGGCGTCGAGCTGCTGCAGCTGGTGCGGGCGGCCGCGCAGGAAGCTGGCGTCGAGCGCCGGCGAGGCACCGAACAGGTACATCAGCAGCCAGCTGTAGCGGCGGAAGTTGCGGATCAGCGCGATGTAGCTGGCCGACTGGTAGTCGCGGGCGCTCTGGGTATCGCCATCCAGCTGCTGTAGCAGCGGCCACAGCCCTTCGGCCAGGCTGAAGTTGTAGTGGATGCCGGCGATGCACTGCATGGTCTTGCCGTAGCGCAGGGCCAGGCCCTGGCGGTAGACATACTTGAGGCGGCCGATATTGGAGCTGCCGTAGCGGGCGATCGGGATGTCCGCCTCGTCCGGCAGCAGGCCGGGCATCGACGGGCTCCACAGGTATTCGCCATCCAGCTGGCTGCTGGCGAAACGGTGGATGCGTTCCAGCTCGGCGATGGTATCGGCCGGATTAGGCTCGGCTGGGGTGATGAACTCCAGCAGCGACTCGGAATAGTCGGTGGTGATCTGCGGATGGGTCAGGGCCGAGCCCAGGGCGCGCGGGTGTTCGCTCTGCGCCAGGTTGCCTTCGGCGGTGACGCGCAGGCATTCGCGTTCGATGCCGTGCAGATTCTGGGTCAGCAGGGGCAGGGCGGCAGCCTCGCCGAGCAACGCCAGGCGGCGGGAGAAAAGCTCGCTCAAGATGGTGATTCCTTTACGCGACGGTCGCCCCTATATGGGGGTGGATACGGCGCTTGCAAGTCGGAACACGGATTAGCCGGGTGGCCTGACCGGAAAGGGAGAATGCGCCGACAGTGGGGGGCGGCGCAATCCTGAGAAAGGCGCTGGGTGATCTCCCAGCGACTTTCTGCTGTCTGGCGGAATGGGCGCATAACGGGCTGCGCCTGTCCGGCAGCTATTTGCAGATGAAGGTGGCCTGGGCGGTGGCGATCAGCTTGCCGGCCTGCTCGATGCGCGCTTCCAGCACGTGCACCTTGCGTCCGGCATTCAGCACCCGGGCCGTGCAGAGAATCTCGCCCTGCTCGACCGCGCGGATGTAGTTGACCTTGCACTCCAGGGTCATGCTGCCGGCCTCGCCGCCGAACAGGCTGTGACTGGCCTGGCCTAGGGTGGTGTCGAGCAGCGAGAACAGCGCGCCGCCGTGCATGCGCCCGTGCAGGTTGAGCAGGTGCTCCTGCATGCTCATGCGCGCCTGGGCTTCGCCGTTCTCGGCCTTGTCGATGACGATGCCCAGCAGCTTGCTGAAGTTGCTGTCCTGGCCGGCGGCCGACTGACTGCTCATGGCTTACTTCCTCAGGCTCTTGGCGTTGGCGAACAGTGCGGCCATGGCGGCGTTGGCCGGGGCCGGCTTGTCCTGGCTGGAGTGGCGCTCGCTGCGCGGCTGGGCGCCGCCGTTGCCACGGTTGCCGCCGCGGGATTGGCCACCGCGCGGGCCGTCGACCTTCTCGCCGGGGGTGTCGCTCATGCGCATGGACAGACCGACGCGGTTGCGCGGGATGTCCACTTCCATGACTTTCACTTTGACGATGTCGCCGGCCTTGACCACCTCATAGGGGTCTTTGACGAACTTCTCCGACAGCGCCGAGATATGCACCAGGCCGTCCTGGTGCACGCCGATGTCGACGAAGGCGCCGAAGTTGGTGACGTTGGTCACCACGCCTTCCAGCACCATGCCCGGCTGCAGATCCTTGAGGGTTTCCACGCCTTCCTGGAACTCGGCGGTCTTGAACTCCGGGCGTGGGTCGCGGCCGGGCTTGTCGAGTTCCTTGAGGATGTCGGTGACGGTCGGCAGGCCGAAGCTCTCGTCGGTGAAGCGCTTGGGATCGAGGCTACGCAGGAAGCTGGAGTCGCCCAGCAGCGAGCGTACGTCGCGGCCGGTGTCTGCAGCGATGCGCTGCACCAGCGGGTAGGTTTCCGGGTGCACGGCGGAGGCGTCCAGCGGGTTGTCGCCGTTCATCACGCGGAGGAAGCCGGCGGCCTGCTCGAAGGTCTTCTCGCCCAGGCGCGAGACCTTCTTCAGCTCGTCGCGGTTCTTGAACGCGCCATTCAGGTCTCGATGCGAGACGATATTCTGCGCCAGGCTGGCGTTGAGCCCGGAAATGCGGGTGAGCAGAGCCACGGACGCAGTGTTTACATCCACGCCGACGGCGTTCACGCAGTCTTCCACCACCGCATCCAGCGAGCGCGCCAGCTTGAGTTGGGAGACGTCGTGCTGGTACTGGCCGACGCCGATGGATTTCGGGTCGATCTTCACCAGCTCGGCCAGCGGATCCTGCAGGCGGCGGGCGATGGACACGGCGCCGCGCAGCGACACATCGAGGTCGGGGAATTCCTTGGCGGCCAGTTCCGAGGCCGAGTACACCGAGGCGCCGGCTTCGCTGACCATGATCTTGGTCAGCTTGAGGCCCGGCAGTTGTTTGATCAGGTCGGCGGCCAGCTTGTCGGTCTCGCGGCTGGCGGTGCCGTTGCCGATCGAGATCAGGTCGACGGCGTGCTTGGCGCACAGCCTGGCGAGGATCGCCAGGGTGCCGTCCCAGTCGTTGCGCGGCGCGTGCGGGTAGACGGTGGTGGTTTCCAGCACCTTGCCGGTGGTGTCGACCACCGCCACCTTGCAGCCGGTGCGCAGGCCCGGGTCGAGTGCCAGGGTGGCGCGCGGGCCGGCCGGGGCGGCCAGCAGCAGGTCGTGCAGGTTGCGGGCGAACACGCTGATCGCCTCGTCCTCGGCCTTCTCGCGCAGCTCGCCGAGCAGGTCGGTTTCCAGGTGGGTGTAGAGCTTGACCTTCCAGGTCCAGCGCACCACCTCGCCCAGCCATTTGTCGGCGGCGCGGCCGCGCTGCTCGATGGCGAAGCGCTCGGCGATCATCAGCTCGCACGGATGCATGGTGCCGGGCGCTTCGTCGCCGACCTTGAGGCTGGCGCCGAGAATGCCTTCGTTACGCCCGCGGAAGATCGCCAGGGCGCGGTGCGACGGCGCGCCCTTGAGTGGTTCGTCGTGCTCGAAGTAGTCGCTGAACTTGGCGCCTTCGGCCTCCTTGCCGGCGACCACGCGGGCGCTGAGGGTGGCGTTGTCCTTGAGGAAGCTGCGCAGGCGCTCGAGCAGGGTGGCGTCTTCGGCGAAGCGTTCCATGAGGATGTACTTGGCGCCTTCGAGCACGGCCTTGACGTCGGCGAAGCCTTTCTCGGCGTCGATGAAGCGCTCGGCTTCGCTCTCGGGATTCAGGTTTGGGTCGTTGAACAGGCCGTCGGCCAGTTCGCCGAGACCGGCTTCCAGGGCGATCTGTCCCTTGGTGCGGCGCTTCTGCTTGTACGGCAGGTAGAGGTCTTCGAGGCGCGTCTTGGTGTCGGCCAGGTTGATCTCGCGGGTCAGCTCGGGAGTCAGCTTGCCCTGTTCCTCGATGCTGGCGAGGATCGCCGCCCGGCGCTCATCCAGTTCGCGCAGGTAGCGCAGGCGTTCTTCCAGGGTACGCAGTTGGGTATCGTCCAGGCTGCCCGTCACTTCTTTGCGGTAGCGGGCGATAAAGGGCACGGTGGAACCTTCATCGAGCAGCGCCACGGCGGCGGCGACCTGTTGCGGGCGCACGCCCAGTTCTTCGGCGATGCGAGTGTTGATACTGTCCATTTAAAACACCTGATGGCGAACACCAGCCGACCGCCTCATGAGCGGCCCGGCACGAAAGCGCCGCATTATAAACACCGCCTTGGAAGGCGATGGGAACCGTTCGGGGAAAAATCTGCTAACAATGGGCAGGCCGCCAATGATCGGGGCTGGGCGATAATGCCGGCCCTACGAACAGGAGAAATCATGAGCAGCACACCGGTAGCCGAAGGCGAAAAAATCCTCATTGTCGATGACGACCCTGGCCTGCGCCGCCTGCTGGAGCGCTTCCTCAGCGAGCAGGGCTACCGCGTGCGCGCGGTGGAGAATGTCGAGCAGATGGATCGCCTGCTGGCCCGCGAGCTGTTCCAGCTGCTGGTACTGGATCTCATGCTGCCCGGCGAGGACGGCCTGTCCGCCTGCCGCCGCCTGCGCGCGGCGAACAACCAGCTGCCGATCATCATGCTCACCGCCAAGGGCGACGAGGCCAGCCGCATCCAGGGCCTGGAAGGTGGCGCCGACGATTACCTGGCCAAGCCGTTCAACCCGCGCGAGCTGCTGGCGCGGATCAAGGCCGTGCTGCGCCGCCAGGCCCCGGTGGTACCCGGCGCGCCGGCCAGCGAGGATGAAACGGTGAGCTTCGGCGAGTACCAGCTGTCGCTGGCCACCCGCGAGCTGAAGAAGGGCGAGGAAGTGCACATGCTCACCACCGGTGAGTTCGCCGTGCTCAAGGCCCTGGTGCAGCACGCTCGCGAGCCGCTGACCCGCGACAAGCTGATGAACCTGGCTCGCGGCCGCGAATGGGACGCCCTGGAGCGCTCCATCGACGTGCAGATCTCGCGTCTGCGCCGGTTGATCGAGCCCGATCCGTCCAAGCCTCGCTATATCCAGACGGTGTGGGGCGTGGGCTACGTGTTCGTGCCGGACGGCAGCAAGTAAGCGCGGCCTCGCGGCGCTGTGCATGGCCCGGTTCGCGAGCAGCGCTCGCTCCTACGGAATTCGTGACGTTCGATGAAAACCCCGCTCTGGTTCCCGCAAAGCTTCTTCGCCCGCACCCTCTGGCTGGTGCTGGTGGTGGTGCTGTTCTCCAAGGCGCTGACCCTGGTTTATCTGATGATGAACGAGGACATGCTGGTCGACCGCCAGTACAGCCATGGCGCGGCGTTGACCCTGCGTGCCTACTGGGCGGCGACGCCGGCCGAGCGCGCGCATATCGCCGAGGCGGCAACCCTGCAGCGGGTCGCCGGCGAGGATGTGCCGCCGACCGAGCAGCACTGGCCGTATTCGGAAATCTTCCTGCGCCAGATGCAGAGTGAGCTGGGCCCGGACACCGAGGTGCGGGTACGGGTGCAGAGCCCGCCGGCGCTCTGGGTGCGCGCGCCGAGCCTGGGCGCGGACTGGCTCAAGGTGCCGCTCTATCCGCATCCGCTGCGCGGGCAGAAGATCTGGAGCGTGCTCGGCTGGTTCCTCGGTATCGGCCTGCTGTCCACCGCGGCGGCCTGGATCTTCGTGCGTCAGCTCAATGCGCCGCTCAAGCGCCTGGTGTTCGCCGCCCGCCAGCTCGGCCAGGGCAGCAGCGTGCGCCTGCCGGTGAGCGATACGCCGAGCGAGATGACCGAGGTCTACCGCGCCTTCAACCAGATGGCCGAGGACGTCGAGCAGGCCGCGCGCGAGCGCGAGCTGATGCTGGCCGGGGTGTCCCATGACCTGCGCACGCCGCTGACCCGCTTGCGCCTGTCGCTGGAGCTGCTGGGCAGCGACTCGGATCTGACCGAGGACATGGTGCGCGACATCGAGGACATGAATGCCATCCTCGACCAGTTCCTCGCCTTCATTCGCGACGGCCGCGACGAAACCCCCGAAACCAGTGACCTTGGCGAGCTGGTGCGCGAAGTGGTGGCGCCCTACAACCAGCAGGGCGAACAGGTGCGCCTGTACCTGGAAAGCGTGCCGCCGTTCCCGCTGCGGCGGGTGTCGATCAAGCGCCTGCTGGCCAACCTGCTGGACAACGCCCTGCGCTACGGCGGCCAGGGCGTCGAAGTGGTGGCCAACCTGTCCGGCGATTGCGCCGCGCCCTATGTGGTGCTCAGCGTGCTGGATCGTGGCCCGGGCATCGACCCGGCCGAGCAGGGCAACCTGTTCAACCCCTTCATCCGTGGCGATCAGGCCCGTGGTGGCAAGGGCGCCGGCCTGGGCCTGGCCATCGTCAAGCGCATTGCCGCCCTGCATGGCGGCAGCGTCGAGCTGCGCAACCGCTCCGGCGGCGGACTGGAAGCACGCATCTGCCTGCCGCTGGGCCTGCTGCTGCCGCGCGATGCGGCATAGAAGGTCGCTCTAGGCCGCTGCCCGGCGGCCTGCTGATCTATGCTGCTCAGGAAGCTTTTCTGAGGTCAGCATGCCCGCCGTACCCAACCGATTGCCGCTCTGGAGCTGGTGGCTGCCTCTGCCACTGCTGCACCTGGGCACCTGGCTGAACCTTGCCCTCGGTACCGTGGGCGGGGTGGCTCTCGGCTATGTGCCGTTTGCCCTCGGCCTGGTCTGCGTGCTCTGGTGGGGGCCGCGGGTGCTGCTGGCGGTGTACCTCAACGCGCTGCTCGGCGCCCTGCTGTGGGGGGTGGCGTGGCCGCTGGCGGCGCTGCACGGGCTGCCGGAAACCCTCGGTGTGGCGCTGGCCTGGGCGTTGCTCCGGCAGCGCCGGGTCGAGGCGACCCTGTGCCGCCTGCCGCACCTGCTGCGCTTCATCCTGCTCGGCGTGCTGCTGCCGGCGGCGCTGATGGCCCTGGCCATGCAGGCCGGCAAGCTGCTCGGCGGCCAGGCTCCGGCTGCCGCCTGGGCCCGCGACAGCCTGGGCCTGTGGCTGGCCTACGGCCTGAGCAGCCTGCTGATCGCCACGCCGGCGCTGGCCGCGATCACCCCGAGCTTGCGCAGCCGGGGCTGGGTGCTGCCGGCCGTGGCCGGCGAGCAGGGGCGGGCGCCGGCCTGGCGCCACCTGCCGCCCTGGCCGCTGCTGCTGGCGCTGCTGGTCGGCCTGCCCTGGCTGGTGGGGCTGCTGCCGCTGGCCCTGACCCTGCCGCTGATCGGCCTGTCGATGCTCAGCCTGGCGCTGGTCTGGGGCTTTCCCGGGGCCCTCTGCGGCCTTGGTCTGACCGCCCTGGTGACCCTGCTGCCGCTGTTCGGCGAGGCCGCTCTCAACGGCGAGTGGCTGGGCCCGCAGCGCAGCGAGCTGCACCTCAGCGTGCTGGTGCTGATGATCGCCACCCTGCTGGTCGGCCGTGCCCTCAGCGACCTGCGCCAGACCCTCAAGCTCAGCGCCGGCATGCAGAAGGAGCTGGCCCTGGCCAACCTGGCGCTGCAATCCTGCCCGCTGGGGGTGTCGATCTCCGACGTGCGCCAGCCGAATACCCCGTTCATCTACTGCAACCCGGCGCTGGAGCGCATCAGCGGGTACTCGCGCGAGGAGATCCTCGGCAGCCCCAGCCGCCTGCTGCTCAACCGGGACGAGGAGCAGAGCGGCCTGTTACGGGTGCGCGAGGCGATCCGCCGCGGCATCGTGCACCAGGAAACCCTGCGCAACTACCGCAAGGACGGCCAGCGCTTCTGGAACGAGGTGACGGTCGCCCCGTTGCTCGACGAGCACGGCGAGGTCAGCCATATAGTCGCGCTGAACAATGACGTGACCGAGCGCGAGCGCCTGGCCGGCGAGCTGACCCAGCGCCGCGAGGAACTGCTGCGCCAGACCCACCTGCTGTCGCAGACCGAGGCGGTGGCCGATATCGGTGGCTGGGTGCTGGAGATGGCCGACCAGCGCATGTACTGGACCGACGGCTGCTTCCGCCTCAACGAGCTGGATCCGGCCGGCGGCGCGCCGGACATGCAGGCCGCCCTGGCTCGTTACGACGAAGAAAGCCGCCAGCTGATGGAGGAAACCCTGGCCCAGGTGCTGCGCACCGGCCAGCCCTACGACCTGGAGGTGCGCCTGATCGGCGCCAAGGGTACCCAGCGCTGGGTGCGCCTGAAGGGTTTTCCCGAGCTCGACGGCGAGCGGCCGGTGCGCCTGTACGGGGCGATCCAGGACATCAGCGCGCGCAAGCGTACCGAGCAGCAGCTACGCGAGCGCGACGAATGGCTGCGGCTGTTCTTCGAGGCGCCGCTGATCGGCATGGCCATGGTCGGCCCGCAGCGCCAGTGGCTGGAGGTCAACCACAAGCTGTGCGAGATCCTCGGCCGCAGCCGCGAGGAACTGCGCGAACAGTCCTGGCTGCAGATCAGTCATGTCGACGACATCGAGCGCGAGGATCGCCTGTTCGACGCCATGCGCGAAGGCGCGCGCGACGATTGCGAGCTGGAGAAGCGCTTCCTGCGCCGCGACGGCAGTCTGGCCTACACCCGCCTCAGCCTGCGCGCGGTGCGCGGGAACAAGGGCCGCCTGGAGGCCTGCCTGGCGCTGATCGAGGACATCACCGCGCGCCACGATGCCGAGGCGCGCTATCGCACCCTGGTCGAGCATGCGCCGGAGGCGATCCTGTTGTTCAGCCCGAAGACCGGCATCATCGACGCCAACGAGAATGCCGAGCGGCTGTTCCGCATGAGCCATGCCGAGCTGCTCGGCCGCCTGCCCAGTGCGATGAGCCCGCCGCGCCAGGCCGACGGCCAGGCCTCCAAGGCCGCGGCGCGGCAGCATCTGGATGCAGCCATTGCCGGCGGTACCCCGGTATTCGAGTGGCTGCACCGCGACAGCGGTGGCCGCCAGCTACCCTGCGAAGTGCGCCTGGTGCGCATGCCCGGCAAGCCGCTGCTGATCCGCGCCAGCATCACCGACATTTCCGAGCGCCAGCGCTACCAGCGCGAGATCGAGCGGCTGGCCTACAGCGACGAGCTGACCGGCCTGCCCAACCGCCGCCTGCTGCAGGATCGTCTGCAGCACGCGATGACCCGCGAGCAGCGCGACAACCGCTTCGGTGCCCTGCTGTTCATCGACCTCGACCACTTCAAGACGGTCAACGACAGCCTCGGCCACCCGGTCGGCGACGCCCTGCTGCGCGAGGTCACCGCGCGCCTGGGGCAGTGCCTGCGCGCCGAGGATACCCTGGCCCGGCTCGGCGGCGACGAGTTCGTGGTGTTGCTCGAAGGCCTGGCCGAGAGCCCCGAGCTGGCGGCCGAGCATGCCGCCGAAGTGGGCGACAAGCTGCTCGCCAGCCTGCAGGGCAGCTACCGGGTGGACGGCCACGACCTGGCGGTGACGGCCAGTATCGGCATCACCCTGCACCCATTGCCGGGCCAGGGCGCCGCCGATGTGCTCAAGCAGTCCGACACCGCCATGTACCAGGCCAAGCAGGGCGGGCGTAACGCATTGCACTTCTTCGCCCCGGAAATGCAGGCGGTGATCGACCAGCGCCTGCAGCTGCAGAGCGACCTGCGCCAGGCCATGGCCCGTGACCAGCTGTACCTGGTGTTCCAGCCGCAGCTGGCGCTGCACGACGGCAGCGTGGTCGGCGCCGAAGTGCTGCTGCGCTGGCAGCACCCGGAGCGCGGCGATATCGCGCCGACCCAGTTCATCGCCCTGGCCGAGGAAACCGGGCTGATCCAGGAGCTCGGCCAGTGGGTGCTGGAACACGCCTGCGCCACCCTGGCGCGCTGGCAGGCGCGCTGGCCGCAACTGGTGCTGGCGGTCAACCTCAGCCCGCGTGAGCTGCGCCAGGCCGACTGCGCCGAGCGCATCAGCGCCAGCCTGCAGCGCCATGGCCTGCCGGCCAGCACCCTGGAGCTGGAGATCACCGAGGGGGTGCTGCTGGAGGATGTCGAGCAGTGCATCGCCGCCATGCAGACGCTCAAGGCCCTGGGCATCCGCTTCGCCATCGACGACTTCGGCACCGGCTATTCGTCGCTGACCTACCTCAAGCGCCTGCCGCTGGATCGGCTGAAGATCGACCGCAGCTTCATCCACGACCTGGAGGGCGAGGCCAGTGGCCAGATGCTGGTGGAAACCATCCTGATGATCGCCCGCAACCTCGGCCTGGAGTGCGTGGCCGAGGGCGTCGAGAGTGCCGCCCAGCTCGCCTGGCTGCAGCGCCAGGGCTGTGCCCTGGGCCAGGGCTATCACTTCGGCCGGCCGCTGGTCGAGGCGCAGTTCGTCGCCTGGCTGGAGCAGCGCCAGGCCGGTTTAGTCGTGGGTTAGTCAGCCGCGGCCTTTGGTGCGGGTCTGGCCGGGCTCGGCGTTCTTTTCCAGGTACTCGATGATGATGGCGGCCACGTCCTTGCCGGTGGTGGTCTCGATGCCCTCCAGGCCGGGCGAGGAGTTCACTTCCATCACCAGCGGACCGTGGTTGGAGCGCAGGATGTCGACCCCGGCTACCGACAGGCCCATGACCTTGGCCGCGCGGATGGCGGTCATGCGTTCTTCCGGGGTGATCTTGATCAGGCTGGCCACGCCGCCGCGGTGCAGGTTGGAGCGGAACTCGCCGGGCTTGGCCTGGCGCTTCATCGCCGCGATCACCTTGTCGCCGACCACGAAGCAGCGGATGTCGGCGCCGCCGGCTTCCTTGATGTACTCCTGCACCATGATGTTCTGCTTGAGGCCCATGAACGCCTCGATCACCGACTCGGCGGCTTTTTCGGTCTCGCAGAGCACCACGCCGATGCCCTGGGTGCCTTCCAGCACCTTGATCACCAGCGGCGCGCCGTTGACCATCTGAATCAGATCGGGAATGTCGTCCGGCGAGTGGGCGAAGCCGGTCACCGGCAGGCCGATGCCTTTGCGCGACAGCAGCTGCAGCGAGCGCAGCTTGTCACGCGAGCGGCTGATCGCCACCGACTCGTTGAGCGGGAACACGCCCTGCATCTCGAACTGGCGCAGCACCGCGCAGCCATAGAAGGTCACCGATGCGCCGATGCGCGGAATCACCGCGTCGAAACCCTCCAGCGGCTTGCCGCGGTAGTGGATCTGCGGCTTGTGGCTGGCGATGTTCATGTAGGCGCGCAGGGTATCGATCACCACCATCTCGTGGCCGCGTGCCTCGCCGGCTTCCACCAGGCGGCGAGTCGAATACAGGCGCGGATTGCGCGACAGAATGGCGATCTTCATGGGGCACCGGGGGAGGAGGGCAGTTGCGGTTTGTCTTGCACGTAGGTGAGCGCCGGGTTGACCACCAGTTGGCCCGTGATCAACGCCTTGGAGCCGAGCAGCACCCGGTAGCGCATGGTCTTGCGGCAGGCCAGGGTGAATTCCACCAGCCACTGGCGGTCGCCCAGCATCAGCGCGGTACGGATCACGTAGCGGCTCTGGGTCTGGCCATTGGAACTCTTGATGGTCTTCACCGTTACCAGCGGCGCCTCGCAGCGGTGACGCCGTTGCACCAGGGTGCCGAAGTGCGCGGTGAAGCGTACCCAGGGCGCGCCGTCACGCTCGAAGGACACGATGTCGCTGGCATGCAGGGTCGAGGTGCTGGCGCCGGTGTCGATCTTGGCGCGCAGGCCGACCATGCCGAGCTCCGGCAGGTTGATCCATTCGCGCAAACCGATCACGGAAAGTTGGTCGAAAGTCTTCAATACAGGCTTCCATCAGCGATGCAGGCATTCTAGATGCGCCATGTGACAACTGCATCAGGCAAAATCCGCACCCATAGCGGACTTTTTTCGAGCCAACGATGAGCGATAAAGACGACGACAAGGTGCGCCTGGACAAGTGGCTGTGGGCGGCGCGCTTCTACAAGACCCGGGCCCAGGCCAAGGAGGCCATCGAGGGCGGCAAGGTGCATTGCCGCGGCGAGCGCTGCAAGCCGGCCAAGGAGCCTCGGCTGGGCGATGAATATGTGATCCGCGCCGGGTTCGACGAGCGCACCGTGGTGGTTCTGGCCCTGTCCATGGTGCGTCGTGGTGCGCCCGAGGCGCAGCTGCTCTATCGCGAGACGGCCGACAGCATTGCCCGCCGCGAGGCCGCCGCCGAACTGCGCCGTGCCGGCGCCATCGGCCTGCAGACCGACGGCCGGCCGAGCAAGAAACAGCGCCGCCAGCTCCAGCAGTTCCGCGGCGGACAGGACTGAACGGCACGGCTAGACAACCGGCGCTTGGTCGCGCCGGCCTTTGCGCCTAAAATCGCCGGCCCTGAAATCAAGCGGAATCCGGACATGTCCGATTTCACCCAGCGTTTTCTGTTTGACGACACCGACGTGCGTGGCGAACTGGCCAGCCTCGGTGAGAGCTACCAGCATGTGCTGGCCAAGCATCCCTACCCGCAGCCGGTGGCCCAGCTGCTCGGCGAGATGCTCGCCGCCGCCGCGCTGCTGGTCGGCACCCTGAAGTTCGACGGCCTGCTGATCCTGCAGGCGCGCTCCGCCGGGCCGGTGCCGCTGCTGATGATCGAGATCTCCAGCGAGCGTGAGGTGCGCGGCATCGCCCGCTACCACGCCGAGCAGATCGGCGCCGCCGCTGGTCTGGCCGAGCTGATGCCGGAAGGCACCCTGGCGCTGACCGTCGATCCCAAGCAGGGCCAGCGCTACCAGGGCATAGTCGCCCTGGAAGGCGACAGCCTGGCCGACTGCCTGTCCGCCTACTTTGCCACTTCCGAGCAGCTGCCCACGCGTTTCTGGCTGCATGCCGACGGCCAGCGTGCCCGCGGCCTGCTGCTGCAACAGCTGCCGGCGGATCGCCTGCGCGAAGCGGACGAGCGCGCTGCCAGCTGGGAACACCTGCTGACCCTGGCCAACACCCTGAGCGCCGAAGAGCTGCTCGGCCTGGACAACGAGACGGTGCTGCATCGCCTCTACCACCAGGAGTCGGTGCGCCTGTTCGATGCCGCGCCGCTGCAGTTCCGCTGCAGCTGCTCGCGTGAGCGCTCGTCGCGTGCCCTGGTCAGCCTCGGCCAGGCCGATGCCGAAGCGCTGCTGGCCGAGCATGGCGGACAGGTGGTGATCGACTGCCAGTTCTGCAACCAGCGCTATGCCTTCGATGCTGCCGACGTCACGCAACTCTTCGTTGGCGCCGGCAGTCAGAAGCCATCGGCAACCCGCCATTGATCGATAGTGTGCGTCTATCGGATGCACGAAGAGATCAGAGGCTGCCAAGGGAGGTGCTTTTCTGGCATACTCCCGCGACTTTTTTATCGCTGTAGTGGCATTTGACCGTCACTACACAATGTTCGGAAGACTCGGCCAGCGGCCGACGGGGATCCTCATGACGCAAGCCAACACCGCCGTATACACCGATATCAGCGCTGCCCAACTGGTCGAAGAGGCCATCCGTCGGGGCGAAGGCGAGCTGGCCGCCAACGGCTCTCTGGTCGTGCGCACCGGCCACCGTACCGGCCGTTCCCCGGCCGACCGCTTCATCGTCCAGGAGCCGAGCACCGAGGCGAAAATCGCCTGGGGCAACATCAACCGTCCGTTCCCGGCCGACAAGTTCGATGCCCTGTGGGATCGCGTTGAAGCCTTCAACCAGGCCCAGGATCATTTCGTTTCCTACGTGCACGTCGGCTCCGCCGAAGCGCACTACCTGCCGGTCAAGATGACCACCCAGACCGCCTGGCAGAACCTGTTCGGCCGTTGCCTGTTCATCAACCCGGAAACCTACAACCCGGGCGCCAAGGCCGAGTGGCAGATCCTCAACGTGGCCAACTTCGAGTGCGTGCCGGAGCGTGACGGCACCAACTCCGATGGCTGCGTGATCATTAACTTCGCCGCCAAGAAAGTCCTGATCGCCGGCATGCGCTACGCCGGTGAAATGAAGAAAGCCATGTTCTCCGTGCAGAACTTCCTGCTGCCGGAAGCCGACGTGCTGCCGATGCACTGCGCTGCCAACATCGGCGAAGAAGGCGACGTGACCCTGTTCTTCGGCCTGTCCGGCACCGGCAAGACCACCCTGTCCGCCGACCCGAGCCGTTACCTGATCGGTGACGACGAGCACGGCTGGGGCGTGGGCGTGGTGTTCAACATCGAAGGCGGCTGCTACGCCAAGTGCATCGACCTGTCCGAGAAGAACGAGCCGGTAATCTGGAAAGCCATCCAGTTCGGCGCCGTGCTGGAAAACGTGGTGCTCGACGACAACCGCGTGCCGGACTACACCGACGACAGCCTGACCCAGAACAGCCGTGCGGCCTACCCGCTGGAGCTGGTCGAGAAGCGCTCCGAGAAGAACCTCGGCGGCGAGCCGAATGCCGTGATCTTCCTGACCTGCGACCTGACTGGCGTGCTGCCGCCGGTGTCGATCCTCAGCGAAGAGCAGGCGGCCTACCACTTCCTGTCCGGCTACACCGCGCTGGTCGGTTCCACCGAAATGGGCAGCGGCGGCGGCATCAAGTCGACCTTCTCCACCTGCTTCGGCGCGCCGTTCTTCCCGCGTCCGGCCGGCGAATACGCCGAGCTGCTGATCAAGCGCATCCGTGGCTTCGGTTCCAAGGTCTACCTGGTCAACACCGGCTGGACTGGCGGTGGCTACGGCGTGGGCAAGCGCTTCAACATCCCCACCACCCGTGGCGTGATCGCGGCCATCCAGAGCGGCGCGCTGATCGGTGCCGAAACCGAGCAGCTGCCGATCATCAACCTGAGCGTGCCGAAGGCCGTGCCGGGCGTCGAGACCAACCTGCTCAACCCGCGCAACACCTGGAGCGACTCGAACGCCTAC